>JAJXWR010000041.1 GCA_021781515.1 Pseudomonadota bacterium
GGGATTAGGGTTGGCGGCGATCTGCCGACGTGAAGACCCCAGAGATGCATTTCTCAGTCTGCATCATGCAACGCTACAAACCTTACCCTTGGGTGCCCGGGTGGGCACTTCCAGCCTGAGACGCCAATGCCAGTTACGTGCCTTACGCCCGGATTTGCGCATTCTGGATTTGCGGGGGAACGTTCAAACCCGTCTGGAGCGCTTGCAACGTGGCGAATACGAGGCCATCATTCTCGCCACTGCCGGGTTATTGCGTCTGGAACTTGAGCAACATATCCGGGAAAAACTCCCCGAAACCATTATGTTACCCGCCGTAGGCCAGGGAGCCGTTGGTCTGGAGTGTCGTCTGGACAATCAGCCATTGCTGCAGCGCCTGCAGTCCTTGCAGGATACAGTAACACAGCAGTGTGTTTTGGCGGAGCGCAGCATGAACTTTCGTCTTCACGGGGGCTGTCAGGTACCTATTGCGGGATTTGCACAGCAGCATGGGGATTATTTAGTGCTCCGCGGATTAGTGGGTTCTGCCGATGGGCAACAGATTCTGCGGGCTGAACATCGTGCACCTGCCACAGAGGCCAGTGCACTGGGCAACCGTGTAGCGGAGGATTTACTGCAACAAGGTGCAGCCTCCCTGCTTCAGGCTTTGTATGAATGAGTTCACTCCGACCTTATCCGGACAGTCGGTACTGGTCACTCGACCGCAGGAACGCTGTAACGGCCTGATTCGGGCGCTTCTACGGCAAGGTGCCTGCGTCAACTGTATTCCGTTGCTGCACCTGCAACCGGTTCCAATTTCGCTGCCGCCCAATCCCGGGATGGAATTGCCCGCCCTGGTATTTGTCAGTTCGGCCGCCGTGCGCTATGGGTTACCGCCAGTGGCCAAATTACTGCAGCAACGGCTTAAGACCTGCACAATCTACGCCGTTGGTCAGGCCACCCAGGCAAGCCTGTCTGCACAGGGCCTGCACGCACAGATCCCCGAATCCGCCACCAGTGAAGGGCTGCTGGCGCTCCCGGGGTTTTTGCAACACCCGCTGGTCTGGATTATTCGAGGCCTCGGTGGCAGAACCTTGTTAGCAGAGGCCCTACGGCAACATGGTGCAACCGTCCATTATATTGAAGTCTACCAGCGTCAAGTTCCTGAGCACGCCGCTGCTGCCATTTCTCAACTGCTGCTGACAACCCCCCCCCACTGGGTCATTCTTGCCAGTCTGGATACGGCACTACAGTGGAAAAATTGCGCCGGGCCTTTCTGGAATACCCCGCAACTGCTGGTCGTCAGCACCCGAATCCAGAATCACTTACTGGCGCTCGGTGCGCGTCGAGTCTATTCTGCAGACACGGTCGCAGACGAAGATCTGGTGAGCGCACTGCAGCATTATCACTGCATGCAGCACCAGTGCCTGCCAACTAACGTGGAACACTGAGCAATGCTACGGACCTTATTGCGTTTTCTTTTGCTGCTGCTTCTCGCCGGACTGTCAGGCATGGCGTTGTGGCTCCTCATGCACCGGACTGAAACAATACACCTGATCCGGCAGGCCTTGCAGGAAGAGACTCCCACGCACATCCACGCTGTAACATTTTCGCCACCCCCTCCCCTGCACACAGTGGCGACACAACCACCACCTTCCAGTACTTTCGTAACACCAGCCAGCCTGGTGCTTGCTGAGGTACGCTTCAATGTTCAAACGGCTCAGCAACTGCTGTTTCTGGGAAGGGATCCGGCCGTGGTTCTGGATCTGTTGCAACAGGCCGATCAGATGAGCATACCGGAAAATACCACGGCATGGCTTAGCTTCCGCCGTGCACTCGCCACCGATATATTACATGTGCAATCACTGAAAAATAGCGACCGCCTAGGTACTTACCTGCAACTTTCCACCCTGCGGCGGCAACTGGAACAAACCGATATGCAGCTGGCCCCAGCCTCAGCCAGTGCACTCACCGACATCTCTGCGACCTCGGGCACAGCACCTGGCTCGGTGCTGTCCGGAGACCCGGACTGGAAAAATGTGTTACAGGATGGATTACAACAATTCCGCCAGCTGATACAGATTCGTCGCGTGCCTGCTCAGTCCATTTTACTGCCCGATCGTCAACAGTTGGCAGCACTCAAACAACATCTGGAGTCGCTGCTCGATGAAGCGACGTGGGCCTGGCTGCATGAAGAGCCGGTGGTCTATCACCAGGCGCTCAGCGATACCTCCCTGACACTGGAGCACTATGCGCTATGTATTGATCCAACGGCGCTTCGTCTGTTTGAACAGCAACTCCTGCAACTGAATCAACGCCAGCCGCCGGTAGAACAAAAAAATCCTATGCTTGATAGCACCTTGACTGCGTTGCAACACCTGGAAAACAGCAGTGGGGTGCAGCCATGAAAGGGCTGTGGCTACTCAGCCTTTTTACCCTGGCGGGAGGGGGACTGCTCGGTCTGGGGGTCATTGAAGATCCGGGGTTTGTGCTGGTCAGTTGGGATGGATACGTTCTGCAATGCAGTTTCTGGACGGGACTGACACTGGCCGTGCTGTTCTACGGTCTGACTTATCTGTTGCTGCATCTGCTGCTTAAACTCATCCACTTGCCGGACTGGCTCAGTCACTGGTCGTCGCAACGGCAGATGTCTCGCAGTCAGCATTGGCTAACTCAGGGATTTGTGGCACTGCAACTGGAAAGCTGGGCGAAAGCGGAGACTTTTTTTCTGCGGGCCGCCCGACACGCCCCCTTCCCTTTTCCCGCTTTACAAGGGGCCATTCTGGCCGCAGAAAAACAGCAAGCGACCGAGCGGCTTCAGAGTTATCTAACCCAAGCCGAGTCTGCCGCCCCTGGCGATGTGGTGGGGCTGCTGCGGGTGCGCACCTTGCTGAATGCTCAGCATCCTGAGGAAGCACTGATTCAGTTACAACGCCTGCATCAGCTTTACCCCCAGAATGTCGTAATACTTAACCTGCTGCTTGATCTCCTGACGCAACAACAGCGATGGACTGCACTCAGCGAACGGTTGCCCTGCATCAGTCAGAAAATGCGCAACCGGCATACCGGCCTGCAGCACACTGAACTACAGGCTTACGCCGGCCTGATTCAACATTTGGCGCAACAGGCGACGACCATTAATGCACCTCAGGTGACCGAAAGTATTGCTGCCTATACCCGGCAACTGCCGCGCAGTGTACGTAATCAACCCGAGCTGAAACTGGCTGAAGCCCGGGCACTGCTGCACCTGCATCAGGATGAAGCCGCTGCCGCTCTGCTGCTGCCTTTACTGAAAAACCGCCACATTCCAGAGGCTGCCATAGAACTCTCCGGTCTACTGCAACTGAACCTACCGGATACACTGATCAGTCTGCTGCAAACACTGCAACAAAAACAGCCTGACAATCCCGCACTGCTACGTGCCTTAGGCCGTCTGCACCGCCATGCGGGCCACTGGCGCAGCGCTCAGGATTTATTCGAGGCCTCTCTGGCACTGCATAAGGACCCATCCACCTTGGTAGAACTGATTGAACTACTTAAAACCCAGCACCAAGAGGCTGAAGCCCTTTATCTTCTGAAACAGTTTCTTCATGATTTTCCCAGTAGTTCCGGTAAATCATCCGAACCTGTCCTGAATTCATGCCGCCCATAACCCCTTCAAGTCACCTTCAGTGCGGTACTGAAGAGTAACCATTCGGACGCCATACCGCCAGTCCGCCAAAAACCCGTTTATCTGCATAGGCAGCCTGCTCTGGCAAACGGTCATTGCTTCCAGTCACCAGCCAGGCACGAGGCCAGGTTGCCGCCACCAACTGCAAATCGCTTTTTTCCCTTAACACCTTACCGGCGGCCACCTCAAACTGCAGCCCGTCAATTAATTGCTGCTCCGCATCATCTTTCACCAGTTTTTCCCGAATCTGCCAGTCTGATAGAATAGGTGCGGTCTGCCTGGTGTTTAAATAAAAGGGCAAATCAAAGGGGTAAGTGCCCCAATACACCACTTGCACAGCCTTGTCCTGTTGCAAAAGATAGTGTGCCAAGTCCTCAGCACTTTTGTGATGTGTCTGATACGCCACGCCAATATCCACAACGACCAAGGTCGCAATCGATTGCACTGCCCATCCACTCAGTAGATTCACCACCGACCAGCGCCTGAATATGCATACGGCTCCTCCCCACCACAGGAGCGCCAGTACGCCTCCAGCAACGCCCAACCCTGTCGGCCAGGCATACTGTGTCGGACCATACCACCCCACCCACGCAAATGTAGCACCCAGGACCACACTCCCAGCACTGATTAACAGCTTTACAGAGCGCCGCTCCACCGCTTCAGGCAAGCCAATGGCAATCAGCAGTGCCATGGCTGGCAGCACTGGCAGAATGTACCCCACCAGTTTGGACGCCGGGATACTGAAAAAAATCAGGATACTCAACAGTACAGTCCAGGCCAGATGCCAACTGCTACGAACAGCGGCTGAGGATTCTGGGCAACGCCAACGCAACAACGCACTAAATGGAAACATAAAGACGCCAAGACACACCGCATAAAAGGCAACAGGCTGACGATTATTGAATCCCGTTCCGACATAGCGGGTAAATTGTTGCTCAATAAAAAAGTAATGAAAAAAACCATGAAATTTATGTTCAAGCAGAATAAACCAGGGCAAGGTAATCACTGCCGTCAGGGACCAGCCGCGCCACCAGGGGACATCCCGTAAATCACGCCAGCGTCGTTCAATGCCGACCCAGATAAACAGTGCCATGCCGGGCAGCACCACACCAATCAATCCTTTACTCAAAACACCCAAAGCGACTGCCGTAAAACCTGCCAGTGATAACCAGAATTTTTCCCGGGCCGTTGTCTGCAACGCCGCCGCAAACGCCCAGACGGCCACACTGATCCAGCAGGCCACTTCCATATCACAATTGACATAATCACTGCCGCCCAGCAATAACATGCTGGAACCTAGGATCACCGTCACTCTCGCCGCCACACCCTGGCCTAAAAACCGCCTGGCATAAAGCGCCGTCACACTGAGCATGATCCACGCATGCACGGCCGGCACCAATCGGGCGACCCAAGGATGCACCCCAAACAATGCCATGGCTACAGCATCCAGCCAATACAACAGCGGCGGTTTGTGAAAAAATGGCAAGCCGTTCAGTCGCGGCGTCAGCCAGTCGCCCGATTGCAGCATCCAGCGCCCCACCTCACCATAGCGACCTTCATCGGGCAAAGCCAAGGGACGAATAGTCGCTAACAGGACCGCCAGGATCAGCCATCCCACTAAAAATACCGGAACCACAGCAGCGGCTTGCTGGTTTTTTATTGATTGTGCTTTCATGCTGCTGCTCCTTGTTTGCGATTTTTCCTGAAATATAACTGCAGGGGTGTCTGATACAGAAAAAACAGTGCCAACAAGGCATAGACACAATGTACTGCGATAAAACTGCGAACATCTGCATGATGTTTTTCGTAAGACTGCTTGGTCACCAGCAACACCACGATATAGCTCAGGTACAACAACACACCGGGCAACAGCTTGAGAAACCGCCCCTGCCGGGGGTTCACCCGACTTAAGGCCAGTGCCAGCACCAGTACCACAGGCACCAAAATGACCAGCGAGATACGCCAGTATAATTCACCAAGCGCCAAGACATCGCCACGCAGGAGTAACTGCCGGGCTGTCAGGGCTTTCACCATGGTGACGGCCTTGGGCCGTGCCTGCGTCAACAACAGCGAATAAGCCTTAAAACGTATTCGCTGCAGGTGCAAGGCACCCGGTTGCAGTTCATCACGCTCCCCTTGCTCTAGTGTCAGATAACGGGCACCGGTCAGTGCATCCACCTGCAAATACCCGCGCTGCGCCCGAATTTCCGTACTCTGGATTTTGCCAGTACGTCCAGCCACCTTGCTTAGTGCGCCTGAGATGAAGACATCCTGTAAATGTTTACGGTCCTCACTCACCGAGCGGACATAGATCACCTGGTCATTATCCAGTGGCTCAAAAATGCCCGGCCGTAGAATTTCAAAGGTATTGCGTGCCGCCTGCAATGCAAAAAGTTCTTCAGCCCGGTAATTACTGCGCGGCGTTACATACAGCGTCATCACCGCCGACAGCAGCAGTACCAGCAAGGTCATCGGCCAGGTACTCAACAACAGTTGACCCACACTAAAACCCGTGGCTGCCAGTACGGTCACTTCGTTATCCACATACATCCGTCCAAGGCTCAGCATCACGCCCAGGAAAAAACTCAGCGGCAAAATAAATTCCAGAAAGGCAGGGGACTGATAAATCAGCAACCAGAGCAATAAATCCACATCCAGCCGCCCCTGTGCCGCCAGATAGAAGTACTTGATCACCCGACTGCCGGCGATGACCACAAACAACGTGCTCAGTACTGCGGCGCTGGATGCCAGAATCTGTCGATTGATATAATGACGAACGATCACAATGCCAACCCGTGATCACAAGAAGTCAGATTAATGTCCATCAGTTGCAACAACAAGTCCCACAACGCTTTGTCAACGGCACTGCAGTACCAGCCGTCATTCCGCCATTGCAGATGAAACCCGCCCTGGCGTGCAGCCACCCACAGTTCCTCCAGCGCCGGTTGCGCACTCAGTATGATTTTATCCCCTGTGCCCAAGGTCAACTGCAACCCTGCAGCGGTTCGATCCGCTTCCACCCGGTCCGGGTCTCCCATTGCATCAATCCGGCTTTCCACCTGATCCAGTGCTTCTGAAAAACACAGCTCAAAATTTTTAGTCACGGCAGCCTCATGCGTTTTCTTTCTTGCGGATTGATCTGAATGCTGATGACGGTTCTGTAGCCACTCGCCAGATTATTCGACTTATTCGACTTATTCAACGATCCTTCTGACAAGCCGGTTTCAATACGTTCAAAACATGTCATAATTAAAGTTTACCATGTCAGGCACACACGGATGAAACGATTCCTTTTTTTTATTAGCCTCAGCCTGCTGTTGTCCGGCTGTGGCCAGAAAGGCCCGCTTTACCTTCCCGGACAATCGCCTCATCATGCGGCAAAGGACACGACACCTCATGAACAACATTGAACCATGGAACTGTGAAGGTGTCTCTGCCCGGGAACTGGCTGAGCGTTTTGGTACGCCCACCTATATCTACTCGTTGCAAACCCTTAAAGCGCGGTGGTTCGCCTATAAAAATGCGTTAAATGCGCTGCCACACTTGATCTGTTATGCCGTTAAAGCGAACAGCAACCTGGCCCTGCTGACCGTGCTGGCCAAACTGGGAGCGGGCTTTGATGTTGTCTCGGGTGGGGAACTGCAGCGTGTACTGCGTGCCGGTGGCCAGGCACAGCACAGTGTATTTTCCGGGGTAGGCAAGCAACCATGGGAAATGCAACTGGCCTTGTCAGCGGGAATACATAGTTTCAACGTGGAATCGGCAGCAGAACTTCGTCAACTGGAACAGGTCGCCCAGTCCATGCGGCTCATTGCTCCGATTTCGCTGCGTGTCAACCCTGATGTCGATGCCCAGACCCATCCCTACATCGCCACCGGTCTTAAGGAAAACAAGTTTGGTATTCCCATGGAAGACGCCCTGCCCCTGTACCTGGAGGCGGCGCGTTCGCCGCACCTGCGTATCCGCGGTATTGACTGTCATATTGGTTCCCAGTTGCTGAGTCTGTCACCTTTTACCGAAGCACTGGAAAAAATCCTGGGGTTAATTGATCAACTGGCCGCTGCCGGCATTTCTTTGGGGCATCTCAACATTGGTGGCGGACTGGGTGTTGCCTACCGTCCGGAAGAGATCGCTCCCTCCCCGGAAGAATATATTGCGCAACTGCAGCCGCTGTTGCAGCACCGTTCACTGACGCTGCTGTGTGAGCCGGGACGTTCACTGATCGCTGATGCAGGCACGCTATTAACCCGGGTCATTCTCCTGAAACCTGGGCAGCACAAGAATTTTGCAGTTGTTGATGCCGCCATGAATGACCTGCTCCGCCCCACGCTGTATGGGGCATGGATGAGTATTCAGGAAGCGGAACCATCATCACCAACGACCCTCGCTGAATCTAAGGTATGGGATATTGTGGGGCCCGTCTGCGAAACCGGCGACTTTCTGGGTAAAGACCGTCAACTGAGCCTGCATTCCGATTCTTTGTTAGTTGTCACACAAGCTGGCGCTTATGGCATGAGCATGAGTTCCAACTACAACACCCGCTGTCGGTCAGCAGAAGTGCTGGTTGACCGCGGACAATGCCATTTAATTCGTCGCCGGGAGTCTCTGGACGACCTGCTGGCCACTGAATCTGCGCTGCCGGAGTCCTTTCATGTTGCTTGAATTTACTAAAATGCATGGTTTGGGCAATGATTTCATGGTGATTGACCTGATTACCCAGCGACTGGATGTCACTAAAAAACTGGTGCAGAAACTGGCTGACGTCCACTTCGGCGTTGGCTTTGATCAACTGCTGCTGGTGGAGGTTCCTGGTCGCCCGGATGTTGATTTTCGTTACCGCATTTTTAATGCGGATGGCTCTGAAGTCAGCCAATGTGGCAATGGAGCCCGTTGCTTTGCCCGTTTCGTCCGCGACCGCAAATTGACCCGTAAACGGGTATTGCGGGTGGAAACATCCAGCGGCATCATTACCCTACAGGTACTCCCGGATCAACAGGTGAGCGTTGACATGGGCCTTCCCTGCTTTGAACCGGCACAAATACCGATACAGGCCCCGCATCGGCAAGCGTTTTATGAGTTGTCAGCCGCCGGACAACTCCTCTCTTTTCAGGCATTGAGCATGGGGAATCCGCATATGGTATTGCAGGTTCCCGAGACTGATCTGGCGGAGGTCTCTACCCTCGGTCCACTGCTCGAAGTCCACCCGTTTTTCCCGGAACGGGTTAATGTTGGTTTTATGCAACTCATCGATCGGCAACAACTGCGACTTCGAGTCTGGGAACGTGGTACCGGAGAAACCCTGGCTTGTGGTACAGGGGCCTGTGCCGCCGTAGTCAGTGCGCGTCTGGCCGGACTGGTGGAGCAAAAAGTCAAAGTCCATCTACCGGGTGGGGATCTAGACATTGATTATTCTGGTGAAGGTGGGCATGTGCATATGTCCGGCCCCGCCGTCAGGGTCTACGAAGGCTACATCCGACCCCACGAACTAGAATAACTACGCTGACACTGACGCATCGCTAAAAAAATCCGGGCATTCCTGCGACAACGACCCTTAACAGGATCGCATAAAAAATGCTAACATCGAAATCTCTGTTAATTAGCTCAGCGACCGAAATCTACCATGGCACTGCTTTCCATCCTGGAATATCCGGATCACCGTTTGCGCAAAAAAGCCAAGCCGGTTACTCATATCGACGCCGCACTGCAACAGCTGGCACAGGACATGCTGGAAACCATGTACCAGGCACCTGGCATCGGTCTGGCGGCCATTCAGGTCAATCGTCCGGTTCGCCTGGTGGTGCTGGATGTTTCTGAAGAAAAAAACACACCGCAAATTTTTTTTAATCCATTGCTCACTCCAGTTGATGAGTCCCGCAACAGTTATGATGAAGGCTGCCTGTCGGTACCCGGGTTTTATGAACTGGTTGAGCGGCCGGCCCGTGTACGGGTGCAGGCATTGAACGAACAGGCAATAGCGCTTGATTTCATTGCGGATGGTTTACTGGCCACCTGCATACAGCACGAGGTGGATCACCTGAATGGCAAACTGTTTGTCGATTATATTTCCAGTCTGAAACGAGAACGTATCCGCAAAAAACTGGAAAAACAACACAAGGGACACCCTGCCTGATGCTGCGTCCCCGACTGGTTTTTGCGGGCACCCCTGAATTTGCCGCTGTTGCACTGGATGCCCTTATTCAGCAAGGCCATCAGGTACTTGCCGTCTACTGCCAGCCGGATCGTCCCGCCGGCCGCGGCCGTCAGGTACACGACGGGCCAGTCAAATCCATTGCGCTCAGGCACGGACTCCCGGTTTTGCAGCCCTTGCACTGGCGCGATGCGGCAACGCAACAACAACTGGCCGCCTGGCAAGCCGATCTGTTGATTGTAGTGGCCTATGGTCTGATACTTCCGCAAGCAGTGCTGTGCATCCCGCACGGGGGGTGCATAAATATTCATGCCTCTCTGCTGCCGCGCTGGCGGGGAGCGGCTCCCATTCAGCGAGCCCTGCTGGCTGGCGATACGCAAACTGGCGTGGGTATCATGCAAATGGAACAGGGACTGGATACCGGCCCACTGATCCTTGAACGTCGCTGTCGCATTTTCTCTGAGGACACCAGTGCTCAACTGCATGACCGCCTGGCTACACTGGGTGCCACCACCCTGCTGGAAGCGCTTCAGCAGTGGCCGCACTGGCAGCCAGTCCCCCAGTCTACTGACGGCATTCTTTATGCGCATAAAATCAATAAAGAGGAAGCGGTCATTGCATGGGATCGCCCAACATCCAGCATTGATCAGCAGATTCGTGCCTTTATCCCCTGGCCGATAGCATCAACCACTCTGGGCACCGAGATTCTGCGCATCCATCAGGCACGCCCCTTAAATCCCCATCCTGGCGGTACGACCCGCCCCGGAACGATTTGTGAAATCAGCCACTCAGGCTGGCAGGTCGCCACCGGTGATGGTCAAATGCTACTGGAAAAAGCCCAATTACCCGGCGGCAAAATACTCGATACATTTAACCTGAGTAATTCGCGCCCCTGGATTCAACCTGGCACACTGCTTGGAGCCCCATTGTGAGTAGTTCTGTACGGTCTTTGGCAGCCCAGGCGCTGGCCCCTCTGCTACGGCCACGTGAACCCGCCTCTTTGCAGGATACCTTAGGCCCTTTGCTCTCTGTCTGTCCTGTACGTGACCGGGGATTACTGACCGAGCTGGTTCAGGGAACCGCCCGACAGGGCCTCTATTTACAGGCACTGATTGCCCCCCTGATCCGTAAACCGATCGCTGATGAAATGGTGTTGGCACTGCTGTTACTGGGTCTGTATCAAATTGAATTTACCAGAATTCCAGAACATGCGGCCGTTCAGGAAACAGTGGCCTGCACCAAAACACTGGGATGCGCTTATGCGAGTGGCTTTATCAATGCGTTATTACGCCGGTTTCTGCGAGAGCGCGATGCCCTGGTGGCCAAAGCCCGTTCTCGGCGTCACTCACACCCCGAGTGGCTGGTACAGTCGCTACGTCAAGACTGGCCTGAACAGTGGCTGGACATACTGGAAGCCAACAACACGATCCCCAGCCTGACCTTAAGAATACACCAGGGACGCATCGACCGTAGCACCTATCTACAGCATCTGCAGTCGGCCGGAATAGAAGCCTCGCTCCTGACGCCCCCTGATGCCATTGGACTACAACGCAGCCAGGCGATTGATACACTTCCCGGTTTTCATGAAGGCTGGTTCAGCATACAAGATGCCCATGCGCAAGAAGCCACTCTGGCGCTTCCGCTCACTGCACAAATGTCCATACTGGACGCCTGCGCCGCTCCAGGGGGTAAAACGACCTATCTACTGGAACGTGCTCAGTTACTCCCCGCATCCACGATCAAGATTCTGGCGCTGGATATTGCAGCCCATCGACTGACCCGCTTAAAAGAAAACCTCGAACGTCTCCGGTTGCATGCCACACTCCAGCAAGGCGATGCCCGTCACCCTGAACACTGGTGGGATCAAAACCTCTTTGATGCCATTGTTCTTGATGTCCCCTGCTCGGGAACAGGAATTTTGCGCCGTCATCCGGACATTCGCTGGTTACGTCAGGCCAGCGACATCCCCGCCCTGGCGCAAACCCAACGTGAATTGCTTGACGCTGTATGGCCTCTGCTCAAACCTGAAGGACATCTGCTCTACCTCACCTGTTCACTCCTGCGCACGGAAAATGATCTGCAAATCAGCCGCTTTTTGCAACAACATCCAGATGCCCAGAGTCTACTGAACACCGGAGCCCGGCCTGGAATTCAACGTTTTCCTGGGGACCACGATGGCTTTTATCATGCGCTATTGCAAAAACAGGTATAATCAATCACCTTATAGCAACGCAAATGACTTCATCCTGCATGCCAATACCACGACCCCGGCGGCGATACGCCGATCCAGCAACCAGTTGCACCAAGGCTCTGCTACATTCAGCTATACTTTCAGCGTTCACTACCCTCTCTTTCCCAGTAGCGGAACTCCGCTGATTAAACGGGTATTCGCACTATGACCACACTCAGTCCTCGCACCGGCCACACACAACGTTCCTCCATTACACTGTATTTCGAGGACTGGGGCCAGACCGACCACCCGGCCATTTTATTAGTCATGGGTCTCTCCGGGCAACTTATCTTCTGGCCCGATGTGTTAGTTCAAGGCTTGGTGGCCGCCGGTTTTCGGGTGATCCGCTTTGATAACCGAGATATTGGCTGGTCGGGAAAAGTGACACACCGGGCGCGACTCCCGATGCATCGCCTGATGTTACGCTCAACGTTCGGTCTGAGTATAGAAGCCCCTTACACCCTGCATGATATGGCACTGGATGCCTGTGCCCTGCTACGTGAACTACAGATCCACAACGTGCATCTGGTCGGCGTTTCTATGGGGGGCATGATTGCCCAGATCATGGCAGCGTATTATCCCGATCTGGTTGCCAGCCTGACCCTTTTGATGACTTCCGATCTCAGTCCCTTATTCTCTATTCCACCGGATCCGGCCATGCTCTGGACAATGTTAAGCGGTGGATTTGGTGGACGCAAAGCCAAGGGACTTGAGCGTCCACGTCCAGAGGACATCGCCAAGTTTATGCAACGTCTGGCGGGGCGGCGCTACTACACTAATTTTCAGGATCTGGTACAACGATCACGGCTGTCACTGGAACGCAGCTATCACCCACCGGGCGTTGCCCGCCAACTACTGGCCATTCTGGCCACTGGCCAATTAAGTAGCAGCAGCCGCCGGATCCGGTGCCCCGTGCAGGTGATTCATGGACTGGACGACCCACTGGTACACTGGAAAGCAGGCCAACGACTTGGACGTTTGATTCCCGGCGCAAAATTCCACCCCATTCCTGGCCTTGGACACACCCTCCCGATTTCCTTTATGCCAGAGCTCCAGAAAAGAATTCTGGAGCACATTAGTTCTGCCTCAGTTACGGTAAAAAATAGGTTTTAAGGGGCGGGAACCCGTTAAACTCTACCGAAGAATAAGAATTGGTGTAGGCGCCCGTGGTCAACCAGTACACACGGTCTCCTACCGACAAATTATGAGGCAGGGTATAGGACACTTGCTCATACATGATGTCAGTTGAGTCACAGGTCGGCCCCGCCAACACCACTGACCCTTCACCGTGGCCATTAGGATGATCCATTTTTTCACAATACAACGGGTACTTGATGGACTCGCCCAGGGTTTCAATCAACCCTTGAAACAGACCGACATCCACATACACCCAGCGCTTCAGATCGGTACGCGACTTTCTGGAAATCAAGACTACTTCGGATACCAGCACACCGGATTCTCCGACCAGAGAACGCCCGGGTTCCAGGATAATTTCCGGTAAATCGTCGCCATAATCATCATGCAGATAACGCAGAATTTCTTCTGCATACACATTGATCGGATTGACCTCCGAGATATAATTGGCCGGGAACCCCCCCCCCATATTAATCATTTTGAGCTCAATCCCTTCCTCCAGGCGCATCCAGTCAAACATGTATTTCACCTTGGACAGGGCTGCGTCCCAGACGGCAATATCTTTTTGCTGTGAACCCACGTGAAACGAGATTCCATAGGGCACCAGCCCATGCATTTTCGCCTGCATCAACAGATCAATCGCCATGTCTGGATGACAGCCAAATTTTCGCGACAACGGCCACTCTGCAGTTTCGCCACCTTCGACCAGAATACGCACAAAAACCTTGGATCCCGGTGCCTGCTCGGCAATATTCTGTAGGTCGGCCTTGGAATCAGTAGCATACAAACGCACCCCCCGTTCGTAAGCATACCGTACATGTGCGGCTTTTTTGATGGTGTTTCCGTAGGAAATACGATCCGCTGACACGCCCGCATCCAGCACTTTATTCAGTTCATAAATCGAGGCAATGTCAAAGTTACTGCCCAGGTCACGCAACGTCTCAATGACCGGTGCGCCCGGGTTAGCCTTCAATGCATAATGCACCTTGGCCATGGGGAAGCAGGCCATCAGTTCACTGTATTTTTGTTTGATCACATCCAGATCAATGACCAGAAAAGGAGTTTCTTTTCCGTCTGCAAACTGCTTAACTTTTTCCCACTCAAACGGGGTACAATAATCCGACAGACGTGTTGCCATATTCAGCCAACCCCAAAAAGGATCAGTAATCCACCCTCCCTCGTATAACGAGGATCCTTAAATATTCTCAGATAGAGCCCTGACTCACCTGATGCCGCAGTTGCGAGAATTTATAGACAACTCCGCCAATAATCAAGAAAAAATTACTAAAAAAACGGTATTTTTGCAACCTGCACTCCTGATTCACAAAATAAGCTCATAGGTATTGCCACCATTTTGTTGTGCCTGATACAGTGCCTGATCTGCTTGCCGCACCAGTTCCCAGGTATCCTGATCCGGCCGCGCCATCACCGCACCAATGCTGATATTCATCTGAAATACCCCTTCAGGCAAGACCACGTCCATGCGCAAACTATCAAAAACCTTGCCGGCCAGCGTGATGGCTTCCAGCGAAGTGCCCACTTCTTCAAACAGAAGGGCAAAGGAATCTGTACCCAGTCGGGCAACGGAGTCCGACTTGCGCACACAGAGCTGAAGTCTTTCGGACATCACCTGGGTGATCGCATCGGAAATTCTGGGACCTTGCTCGGAGGCCAAGGGCACCAGGTTATCAATGGTCAACATCATGAGCGCCAGTTCAGTATGGTTACGGCGTTTACGTGCCAGTGCCAAGTTTAGCCTGTCCATAAACAGGGCATGCCCGATCAACCCAGTGACACTGTCACGAATGCCCGGCGTATGTGAACCCGGCAAGACCTGTAAGGACAAGAGCACCCATTCCTTGCCGGCATCCAACAACTGCAACGTCGCCAATGCCTGTATCTCCTGCTCAGCATCCAGCCAGACCACAGGCACCTGCCGTTGTGGCGTACCCGCCAACGCCGCTTTATGAGCCAGCAACACCTCATCAGGGGCCTGCACACTGAGCAACCAGTCCTCACCCGACGCAACCCGAGGCCCAAGCAACTCGCGCAAACAGGCATTGGCCGTCACCCACCGTCCTTCCTGCTCTAAAATTGCCAGCGGCGAAGGCGCATTCTCAAAAATACGGGCATAGATTTCAAGGGGAACCGGATTTTCCGGCGTGGACAGATCAAACGAAGTGGACATGGTCAGCAATCTCTACAACGAAATGAATAACAGCATAGCCAATTCCCTGCAACTTACCTAACTTTAAACACGTCCTGCACACTTCATCCAGTGAAATTACTGCCATGTGCCCAGATCAACGCCGCAGCATGGTCTGACGGCATTTTTCAGCGCACAATAATTCTCCATCAGCAAAATGCCGCGGCACATAAAGTCGAGTGGGGCGCTCAGGTACTAAAAACCCCCAAACGTCCAATACCTCAGCCACCAATTCGCTGCAAAATGTCCCCGCTTCCCTGGAGAGACCCAACCACTGACGGATATTTTTCCGCACATAATCGACATAGGGCCGTCTACCATAACTTTCCAGCACTTTTTGCACTTCAGCGACGGCGGGCCGCTGCCGTGGCTGGCTCCAGCAGCGCAACAGAACACGCCCCGGATAACTCGTTATTTTCTCCTTCAAACTCACCAGTTGTACACCATCGCCCACACAGCGTCCACATAAAATATCTTTCAGGGAAGAGCAGCGGGTCGCTTCAAGTACCAGCGGTTCTGCATAAAGCAGCGGTTCATTGACCACAACCGCCACATGCGACCACGGGGAGTTAGTCATCCAGCGAACACTGTGCGCCGCCCACGTCCTCCCGGAAAACAGTAGAATATCCCCGGTAGATGCCAATCCGTGGAGGGCATTTACCGATTCCATCTGGTCTTCCCGTTTCAACCAGATGGACACCGAAGAATCAGATCCTGAAACCGCAGCCAGAGTATCCATACGGCACACTCTAGCGCTACTTTGTGAAGTTAATTTTTCAATCGGCAACGCCGATATAACTTATACCCCCAGATAGGCTTCCTTAATCCGCGGATCATTACACAATTGCGAGGAATCCCCCTGCATTACCAACGACCCATTCTCCAGGACATAGGCCCGTTCAGTAACTGACAAGGCCAGGCGGGCATTCTGCTCCACCAGCAATACCGCCACCCCCTGCTGGCGGCTTCGGGCGATGAGCCGGAAAATCTCGCTCACCATCACCGGAGCCAGCCCCATTGAGGGCTCATCCAGCAACAACAGACGCGGTTTTGCCAGCAGTGCCCGAGCAATAACCATCATTTGCTGCTCCCCACCCGACAGTGTCCCTGCCTTTTGATGGGTGCGCTCAGCCAGACGCGGTAACACTGCATATAGTTCCTTGATCTCACGAAGCACAGCTGAACGATCGCTACGACAGTAGGCCCCCATCATGAGATTTTCAAAAACACTCATGTGCGCAAATATTCCACGACCTTCTGGAACCAGTGAAATTCCCTGGCGTTGCAACAAGTGCGCTGGTCGACCAGTAACGTCCTGACCCTGCCAGAGCACCTGCCCGGAAAAGGGTTTCAGCAATCCGGCAATCGCCTTCAAGGCACTGGTTTTTCCCGCGCCATTAGCACCAATGAGCGCGACGTGTTCACCTTCAGCAATGGTCAGCGAAAAATCACGTACGGCCAGTACCTGGCCGTACGTGACCTGCAACGACTTGACTGTACACCACATCAGTCCTCACCCCCCAGATAGGCCGCAATCACCTGTGGATGCCGCTGAACCACTGCTGGCACGTCATCAACCACCAGATGCCCAAAATCCAGCACAGCAATACGGTCGCAGAGACGCAACACCCACGGTAAATCATGCTCGACGACCATCAGTGTCAGCCCGTTTTTTTGTAAAGACTGCAGCCGCTGGCCCAACTCCTCCGTTTCACGGCCATTCATGCCGGCCGCAGGCTCGTCCAGCGCCAACAGTTGTGGTTCTGTCGCCAACGCCCGAGCAATTTCCAGACGTCGTTGTTCCCCATAAGCCAAGGTCGCCGCCACATTCCTTTCCCGCCCCTCCAGCCCCATCAACTGCAACAGATCTCTGGCAACACCTCGCTGCCGTTGCTCATCTTCACGAAAACGCCGGGTGCGCAATACACTATCCAGAATTGAACTGCCCCGATGCCTGAATCTGCCGACCAATACATTGTCGAGCACGCTCATCTGTGGAAACAGACGAATATTCTGAAAGGTACGGGCAATCCCGCGCCGGTTGAATTCATGAGGGGCAATCCGTGAGGGTAACGGTGTACCTGCCAAGAACATCTCCCCTAAATCAGCCTGATAAAAACCGGTAATGATATTAAACAGCGTCGTTTTCCCGGCACCATTGGGGCCGATCAACCCGTAGAGACTATGCGGCGTGATGGACAAGGAAATCCCTTGCAATGCCTGAATACACCAAAAATGTTTGACAATGCCTTCGAGTCGCAACAACGAGGTGCTCATGACTGCCACTCCCGACGGCGCAACGATGAAGGCCACAACCCCTGTGGGCGTAAAATTACTGTGGCGATGAGCGCCAGTCCAAACAGCAACATCCGCAGATTTTCCGGATCAATTCCGTGACCTCCAAGGCTTGGAGCCAGACTACGCAGCAGTTCTGGAATCAACGTGAGCAACACCGCCCCCAGGCAGACACCGGCCAGATTACCCATCCCCCCAATCACCACCATACACAAGATCATGATGGATTCCATCAGGCTAAAACTTTCAGGGCTGACAAATCCCTGAAAGGCTGCAAACAACCCGCCCGCCAGTCCTGCAAAACTGGCACCCAGCGCAAATGCCAGCAATTTGATATTGCGCAGGGAAATGCCCATGGCGGCCGTTGCCAATTCATCTTCACGCAGTGCCACCCATGCCCTGCCCAACGGTGAATCCTGCAAGCGGCCGGACACACCATAGAGCAGCATAAAAACCAGTAAAAACAATAGGTAATACAAATACTCAGGACGTATATGCCAGTTTGCCAACACCACTCCCTGATCCCAGTACCAACGCCCCCAATGCAAGGGATCAATGGCACTGATCCCTTGTGGGCCATTGGTGATATTCACCGGTTGATCGAGATTATTCAGAAACAGCCGGACAATTTCACCAAAGCCCAGAGTAACAATCGCCAGATAATCCCCACGCAACCGCAATGTCGGCGCACCCAGCAGGACACCGGCCAGCGCCGCCAGTGCCGCACACAACAATAGTACAGGAAAAACCGGCCAATGCAGACCAAACTGACCGGATTCCAGCAATGCATAGGTATACGCCCCCACCGCATAAAAAGCGATATAACCTAAATCAAGCAATCCGGCAAAACCCACTACCATATTCAGCCCTAGGGCTAACATGGCATAAAGCAACGCAAAATCCAGAGTTCGCAACCAGAACGGCCCAAACAGCGTGGAGACAGACAAGGGAAACAGCAGGAAAGCCATAGCCACAAACAGCGAATGCGCTAATTTCCGGCTCATGCCCGCTCCCCTTGCCGGGATCCCAATAACCCCTGCGGACGCAACACCAACACCAGTACCAGCAGCATAAACGCAAAAACATCCTGATACTGGCTCCCCAGAATCCCCCCGGTCATCGGTCCCAGATAAGCCGCCCCCAGACTTTCGACCAGACCAAGAATGATCCCACCGAGCACAGCACCCGCCAGATTGCCAATTCCCCCCAACACTGCCGCAGAAAAGGCTTTAAGCCCAAGCAAAAACCCCATATAGGCATAGCCCTGTCCATAATTCGCACTGACCAGTACGCCAGCCACCGCCGCCAGTGCCGACCCCAACAAGAAAGTGGCGCTGATGACTGCATCCACGGATACGCCCATCAGGCGCGCCGCCTCAGGATTTTGCGACACTGCACGCATCGCTCGCCCTAAGGAGGTTTTCATCACCAATAGCAACAGCAACAGCATCAACAACAGGCAAATCAACAAAATAGCCACCTGAATCACCGACAGATGCGCTGACAGCAACGTAAAGGTCGTCTCGGGAAATACCGGAGGAAATAGTTGATACCCCCTCCCCCACAGCAAAATCGCCACATTCTGCAAAACCATAGAAACCCCCATGGCAGAAATCAGTGGTGCCAGGCGCGGTGCCCGGCGCAGCGGTCGGTAAGCGATCCGGTCAATTGTCCACCCTAACAGCATGCAACTGCTAATGGCCAACACCACCGCCAGCACCACCGCCCATAACAGCGGCACATGCCAGGCCAGCAACTGCACAAGACTGCTGATCGCTGTCAAGGCACCGACCATAACAACTTCACCGTGCGCAAAATTGATCAATCCCACGACACCGTACACCATGGAATAACCAAGCGCCACCAGCGCATAAATACTGCCGAGCACCAGTCCATTGACAATTTCCTGAATCCAGACAGTCATTACCTTTTCTCTTGCTCAATTATTCCCGGAACCTGATAAAAAGGATACACTATTAACTGTGTTTCCCTTCTCTGCGATGTTATGGAATCTATCATACGTATGCACCTCCGTGATTTCTTATTGTGCCGTTCCACTGCGCTGGCCACCAAAAAAAAATGGCAGGCACTGCGCAGTTATCATCCGCTGATCGTTCCGTTGCTGATTGTTCCCCTGTCTTGCTGCATGAACAACGCCAGCGTGACCGGCCCCAGTTTACATCTTTATCCACCGCAGGGAAAAACGGCCGTGCAATTTCAGGCAGAAGAAAAATCCTGTCGAGCCTATGCGCAACAGAGCCTGCAGTCTCAGGAAAATACACCGACCAGCGTCGTACCTCATCGACAGGCACAACAATCCTATGACCGTTACTATGGTAGTTGTATGCTCAGCCTCGGTAATCCCTTGCCACCGCATTCTTTCTGGGCCCCGCCTGAACACCAGTCAGTATTAAGTCTCCCTTCACTGGATCTGACCAGCCCCGAACCGACCCATTGAAAATCAGTCAGGCGGGTGGTCATAACCGGCCAACAGCTGTCGTGCCCGGTCTGCATAGGTAGGCAGACGCTGAACCCGGCTGAATCCTGCCCTTGCCATACGTTCCATAACGTCTTGATGACGTTGGTAATAATTGACTTTGTCGATCAGTTCCTCCGGACAACGAAAGCTGTCCGCCTCTGCACCCAGAGAGAAATATTCAGCCAATTCCTCACTGTACTCCGCCAGCAGCAGTGCTCCACAGGCAGGAATATCAAAAACCCGCAGGTTACAACACCCATCCAGTTGCGGATCCCACCCCTGAATGTTCAACCCTATACTGACCCGGTTATAGAGCCGAGTCAGCGCCTCCCCCCAACAACCTTCCGGATGTATATAGGGTAACGCTTGAGCATTATCTGCATTATGTCGTACCCATTCCTTCGATCCATAAATAGGCACGCCAGCATCAATCAACGCACTCAACCATTGCTGTCTTCGAGCATTCCACCCAGAAACCAGCACCGGCTGCATTAACCGCTGGGAGAACTGCCGTTCAGTGCAATAATAGCGACGGGAATCCACAGCACACACCGGCAACCGTTGTACTTGCGAACTGTGTACGCCACACTGGTGCATGGAATAATAGTCATCATACAGCAAGGCTTCCTGGTCGATTGCAAAAGGCACATTGGGCCCTTCAACGTTCCAGCCTATCGTATGCCGAACCCCAAATTCAGATTTAATCCGTTGCATATCCTCAATTCGCAGATAATCCCGCGCCCGCAACACAATCAAGACTTCGGGGCGAAACACCTGAAGTTCAGCAAACAATAGATGGCGTTTATACCCCTGCCGTCCGAAAGGCCCCTGTATGGCCAACTGATCACTGAGTCGCAGACGTCGCCCTGCACTGTGTAACGGTTTCAATAGCCAACGCCATAACCAATGCTCCGGCGTACAATCGAAGCCGTGGACTTCATGGCCTAACTGCCTCAAGCCTTCCAGCAGCGAAAATCCCAGAGGAATATACTGTTCATCAAAAAAATAGGAAACCAGAATTCGCATCCGCATGATCCACTAATCAGTAAACAGCAATGCATTGAAGCCAATGCACCTTTTCAGCACTGTTGATCAACACACTGCACGCAGTCTATCACCCGTCGTATGATTTTCCATAGACAAACAGCCTGTTGATCCAGCAAAATTCACTGTATCAGTCTAAATTAATCTTTTCGCTTCGAGGAAGTTATAACGTTGTGAAACCATGAAAAAAATCATATTAAGCCACGATGGTTCTGTTGCACCGTTAATGCACTATCTTGGAAGCGCCTTTGAGCGGCGTGGAGTTGACGTTATCTATTTCGAAACCGGCCAGCACAACACGTGGATGGATCGGTTCATATTTCATCGGATCAATAAACTGGCGCATAATCTCAGGTTATTGCCAAAATCAGTCAATTATTTTCAGGATCATCCCCTGACCCATCGCAATTTCCGTAGTCAGCAATTGAAAAGCCTCATTGATCAGTTTAAGCCTGATCTCCTTTTCGTTATCCGCGGCCCCGAACTAACTAAAGAATCCATTCATGCCGCACCAATGCGGATGGCCTGGTGGGTAGAAGGCGATAACCGATATCAGGAAATACGACCTGAATTACCCTGGTTCGATCATTATTTCTTTATTAACCGTACACTGTCACAACAGGCAACATCAGAGAATTTTTCCGCCTCTTACCTACCACATGCCGTGGATCCAAATTTTTTTTATAAAGCACCTGTTAGTGCCCATTTTGATCTGGGATTTGTCGGTGCCTGGTCAGCGGTACGCCAACACTATATTGCAGAAGCCATCCATAGTGGCTATAAGGTGGGCATTTATGGGCCTCGCTGGCGCAAACATGCCCTTGGACAATTGAAATTCTGGCAGGCCATTCAAGGCAATCACCTGCCATCTCATCAACTAAACAATTTTTACAATCAATGCAAGATCGTTCTCAATCTGTCACAGTGGGGACCTATAACTACTGCCGAACGTAGCGGGATGACTTTACGTTTTTTTGAAGTACCGGCGACAGGGCGACTGCTCTTGACCGATACCTGTATTGAACAAAGTGAACTATTACAAGACGGTGAACAAATCGCCACCTTTAGGAATATTGAAGAATTCCGCCAGAAACTGCAATACTATCTAGAACATGCAGAAAAACGTCATGCTATTGCCGAAAAGGCAAGGACTTTTATGCTCAATTACCGAACGTATGACACCATGGCCGCAGAAATCACCCGGCACTACTGGCAACTAAAATCGCAATCATCGCCGCATTAACCCACCTTTAATCGGAATTAATCTGTGGCGGCAGGATGCGGCTTGAACTCTCTGAATAGCAACCTACGCTTCATCACACAACACAACACAACACAACACCACACAACACCATTGTTCTGACAGTATCTGAGCATTGCATCAGCGCCAGGGAGGTATTTGATATGCGTCATGAGCGCAGTTTTTTGTATAAGACGCCCAGCACTTTGCTTCTTCTGACGCTGATGTGCGCCGGGGGGCACCCCAGTCGGGCCGATATTATCGGCGATGCCAATTCTGCCTTCAAACTACAAGGTTTTGTCAGTCTGGTGGCTGGCAAATTTTACGGCGGCGATGGCGTCCCCAATCCGTCTACGACGACTTTTGCCCAAGGGACAAAGATTCCCTGCCCGTGTTTTGTCTCTAACTGGGCCAACGCCGGGGTGTATAGCGAAAATCGCTTAACACTACGCCCTGATTCGATTGGCGGCTTGCAAGCAGATTATAATTTTGACGCCAAAAACTCTTTTTCAGCACAAGCCACCTCTCGCGGAAGCATCATGACGCCTGCCGTCCAATGGTTCTATTTTGCACATCAGATCACCGCTCACTGGGATGTCCATGCCGGACGACAGCGTATTCCATTATTTTATTATTCTTCCAGCCAGGATGTCGGGGTTTCATATCCATGGGTGGTGCCTCCTGAAGAAGTTTATGGCTATGAAGCCACGAATTACAATGGGCTGAGTACCAGCTACAAATCGTCATGGCAAGGCATCGCTTCACGCCTGGAAGCTTATACCGGATTTGAATATATTCACAACTCGCCGTACACCGGACTAATCGACAACTGGCAACAAACCTCTGTGCGCTGGAAAAACATCCTGGGGTCGGCATGGACACTGAATAAAGATTTCTGGACTTTGCATGTCAATTATTTAACGGCTCAGGTCAACTGGTCCGGACAACCGACAACATTTCTGCAGCGTCTGAATGCCTATGGTGCGGCGTTGAATATGGATTTTGACAGCGTATTCATGACCTCTGAATACGGAAAATTTATTCGTAACAATTACCAGGTCATTGGTAATCCGTTTAATAACTCTGGGTACACTGAGCTGGAGCCTACCTATTCAGTGACAGGGGGTGCCCGGTGGAAAAGTTTCACACCGACCATCACTTACGCAAAATTTCTTGATCACTACACTTATCAGCAACCACAATCCACCATTCCAGTTTTCCCCAACGGTGGCTGGAAACTGGCGTTGCGCTACGACATTGATGACGCCAGCGATGTCAAATTTCAGTACGACACGCATCAGGATCTGGGGGAACAATTTTACACCACAGGCAGTGGCAAACTGGTTCGCATCAGTTATGACCGGGTATTTTAGGAGGCAACTGCTATGAACATTCGCCTTGGAATTTCGTCCTGCTCCATCGCAATATCGCTTTTACTGTGTGCTGGCATGGCATCAGCGGATTCAATCGTCGTTGTGGTCAGTAGCAATAATCCAGTACAGCATTTAAGCCAGAATGACATCTCCCAGATATTTCTCGATAAGGCAGAATTTTTCCCTGACGGGACACCGGCTTCCCCGGTGAACTATGCCAGTAAATCGAAAATGGCCACCGCTCGTTCCCAGTTTGAAGACTCGGTTCTGGGGAAATCTCCCAACCAGATGCGTGCCTACTGGTCACGCCTGGTATTTACCGGCACAGGAAAAATACCACGTGAAATTGTCTCTCCTGAAGACCTGAAAGACTTAATCAAGACAGCTCCAGGTACTATCGGGTATCTGGATAAATCACTGGTCGATACCAGTATGAAAGTCGTGTATCAGCCCTAACAAAAATTTCAACCGAGAATTACAGTTAAAAAAAAGCGCCGTCAAGGGAATGACAGCGCTTTAGAATAAAGTTTGGCGATGACCTACTCTCACAT
>JAJXWR010000042.1 GCA_021781515.1 Pseudomonadota bacterium
AGCCGCGTCAACGAAGTGCGGATAAATCCTATGAGCAACTTTGCTCAAGTTTTTAGGAGCAGTCAGAACACGTTGTGAAAGAGCTCAGGGAGACTCTATATGTCAAATCAAACCATTGCTGACCTTGAACAACAACTGCAACACGGCGAAGCAGTAAATCCTGATGGTTTTCCACCCGTGCATCTCTGGCATCCCGGCAGTTGCGGTGCCATGGATTTACGAATTAAACGGGATGGTTCCTGGTGGTATCAGGGAAGTCCTATTCAACGCCAAGCCATGGTTAAACTCTTTGCCAGAATTTTACGCAGAGAAGAAAATGGCGATTATGTACTGGTCACTCCCGTGGAAAAAATACGTATTTTTGTGGATGACGCTCCATTGCTGGTGAACCAAGCCTATCAGCAATGGCAAGACGCCATGCCGGTAATCTTTATGGAAACCAGCACCGGCGATACGTTCAGGCTGGATGCTACCCATGCGTTGTGGGTCAATACCGATCCTGTGACTCAGGAACCATCCCCGTACGTGCATGTTCGTGCACACTTGCATGCCCTGATAGGCCGAAACGTTTTTTATAACCTGGTGGATTGGGCAATCCCCGTGCAGCATCTGCCTACAGGACGTCAGGAACTAATCCTTGAGAGTGCTGGGGAGCAGTTTTCCTTAGGATTTTGTGACGAAGTTTGAAGAAATATGACAATTGTATTGCATCTGAAAAATTTAGTTTTAGAATAAAAAATGGAGCACCACTATCGTATTTTCTCAACTGGGGAAAATGGCCCGGGAGGTGTATCATGGTTCATGTGCGGTGGAAAAGAACCAGTGATGGTCGTCTGGTGGCCTGCTGGAATACTGAAGATCCGCAGTCAATGCGGGTAGTTGCGCTTAAAAACCCCAAAACTTCTATGCGTCGGACCATGCAGGAAGCCTCAGGCCTGACAATCCAGGAATGGAATAGTCGAGGTGGTTCTTGATACAACGGTCTGGGAAGTGTAGTGTTTTATTGCATTACGCTTCCCGATTCCGGTTTTTTCTCATCCTGATGGTTATCCGGTTCTAACCCAGATTTGTGCAAGACACACGACCTGAAACACGGCATTTCCAAACCGCTATGACCTTGTTCGGGATGTGTTATGCTACCTGACTGGTTTCCTCGGAATTTTAGTGAATACTTCGAAGCAGTACAGGATTTGCGTAATCAGGACGACGGTATATGGTGCAAAAAAACCAGAGTATTCTGTTAGTAGAGGATGAGATAGAAATTGCAGACATTCTGCAGCTGTATCTGCAGAATGATGGGTTTAACTGTGCACATGCGACAGACGGACGTCGAGCAATGGAGTTGTTCCGGCGGGTGAAACCGGATTTGGTATTACTCGATATCCGACTTCCCGGGCAAAATGGCATTGATATTCTGCAAACATTACGGGCAGAATCTCCGGTACCGGTCATCATGCTGACGGCGCTGACAGATGACATCAATAAACTGGTGAGTCTGCGCCTGGGGGCTGATGATTATATCAGTAAGCCATTTAATCCGGCTGAAGTAGTAGCTCGGGTGCATGCGGTGTTGCGACGTACTTCAGGAATCTATCAACAACAGACCAAAGAGGCTTCGCTACTAAAGGTTGCCAATTTGCTGATCGACGTGTCACGACATCGGGTGACGGTTGAACATGGTGACAACTCCAGTGAACTGGCGTTAACACTGACTGAATTTCGTCTGCTGGAGTTTCTGGCACGTCAACCTGAGCGTTGTTTTAGTCGTTTTGAGTTAATTGATGCCTGTTTGCCCGAAAGTGATGCCCTGGATCGGGTTATTGATTCGCACTTAAGCAAACTGCGCAAAAAACTGACTGAGGCGGGATGTGCTGACATGATTGAAACTGTACGTGGAGTGGGCTATCGCTTATGGCAGGGGCAATGAATTCGGGGTCCTTACGTATTGGTCTGTTGGCAACGTTTTTGTTTTATTGCAGTATGACGGTGTTGTGTGCTGTGCAGTTGCAGTGGCAGGCTAAACGCCAACAGGCTTTTTTTAACCGCTTGCCCTATGAATTGCAACGGCAATACGTTTACTTGCAGCAACATGGTCTGGAACATTCAGAAGAAGCACAAATCATCCGTATGAATTATCAATGGCCGGACAATTTACTGCAGTTGGACTGGTTATTCGTTGGTGGCATCGGTCTGGGTGGTGTCGTGGTGGGTAGCGGGGTGGGGCTGTACGCCCGCCGTACTTTCATGGCACCGATGCGCTCCTTAAGTGAAGCGGCATTACGTATTGCAGAAGGAGATTATGGGGTGCGGGCAATCCGGGCAACCTCCAGTGCCATCTTGGGGTTGCAGACGAATTTTAACCGGATGGCGGAACATCTCGAACGACTGGAGTATGAACGTAAAGACACCATCGCCGGTATTTCTCATGAATTGCGCACGCCATTGACGATATTACGTGGTCGTCTACATGCCTTGTGTGATGGAGTTATTCCGGTATCCTTCAATGAATTACAGAAATTATTGACACATACAGAACATCTGGTTCGTCTGGTCGAAGATGTGCAAACCGTAACTCTTGGTGAAGGAAACCGTTTAAGTTTACATCGTATTCCAATGGATTTTATGGAATTTCTCCATGAATGTTTACCCGTATATAGTGATCGGCTTCGCGAAGCAGGCGTTAAATTACAGTTAAGTGGTCAATCGGTACGGGTCTGGATTGATCCGGACCGAATGCGTCAGGTGCTTACGAATCTGGTAGAAAATGTCATCCGCTACGCATCTGCAGGGCAGGTGCTGGAGATCAGCGTTGAACATGTCGCTGAAGAAGCAATACTACGCGTCGCTGATGCAGGGCCAGGTATTTCAGAAACCGTACTGGAACGTATTTTTGACCCGTTTTTTCGCACCGATCATTCTCGTTCCCGATCAACGGGGGGGACCGGTCTGGGGCTGGCGGTGGTACGTACGCTGGTGCACCAGCACGGTGGGAGCATATGCGCCAGTAATCGCCGTGAGGGCGGTGCAGAATTTATTATCCGGTTGCCCCTGTCAACCAGCGAGCCCCGGGAGCATGATGCGTAAACCACCGACCACAAATTCCACAGCAATAGCCGCCAGCATCAATCCCATCAGGCGGGTGGCGATGTTAATGCCTACTGTACCTAAGGCATTACGAATCGGTTGCGCAAAATGCAGGAGCACATAAACCATTCCTGCCACCAACCAGATTTCGGCAAACACGATGAGGCTGACTTCCACAGACTGACGGGAATCAATAATCACTGTACTGATGGCACCAGGACCTGCCAGCAGGGGTATGCCTAAGGGAACCACCGAGACATCTTCTTTATTCAAGGCGTCAGCAGATTCTTCCAGTGTGGTCTGGGTTTCGCTTTGTCGGGCATGCATCATGGACAAAGCCATCAGCATGATCAACAACCCACCGGCAATGCGAAAGGAAGGAATGCTGATGGCCAATACATCAAGAATCTGTTGCCCAAGAAAGACGGAAATAGTTAGCACAATACCCAGGGTGAGTGATGCCCGGTGAATACAGCGCAATCGTTCTTCCCCATTGAGGTGCTCGGTCAGAGTGATGAACGTTGGCAGATTCAACAGTGGATCAATAATGACAATCAGGCCGACCAGCATTTTCAGGGCCTCATGCCAACTCATGGTTTATTCAGCTCAAGCAATTCCCCTTCAGGGGTGAGCAAGGAGGCGTGGATGATAAGATCATGCATCACATCAACATTCAGATAACTGTTATCCAAGCCATCCCAGTGGTAATGATTCTGGCGTATTTCAAAACCGGGAGTACCAATCATGCGTACCAGTGCCGAACGAGTCCAGCCCCTGTTCATTTTCTGAATAAAAAAACGGTCAAATTTTCCAGCGTAGCTATGGGCAGGAATCACTTTACCAAGATGCGCCGCCGAAGTAAGCAAGGGAAAATTTAAAAAAACAATAAACAGCGTCCGGCAGCACTGTTGAATAAAACGGTTATGCGCTCGCAGTGATTTCATGAAGTGGTTAGAACCATACTATACTGGTTAATAGTATAGACCTGATTGTGAGAATAATGTCATGGCTCTTTTGCGCCCAGAACATACAGATGTGTTTAATATTCATCCTACCGGGGAACAATACACCGAATTTTTTTCCCGAGTGTTGATTCGTACGCCGGATATGGAAGTCATGCGTTTTGTGTTGCCCGCCGGTCAGGAAATGCGGGAACATCGCTTGCACGGTGCGGTGACATTGCAATGTGTTGAAGGCTTGATTGAGTTGTTGGCCTGCGGCCAGACGGTTCGCCTGCGTGAATCTGAAATGACTTTTCTATCAGCCTGTGATAATCATTCACTCAAAGCCATAAAAAATTCCGTATTGCTCATGACCTTGGTGCTGCATAAATCAGACTCGGAAAAAGTAAAAAATTTTATCCCGGAAGCGACGGCTCGCTGATTGCAATACCGGTAATACCGGCATTTGTTTGCAATAGTTTGCAAAAAATAACACAAGCCAGACTTGCTATCAGGCTGACTTGGAATACCATTAGGCCTGCACTTGAGGGAGAACACCAAGAATGTCTGAAAAAGAAAGACAGTTGCGAATTATGATTGTGGAAGATGATCAACGGCTGGCTGCATTAACCCAGGAATATTTGCAGCGGAATGGTTTTACAGTATTGATGGAAGCGGACGGACCACAGGCGATTCGCCGTATTGTGCAGGAACAGCCCGATCTGGTGGTACTGGATGTCATGCTCCCGGGTTGTGATGGTCTGACTGTCTGTCGTGAAGTGCGGGCGCAGCATTTTACCCATCCTATTCTGATGTTGACGGCCCGTAGTGAGGATATGGATCAGGTACTGGGCCTTGAAATGGGGGCAGATGATTATGTGGGCAAACCGGTGCAACCGCGGGTATTGCTCGCCAGAATCCGTGCGTTACTTCGGCGTGTAGAAGGCACGACCGACGAAGAACCCGTGTCGCAGCGTCTGGAGTTTGGCCCGCTGATCATTGATAACGGCGCTCGTTCAGTCACCCTTGCGGGTGAACTGGTTGATTTTACCAGTGCCGAATATGACCTGTTATGGCTGTTGGCATCCCATGCCGGCACGATCCTGTCACGCGAAGATATTTTTACAAATTTGCGCGGTATTGAATACGATGGCCAGGATCGTTCCATTGATGTGCGCATTTCCCGCATTCGTCCAAAAATTGGTGATGATCCTGATAATCCTCGGCGGATCAAGACGGTACGAACCAAAGGCTATCTTTTTGTAAAAGAATACCCAGGCCATGCCTGAATCATTAAACGCCGCTTCTACGACTTCAGGAAGGCATTCAGTCAGTCTCTTCCTGAAGCTTTATGCAGGTATGTTATTGCTGATCATTTTTGTCAGTTCAACGACCTGGCTGGCATTACAGGAGTTCAATGTATGGCGAGCCCAGCAATACCGGGAAGGTGTTGCTACCGGCTTTTTTCGGCTGATTGCAGTAGGGATTGCCAATCGTCAGGGCCTTGAGTTACAGCACTGGATGCTTGATGTCAGCCACCTTTTGGATCTGCCCCTGGATCTGGTTTCTGGGCGAATCTTGCAATTTAGCTGGATGGAACAACATCGTCTGGACAGTGGACATGCCATCTTAAGGCTGAACACTAACCCCACCTCTGCTGATATTTATATTGCCGTCCCCAATCACCCAACGATGTATGTTCATACCCGCATGAATCGGGTCTCTGAACAGCAGGGTGAAGCCATGGCGCTGTTATTTCTGGATGCCTGGCAACATGCCAATCCGCCGCAGAATATGGAGACGTTCAAAGAACTCGGAAAATATTTCAGTTTTCCCGTAACGATTCAACCCTATAACCAACTGCGTCTGAATCTGGAACAAAAATCACGTCTGGATCACAATGAAGTGATTATGCTCCTCAAACAAGGAGATGGGCCGAATACCTCCTCAGTACGCATCATGGCTCCTATACCGCACCGATCCGGTGTGTTGGTGCTGGGGCCGCTGTACCTGTTCAACTGGATGCCAATACGCCTGATTATCGTATCGGGAATCGTGGCTATTCTGGAGATCAGTCTGGGTGCTTATTTATTGGTACGGCCATTGGAGCGTCGCATTCGCCGAATGGAACTGGCGGTGCGTAAACTGCGATCTGGTGATCTGGCCGCACGGGCCGACGTGGATGGGATGGATGAGGTAGGCCAACTTGCCCGGGTATTTAACAGCATGGCTGAACATACGCAACGGCTTATCGGTGCTCAACGGGAAATGTTGCGGGCGGTATCGCATGAATTGCGTACCCCGGTGGCGCGTATTCGCTTTGGTGTGGAAATGTTGGCCAGTACAGATTCAGCAACAGAACGGGAACAACAATGGCAAGGTATTGATAGCGATATTGAAGAACTTAACAGTCTGGTTGATGAAATCCTCACCTATGCCAGATTGGAGGAAGAACATCCTCGCCTGAAAATATCAGCATTCTCACTGCCGCAGCTATTTCAGAGAATTGTTCAAGAAACCAATGTATTGCGAACAGGAATTCGAATTGATGTCAATGTGCAGCCCCACATGAAAGAAGTGATGGCTGAAGAACGTTACATTCATCGCGCCGTGCAGAATCTTGTCGGCAATGCAATACGTTATGCACACTCCCAAGTGCTGTTAAGCTGTGGACAAAATGGCCATAGCCATTGGCTGCGTGTCGAAGATGATGGTCCGGGAATTCCGGAAGTAGAACGTGAACGTATTTTTGAGGCGTTTGCCCGTCTTGATGACAGCCGTACACGGGCCTCTGGAGGTTATGGCTTGGGGTTGTCAATCGTCCAGAAAATTGTCCACTGGCATGAGGGCAGTATTACTGTTGGCGAATCAGATTCACTGGGGGGGGCTGCCTTTTTCTTGCGCTGGCCGGTACGTTTATCAAGTTCAATCCAGGAACGGCCGTTAACGCAAAGCAACAATCCTGCCACATAACTGAAACAGACCTGAACCCTTGGTGGATGCCATGATACAGTCAGTGTTGGGAGCGGTAATTTCAGGTTTTTTCTCTTTTTTCTCTTTTTTCTCTTGATCAGTGCTGTGGTGTGTTGTTTAGGGTCCGACTGGACCCTTTTTTTTGGACTGTTTTTGGGAAAAGCCATATATTGCACTAAACTCAGAACAAATCACCCAATAACACTCAGACGCTATTCGACAATCCCCTTACTATGAAATTTACAACTGCAATTTTTTATGACATAGAGAACCTGATCGGTGGTTACGGCACGCGGATGGAGGATATCTCTGAATTTTCCCTCAAGGATATTCATGAATCTATTTGCAAAATTGATATAGTGGAGGGCATCGCCATTCAGCGCGCCTATGCCAACTGGAGTGATGCCCGCTTAAGTGTGATGCGCGGGGATATTGTGGAACTGGGCATTGACCCAGTACAAATGTTTGGTTTCGGCAGAGGTACACAAAAAAATGCCTCGGACATTCAATTGGCAATTGATGCCATTGACGTTGCATTTTCCCGGCCGACGATCGATGTTTTTGTGATTGTGTCAGGTGATGGTGGTTTTTCAGCGTTAGCCAAAAAACTGCATGAATACGGCAGGTCAGTAGTGGGTTGTGCTTATCGGTACACCACCAACAAGGTGTTTGAGGCGGTGTGCGACCGGTTTATCTGGATCTCTCAACCCGATACAGTGATATCGACGCCGTTGATCAAACATACAGACCCGATCCTGAAAAAGCTAGAAAGCCGGGTCAAGCAAAAAGACAGTGAAACACCTGAGGATTACCTGAAATGCGCACGCGATATCATGGAACAGATTGGCGCATTTCCTGAAAGCCGTGAACTGTTGCATGGCACCGGGATGAATATATCAATTATTTCCCAAGCCTTAAGCATAGGCATCCGGGATTTTAGCTACACAAAAGCCGGACATATACGTCTGGTTGATTTTCTCCGCTATGTGCTGCATGGAACAAAACTGCAATTGATGTATCATGCCCCAAGCGACTACCGGATTGTTGCTGCCGGTGTGCGACTCAGTGGCTTTGAAGTCATGACCACCATTCCCGCTGATCACCAGATGGAACATTCGCTAGACAATTACCGCACCTTGTTAGGTGTCCGGGCACCGGTACTTAAATTACCCTCACTGATTATTCTTCATAAAGTGGCTCAGTGGCTCTGTGCGGAGGAAGTCTCTATTGATGCCATGAATCTAATTGATCTGCTGGAGCGAATCGTTGAGTGCTGTCAGGTCGATCAGTGCACTGCGAAGGAAACAATTCTGGCTTTTGTAGAAACCGGTGCTTTCCTACTGGAGCCGGATGGACAACGCTTGGCCATGCAGACACTGACTTTCAAAAAACAGACTGCTAAGGCCTTATTGGAGACCTTGCGTGGCATGGTACGGAAAAAACTGGTTTCGCTGCTCGGTCGGGTCAATGAGTCATTGATTGAACTGATTGTGTAACCTTAAGGGCAAGAAACCAATCACTGGACGGTTTAAACTCATCAATGAGATTTCTGTGATGCGATGCGCAATATTACAGCTGTGTAGCGGGCCCGATGTAAGAAAAAATCTCCATAATGTCGTAGATGGCATGCGCATGGCGCAGCAACAGGGAGCGCACGTGGTAGCGTTACCTGAAAATGTCATGGCCATGCACCCCGATGGCCCACAGGCCGTGGTAGAACAAGCCCAGTGGTTCTTGCAGCAACTGCAGATAGCCGCTGCACAAACAGAACTCTGGCTGATTGCAGGTACCCTGCCGTGGCCGACTCGACCGGATGGAGTCAGTGTCCCTGGGGGGAGGGTACGTGCCGCTTGCTTTGTAGTGGATGCGGCAGGAAAAATCGTCGGGCGTTATGATAAAATCCATATGTTCGACGTGGCGCTCAATGATTTTACCGGAATCTATCGAGAATCAGAACGGATTGAACCTGGAACTGAGGTGTGCGTTATTACCACCCCTTGGGGGATTTTGGGGTTATCCGTCTGTTATGATCTGCGCTTTCCGGAGCTTTATATCCGCCTAGTGCAAGAAGGGGCAGAGTGGATCACTATTCCCTCTGCGTTTACGCGCTTAACCGGTGCAGCGCATTGGAATACACTGGTACGAGCCCGAGCAATTGAGACCCAGAGTATAGTAATTGCCGCTAATCAGGCCGGTTCTCCCTATGCAGGACGGGAGACCTGGGGACATAGTCTGGCGGTCTCTCCCTGGGGGGAAATATGGCTTGATTTGGGAGACGGGGAGTCGTCTTCTGGTTATCAATTAGCAACAGTAGAACTTGATTTTGGACAGGTACAGATCTGCCGTCAGAAAATGCCTATTGCTGCGCAGCGACGGCTGCTTTAGCCTGAATGGATACTGTATTTCTCTTTATTTTCAACATGGATCAGAACCCTGTCGCCAGTTTCGGCGGAGTGGGATGTTTGCAATAAATATAGCTTATAGTTCAATAGGATATTGTAATTTAACCGATAGAATCTTAAAACCTTCTGGCCAGAGTAGTTCACTTTTTAATGAATGTGCGGTAGTATCGGGATAGTGGAAGTGGTGCACGGATATAAAGGCAAATATACACTTCAGACCGTTGGCACTTAACTCCTCACCAGTGTTCCCTCTGTATTCTGCACTTCACCATAACCAGACGTTTGTGCTATTTTTATTTATAGCAGGTGCGCCTCCGAAGCCCCGCTAGGTGGCAACAGGAATTTCTTCCTTGGTGTGTGATTTTTTTCTTTTGGGAATCAAAGTCGAGAAACTGTATGTCAACACGAATTTCAGATTATTTGGCCGATGTGCCAATTTTTTCTGGTTTTGATGCCGCAGAGCGGATCGCTCTGGAAAAATTCATGTTTTTTAATCGTGTTGCTGCTGGCGAACTGGTATTTAAAGAAGGCGACAAAGGAGATTTTGTCTGTTTTGTGGCCAGCGGGGTACTGGAAGTATCCAAGCTCAATCGACAGGGGCAGGTGGTTGTCATTACCACTTTAGGAAAAGGCAGTTCATTGGGTGAAATGAGTTTAATTGACCAGTTAACCCGCTCAGCAACAGTTAAAGCCAAAACAACGGCATCCATGGTGGTGATGACGCGTAAAGGTTTTGATATGGTGTTGAAAATGCATCCTGAGACTGGAATTAAAATTCTCAAAGGCATTGCATCGCAGCTGAGTATTAACTTGCGTAGTACCTCGGATCGGCTGACGGAGTTTACACCGCAGCTCATTTAGAGTAATGGTATGGTCACTGACTGAAAGCTCAACAGATGAAAGTTCAACAATGGTTGCGTACATTAGGCAAGACATGTTCCAATGCCAAAAGCCTCCCAACCCAGTCATTAAATAAATGACATTCATTGCGCATTGTGGAGATTCCAATGTCTAATGCGACTAAGGAGCCGTGAATAATTTTGTCATATTGGTCAAACAAGCCCTTTATACGCCTACTTGGCGCTGTCGCTCTACTGTCATTGATATGCTCAGGAGAGGCGAAATCATTACGAATTTGCTCAAACTGAGATGTTAAGCCGATTTTACCTATTTCTGCGGCAATCGATTCTGGCTTGCTAAACAGCAACCCTTCAAATTCATACAGTTGCACATAAGGAATAAACCGGCGCATTGCGTTTTCGCCAATAGAAGACGTCAATTGCTCAACGAGCTTTTCTTCAACCATGCGCCGCTTATCTTCGATGTTCGGGAGTGCCAATGCCTCTGCTTTACCAGGAAATTCTTCAGGTAACCCGTAAAAGTCAAAGAACGTTGTGCAATAGGCCTGCGTGTCGTCCAGCAACCGGTATTTAACATCATGCAGCACTCGTTGAAACTTAAAATTGCCACCTTTGTGCCTCGGCTTGCCCAGTAATGACGGAAACAGGTAAATTTCATTTGATCTGAATGTGTCTGCCATCACCGCATTAACGAACATCTCTTCCGTCTGGCCTTCGCAGATCACGTGTACTCGAATCAATTGCGTGGTCTCCCACCCAAAATATTTTTTTGCCACAACTCACTAACGGTGTAGTCATCTAACCAATCCGTGAAGTCTTTTTCATCCAATCGCTTAAACACCGTCGCCCCTTGTTCACGTTCTACGACGATTAAATCATCAAAAGAAAACTCATCGACAAGAGGTGCGGATTGGGTAGAGACGATGACTTGCATGCGCATGGAGGAAGATCGCAATAAGCCTGCCAAAAGTGCAATGGCGAAAGGGTGCAAGCCCAGTTCAGGTTCATCAATGATGATGGTTGATGGTGGCTTGGGCTGAAGCAATGCGGTAACCAGGCAGATAAACCGGATAGAACCATCCGATAGTTGACTCGGCCACAGCGCATAGTCACTGTCTTTTTGCTTCCACAGCAGCCGGATTTGCTCTTCTTCCGTGGGGAGCTTCTGAGGTCTAAGCACAAAGTCATCAAAAAAAGGAATGGCCAATCGTACAGTTTTGACGATTTGCTCATAACAGGTTTTGCTTTCGCTCTCTTTTAGCGAGTATAAAAATGCGGCGAGGTTGGAGGCATCCGGTCTAAGGTAGGAATTGTCGTGTAAAGCACCCAAGCGCCTCACGCCAGCCGTATCGCTGGTATCATGAAAATGGAATACCTTCCATTGTGAAATGGCATTATAGCAATACGTAGCTATCTTTTCAGAATTACCTCCATTCATTTCTTTCTTCAGATGTGATTCATTATGCCCACTCCCTAAGCGAGGTCGTGTCACACCATAAATGGGGCCATCGAAATAAAGCATCTCTGGAGAAAATGTAAATCCATCATCAGATGTTGGTTCCAGCATAAAATCGTAACCATTAGAAGCAAATCGAATGGAAGATTCAATGGTACTTGTTTCTTTAACTCCAAACGTGAGAATTCTATCTGCGCCACCTTGCTTAGATGCCCATACCTGAAGACGACCTTCAATGAGTTCATTAAGCATGCGAAAGTAAGAAACAAAATTACTTTTTCCGACGCCGTTTGCACCAATCAACACATTGAGGCTACGCAATTGCAGACGATCCAACTTCCTGATGGACTTGAATCCTGTAATTGAAAGCGTATCTATAGAACCCATACTTCGTTTTCTCTCTGGCGGCTTTTTCTCAGTCCGGCAGCTTTCACTTTAATCTCAGCTTTGTCATACCACTTAGAAACGCTGGATAAGCTGCATTTCCCGTAAATAAAGCTGTAGTTGATGTTGGGCTTCCGCTGATTCGTCGCTGAGTGACTGGGCGTCTGCCTCCTGGATACTCTCAACCAGTTCCCTCAGATAACTTCGATCACACCCTGGCAAACGTTGCACCGTTTCCTGAACCGCTTTCTCTCCTTCTTGCAACAATCGTTGTATGGTGGTTGCCAATGGCGTCATTTTGGCAGGTGGCGGTAACACGGTCTCCAAGTGATCCAGTAAGGCATCCAGATCCTGTTGCCGCATCAGTTTGCCAATATACTGATGATGGCGGCGCTTTGCTTCTTGTGCATGGATGCGTGCATCTTCCCGCAAAGCGGCTAACAGGCTTTCCAGAACGGGCAGGGCAGCCCAGTGTGCGGGTTTAAGTCGCAGCAACAGTTCTCCCAGTTGTTGATGCCGATCCATTGTCTGTTTGCGGCGGGTTTTACTGGGCCGGGGGTTGTAGGGTTCGTCATCAGGACGTGCTGTATTCCACTTGGGTCGCATGAAAAAGATTCACTCGGGTTCATCAAACCGGTTATTGATCAACGCACAGACTGCATCCAGTGCATCTTCTTCATCAGAGCCATTCGCTCGTAGCGTTACTTGTGTTCCTTTAGAAGCGGAGGAGAGGAGGAGGGCAATGATATTTTTTGCGTCCACGAATTTGCCTGCGCGTCCCAATTCCAGTGTTGCCTCGAAACGATTACTGATACTGACAAGTTTAGAAGCCGCACGTGCATGAAGTCCGAGTTTATTGATTATGGTGATTGTGACTTCTTTCATAAACAGATTGACCCATACATAAACAGATTGACCAGAATTAAAGCAAGTACATTAAAACACCCGGGAAAGTTCTCGATGCCTGACCTGTATCAGATGATAACCGAGAAGACGAAAATGTTCAGCCAGTTGTTCAGAAATAAATACAGAACGGTGCTGACCGCCAGTACATCCGATGGCAACGGTCAGATAACTGCGATCACCGGTATCAAATGCCTTGATCCATTTTTCCAGAAAACCACACAAATCCTGCATGTATTCCTGAACGGCGGTTTGATGATTGAGAAATTCAATGACCCCGGTATCCAGTCCGGATTGTTCTCGTAGTTCGATTTGCCAGTGGGGGTTTGGCAAACATCGTACATCAAAAACAAAATCAGCATCCACGGGAACCCCTTGTTTATAGGCAAATGACTCAAACAGCAATGCCATGGAACCTGTTTCAAGGGCATTAATGCGTCGACGGAATTCTTCACGCAGTTCATGAATATTGTAGGAAGAAGTATCTAGGCGAAGGGTGGCATGCAGGTTGATGCGGTCCAGTAGTTCTGATTCGTGAGCAATGGCCTCATGCAAGGAATGCGTCGGGCTGCTCAGGGGGTGTTTACGGCGGGTGGAATGGAAACGCTGGATCAACACTTCATTGCGGGCATCCAGATAAATCACTTCAACACTAATCCCTTGTTCTCTGATTTTTTTTAGTATTCCGCCAATATGATGCAGATCATTGGGCAGATTACGTGCGTCTATGCCAACAGCAATATTTTGCGTATCAGGAAGGTCGGCGGCCAGTGTACGGGTTAATTCGGGCAACAGCGTAACGGGCAGATTATCTACACAATAAAAATCGAGATCTTCAAGCACATGCAGGGCTGAGGTTTTACCGGAGCCGGAGCGGCCGCTGACAATAATCAATCTCATGAATTTCTCGCAACATTTTCTCGCAAAAACAGCAGGATTCTATTATTAAATAATACGTTAACTTCTGGTAGGCCGATATTATTATAATTTTCATGCGAGGTTTGTGGAAACAGCAGAGACTTGTGCTAGAAGCAAGCCGTTCAGTCTCTGCGTAGAGAAAGTAACCAGTCGCAGGTTAGTGACGCTGCAGTTTTTCTTTGTGACGCTTGATCTGTCGATCCAGTTTGTCGGTTAATTCATCAATCGCCGCATACATATCTCCGGATTCTGCGATAGCAAAAATCTCAGTACCGGCGGCACGCAAGGTGGCTTCCGCTTTCTGCACCAGCTTGTCAATGCTTAAAATGACTTGCAAACTGGTGATCTGGTCAAAATGACGTTCGACACGACCCAGTTTCTCTGCAACATATTCCTTAAGTGCCTGGGTGAGTTCCACATGATGCCCACTAATTGTCATTTGCATAGACCTTACCTCGTGTTGTAGGGGGATCCCGGACGGGATCACGAAATAATCATGGCATGTCATCAGAGGCCACGATGTGCTGCATGTCACTATAATGAATTATAGCAGACGCTTACGTTCACTGGATGGTGCAATATTAAGAGATTCCCGGTATTTGGCAATGGTACGTCGTGCCACCGATATACCACGGGTCTCCAGTAAATCAGCAATCTTGTTATCACTGAGCGGTTTACGTCGGTCTTCCTGGGCAACCAGCGTCCGAATCATTGCCCGGATAGCCGTACTTGAACATTCACCACCAGTGTTGGTAGATACGTGACTGGAAAAAAAGAATTTCAGTTCATACAACCCACGTGGGGTCAACATGAATTTCTGGGTAGTTACCCGGGAAATTGTGGACTCGTGCATCCCCACTTCTTCGGCAATATCTCGCAACACCAAGGGCTTCATGCCTTCAGGTCCGGATTCCAGAAACCCTCGTTGATGCTCAACGATACAATGGGCCACCTTCAGCAAGGTTTCATGTCGGCTTTGCAGGCTTTTGATAAACCACCGCGCTTCCTGCAGGCTGTTTTTCAGAAAATTATTATCACTGCTGGAGTCGGCCCGACGAATCATGGCAGAGTAACTGGTGTTAATGCGCAGTCGTGGAGCTATTTCCGGATTTAATTCAACGGTCCAGCGTTTGTTTTTTTTAGAAACGATGACATCAGGAGTAACGTAGTCATTGTCCTGACTATATTCAATGCCGGCTCCTGGACTGGGATTCAGCGTCTGAATGGCCTGAACCACTGATTTAAGTTCAGATTCATTAATCTTCATGCGTTTGATCAACGCCGGATAATCGTGTTGCGCCAGAATGTCCAGATGGTGACGCACCAACTCCTGTGCCAACGGCCGTAATGGATTATCTTCCTCCCATTGATTGATCTGGATCAACAGACATTCCCCTAAATCCCGGGCAGCCACCCCCGGAGGATCAAACTGCTGAATCCGATGCAATACCGCTTCAATTTCTGCATCTTCAATGGGCGAACCATCTTCATTGGCAGGCAGTCCTGAACGTATATCATCCAGACTGACGCGCAGATAACCCCGGTCATCAATGGCTTCAATGATGATGTCTGCAATCAGGCGATCCAATGGACTAAATGGCGTTAAGTTGAGTTGCCAAACCAGATCATCGTGCAGTGTATGAGCCGCCGCATTTCGCGTTTCCAGCAGATTATCTTCGTCCTCCGACGAACTACCAAGGCCCGTGGTAGAGGTACCGCTAAATACATCTTCCCAGAGCGAATCAACGGGCAATTGTTCAGGAATGGATTCATTTACCTGAATATCCATGGGCTGATCCGCTGAGGACGCCTCAATATCGGACAGGGAAGCCGACACATCAGCGCCATTAGGAGAATCATTATTTTCATCAACGACTTCCAGCAATGGATTGGAATCAATCGTTTCCTGAATTTCCTGCTGCAGTTCCAGCGTTGACAGTTGCAGCAAACGAATAGCCTGTTGCAACTGGGGCGTCATCGTCAGGTGCTGCCCAATCTGTAACTGTAGTGTTGGTTTCATAGTGGTGCTGTCTGTTTTAGTCTGCGATCAAATAAATGACTGACGTACATGACGCAAAACTCATGCCATCATCTTGATTATATATCATGCTATCGTCTTTCCAAGTTTGTTTGAGGGTAAATCCAAAGAATTTTTCCCAAGCCGGATGTTTCCACTCAAACCGTCACAAAGGTTCGCATAATGTATATTATGTTAAATTGATAGTATACTCTCAGGCCTGATGCCACGAAAAAATACTGACATATAGCGACCATTCAATGTGGATGGATTTTTAGGGTATACAGAAAATTTGATTAAAATGCCCTCAGGATGAACTGGCCTCGGCACTTATTCGTTAAATCAGGAATCTACCGCAGGCACCAGTAGATTCTTGTGTTGTTACTGGCTTACTTCGACGCACCAGAATCCGCTGTGCCAGTGCTCGTGGCTGGTTTTTCAGTGTGACTGGTTTTTTCTTTGTGCGTCATTTTATATCCATGGGTCTGCCGACATTTTACCCCGTTGGACATCGCCGCCTTATCCATCAGTTTTCCATGTTTATCATAGCATTTCTTATCTTTCTTCAGGTCTGACCGCTGATGATCCGCAGGCATCACCATTTTCCCGTCCTTCATCGGCATGTCTTTCATGGGCATTGATGAGTCCATTGCTGACTGATCATCCGCTAATGCAGGTGCAGTAACAGCCAAGCTACAAATGACTATTGAGGCCATTGCAAGAGATTTAAGGTTCATTTTCATTTTCCTTGTTCAGTTTAAATTGTGAATTGCATGACTTACCTAACCAGTACGTTTTTTCCAATGTGTTTTTTCTGACTCGCTAATTCTCCTATCCAGTGAGAAATCTGTTTAAAGCTTAAAATTATCTTTCTGGTGATTCGCTTTTTGCTGTGCTGCTATTTTCTGGAGAATGGCGTAACCAGAAAATTGCAGGAATCAAGAGCATTGATAACAAGGGAGCCGTAATCATGCCCCCGACCATGGGTGCTGCAATTCGACGCATTATTTCAGAACCAGTGCCAGATCCCAGCATCACTGGTGCCAATCCGGCACAAATGACTGCCACGGTCATGGCTTTGGGACGCACCCGTTGTACAGCCCCCTCGTGAATTGCGCTATACAATTGTTGGCGGGTTATCGGTTTTCCCTGAACCGTATGTTTTTGCATAGCCTGACGTAGATAAAGGATCATGACAACTCCAAACTCAGCGGCCACACCGGCCAGTGCAATAAACCCGACTGCCACTGCCACCGAAAAATTATAATCCAGCAGATAAATCAGCCACAGCCCACCGGATAACGCTAATGGCAATGAAAACAAAATGATAAGGGCTTCATCAATGCGTTTAAACGTCAAATAGAGTAGTAAAAATATAATCCCCAAGGTCATTGGAACCACAATTTGTAAGCGGGCCTCCGCCTGTGCGAGTGACTCAAACTGACCGGCATAGGTAAGACTAACGCCGGTTGGCAGCGCTATTTGTTGTTGAATACTGGCTTTCAGATCACTGACTACCGAGACTAAATCCCTATGCGCAATATCAATATAAACCCAGTTGGTCGGTAAGGCATTTTCACTGCGCAACATAGGGGGGCCATCGACCAGACGAATTTTCGCCACATCGCCTAACTCAATCTGCTCCCCATGCGGGGTCATGAATACAATATGCGCCAGTTTTTCCGGGGAATCCCGCCAGGATCGCGGGTAACGGACACTGATGGGATAGCGCTCCACTCCCTCGATGGTTTCCCCAATATCATCGCCGCCGACCCCCTGACGGATAAGGTTCTGCACATCTGAGATATTCAATCCGTAGCGACCGGCGTTCTGCCTATCAATGCTGATATCCACATAATGCCCCCCCTCCAGACGTTCTGCGAAAGCGGAGCTGACACCAGGCACCGATTTCGCCACGACGGCAATCTGCTGTGAAATATTATTGATCACTTGCAGATCGGCACCATTGACTTTAATACCAATAGGACTCTTTATTCCTGTCGACAGCATGTCGATACGATTGCGGATCGGAGGCACCCACAGATTGGTCAACCCGGGAATCTGCACACGACGATCCAGTTCATCCCGAATTTTTTCCGGCGTCATGCCGCTGCGCCATTGGGAGCGCGGTTTAAACGTAATAGTAGTTTCAAACATTTCCATCGGAGCTGGATCGGTTGCGGTGTCTGCCCTTCCCGCTTTGCCAAAAACATGTTCCACTTCGGGAACAGAACGAATCAGCCGGCTGGATTGCTGCAACAGTGTTGCGGCTTGCTCAGCGGGCATCCCGGGAATGGCGGAAGGCATATACAGTAACGTCCCCTCGTCTAAAGGCGGCAAGAATTCGCCCCCCGTATGCTGTAATGGCCATAGTCCGCTCACGGCAATCAGTATCGCTCCGGCAATGGTGGGCCAGGGATGTTTCAGCACCCAATCCAGTAAAGGTGTATATAAACGGATCAGTAGTCTGTTAAGCGGATTGGCCTGTTCCGGGGCAATTTTCCCGCGTATCCAAAAACCCATCAGTACCGGAACCAGAGTAATGGATAATAAAGCCGCAGCCGCCATAACCAGGGTTTTTGTATAGGCCAGTGGTGAAAACAGACGGCCTTCCTGTCCTTGCAAACTGAATACCGGCAAAAATGAACAAGTAATGATCAACAAGCTAAAAAAAAGTGCTGGGCCTACTTCTGCGGCCGCCTCGGTAATCAAGATCCAGCGTTCCTCAGAAGTTAACGTCTGATCCGGATGCTCACTGCTCCAGGCTTCCAGGTGTTTGTGAGCATTTTCAATCATGACAATGGCCGCATCCATCATTGCACCAATCGCAATGGCGATGCCGCCGAGCGACATAATGTTGGCATTGATGTGCTCATGGTTCATGATGATAAAGGCAATCAGTACCCCGAGTGGTAAAGACAGAATGGCAACCAGGCTGGATCGTAAATGCCCAAGAAATAATACCGTCACCAGGGCGACCACAATAAATTCCTCGATCAGCTTATGCCTTAAATTATCAATGGCCCGCTGAATCAGTTCAGAACGATCATAGGTGGTAACGATCTGTACACCGGCAGGCAATGCCTGTTGCAGTTGCGCTAATTTTTCCTTGACAGCCGCAATGGTTGACATGGCATTCGTGCCAGAACGTAAGAGCACTACCCCGCCCACCACTTCGCCCTGGCCATCCAGTTCCGCCACCCCAACCCGCAATTGCGGCCCCACCACGATTCGGGCAACGTCCTGAAGACGCACTACAATGCCATCTTTAGTGGTTTTCAGGGGGATCACCTGAAAATCACTGAGGTGCTGCAAATAACCATGGACGCGCACCATGAAATCGGTCTGGGCTTTTTCAATCACCGCAGCACCGGTCTCATTGTTGGCATTACGCAATGCCTGCACCACTTCATCCAGCGTTATCTGATAAGCGACCAGTTTTAATGGGTCAACAATGACCTGATATTGCCGTACCATGCCGCCAATGGGTGCGATCTCGGCAACATTAGTGACCGTTTTCAGTTGGTAGCGCAAAAACCAGTCTTGCAATGAACGTAATTGCGCCAGATCATGCTTCCCCGTGCGATCAACCAGTGCGTATTCGTAAACCCAGCCGACGCCAGTGGCGTCAGGACCTAAGGTTAAACTAACGCCAGCAGGCATGCGGCTTTGCAGTTGTCCCAACGATTCCAGAACCCGGGATCGGGCCCAATAGAGATCGGTACCTTCGTCAAACAGCACATAGGTATAAACATCGTCGTACAATGAATAGGTTCGCACTGTTTTGGCGTAAGGAACAGACAGCATTGCCGTGGCCAAAGGATACCCCACCTGATCCTGAACGATTGCTGGGGGTTGACCCGAATAGTGCGCTTTGATAATGACCTGAGTATCCGATAAATCAGGTAACGCATCGACCGGAATCGATTGCAAGGCCAGCCATCCAATAGCGGCGAGCAACAGGGTACATAATAGGATCAGCACCCGATTGGCCACCGAGCGTTGAATAATCCAGGTCAGCATCACATGCCCTCCATGGCTGGCATTGCTTTAGCCGCAGGCACGGAATGCATGTGCATCGGCTGTTGCACAAGGGGTGTCACTGTCGATGAATCTGCAGCAAGAGGACGTACCTCCATACCTTCAATAGTGGCTTCTGAATCAACAAGAAACTGACCAGACAACACAATACGATCGCCTGCCTGCAAACCGGCAATAATTTCCGTCTGATTATTAACTTCTCGTCCTGTTTTTACCTCTACCGGTTGATAATGTTGTGGGCTGCTTACCAGAAAAACCAGCGAGCGATTACCGGTTTGTAACACCGCTTCACTGGGAACAAGCAGTCGTGCCGGTTCATTTTTACTCAGCAATTGCACTTCGGCATACATCCCGGGACGCAAATAATGCCTTGGGTTAGGCAGTTCAATACGCAAGGTCAATGTTCTTGAATTGGTATCCACCGTGGGCAACACTTGAATAATATGCCCTTGAATCCCTGAAAGGGCCCCGCCTGACTGACCCGGAATATGTATGATGGCAGTATCGCCAGGGTGATAGCGTAGACCTTGGCTCTGGGGAAGCGCACTATCTATCCAGACCGTATCTATTCCATTAATTTGCGTCAGCGTTTGCCCAGGACTCACCGTCATGCCAGAGCGAACTTCGGTTGACATCAAGATTCCCGAATATCCAGCACGTAAGGCAATTACATTAGCAATTTTACCCGTTTTCTCTAATTGACTGATTTCACTAGATTGCATTCCCAGTGCCTGCAAACGTTGTCTGGCACTTTGAGCCAGTTCAGCAAATCCATTGTGTTCAAGGGTGAGGACATCCGCTTGCGCCGAGGCCCATTCTGGAACCCGTTCATGCGCCAACACTGTTGTGGGTCGAACCTCATCGCCGACGGCACTGGTGACCGCCTCTTCAATGAAACCGCCCGTACGGGCCTGCACGATATGTAATTCCCGTGTATTGAAAGCGATTACCCCGGTCGTATGGTAGACATCCGGCAGCATGCCTTTTTTAACAGTACCCACCCGGATTCCCAATTGCTGAGCCATCCCGTGTTCAATGCGAATGCCTTGATTATCAGCGGTGGTCTCTTTGGCAGTTGCTTCGGCATATCGTGCAACAAGCGGCATATCCATGGATGGCGATTTGCCCGGATGATCAAAATGCTGCCCGGGATTCATCGGATCGTACCAATACAGTATTTTTGGGGGTACTACGACGGGTGATGCAACAGCCTGCGCCATTGACCCGGCCGCTACTGATTTATTCCAGCGTCCTGCTTGTCGGTGGAGTATTCCCCACATCAGCACCGCTCCAAGCCCGGCAAAAAAAAGATTTAATAAAATACGCTGAAGTCGATTCATGATCTGGAATCCTCCTGGCTATATTGATAACGTAGACGTGCCATCAGCAGGTCTCTCTGGGTTTCCAGCGAAATACACAGCAGTTGTAACTGACGAAGCTGTTTTCGACCCAGTAACAATTGCTCAATTGTTGCACTGCCGTGCTGGTATTCACCCAACAGCAGCTCAATTTTTTGTTGGGCAAGCGGCTCGGATTTCTGCATTATTCGATCAATCTGCGAAGAAAGTGCATTGAATTGCTCGATATCGGCTTTTAGCGCCGCCAGATGTTCACGACGCATATCCAATAATTGGTCCTGGGCACTACTCAGATTTTCCTCGGCGGCACGTAAACGTGGTCCTTGACGGGATTGCTGAAATACGGGCAAAGACAGCGTTACCGACAGAGAAATCATATCGGCATAAGCAGGGCCACGGTGTTCATACGCCAGGTCAACCCCCCAATCCGGTTTTTTATCGGCCTCCGCTGCCTGAACATGGGCCTTGGCCCACTGAATGTTTGCGTTGGCGAGCAACAGATCAGGATGATGTTCCAGATGTAATTCCAATTCCTGAGCCTGCATAGACCAGGCGGGAATACGTCCTGACAATGGTTCTCTGCCCATGGGACCAATCCAGCGGCACAGACGCTCAATACTGGATTTCCATTCTCCAGAGGCCTGTTCCAGTTGATTTTGCACCTCTTCACTATCCAGTCGGGCATCCAGCGCATCTGAAGCTGTACGCCTGCCGGTTGCCACCGCTTTATCCACCAAGGCCACCAACAGTGAATTTTCTTTTTCCTGGGTTTGCAGAATAGTCAGCCGTTTTTCTGCATAATAACGATTCACCCAGGCCTGAGCCGTTTCACTGAACAAATTCAGCCGAGTCAATTGCAGCTGCGCCTGTTGCTGATCCGCCAGTGCTATCGCCTGACGACGTTCAGCCTGTCGTTTTGCCGTATTGGGTAGTTCCTGAGAAATGCCAACCACCCCCATGCTCATGCTTTCCTGCCCCGTACTGAATGCGCTGCTCCCGGGCGCATTGCTCACCGGAATGTTACTGACACCGGTATAGACCTTAGGATCCGGTAAAGAACCTGCAGCAACAATACTGGCCTGGTCAGCAATTATAGAAGCGTGAGCCGCCTGAATTTGCGCCGAATACACCTCAGACTGACGTATCGCTTCAGTAAATCCCAACCCTGATGCACAGGGAACCAGAAATATCAACAAACAAAAAACCAGGAAAACAGACAGCACTCCCCTGCCCCACGCCGAATAAACCATTTTTTCACTCTCAATGAATCAGCAGTCTGAACTGTACGGAACGTCCGCACACCTCTTCTTAAGTAACTGAAGAAAATCCGAGAGAAATGTTTATTCCTGGAAGCGCATAAAATGCAGCTGATGTGATACTCGAAAACGATAAGAAAAAGAGGAAGTGATTGAAAAAATAAAGCGATAAGTTGGAAGGATTAAATAATTCCAGACGTGGAAAAGAACCAGTGCAACCACTTTTTCCATGACTGCACGCAGATATTGCAGCGTTGTTCGCAAAAAACTGACAGGCAGAATCACCGCCATACCACAAATCATCACCATGAAAAAGAATGGTGCAAGAGGCGAAGTATGCAAAACTACGTCAGTTTGAGACACAGTGACTGTATGAAAAACACCAGAGGTTCGACTCATCGTGCTGTTACCAAGGTGTCGAACGTGTACTATTGTCCGATGCGGCATACCACAGGATAACGAAGAAACGGCTGAGGAAGATACTGCTTTTTGCACATCCATTGGTAAACAGTGACTACGACACAACACATTGGCCAACAATGAAAAAACCAGCAGGCATGAAACCAGCAAATGTAAAACCGTGCCTGTTTTTTGCATTTGTGCCCCCACCGCACTACCATTGCTGATTGCTGCACATCACAACCTTGTACAAGATTGCATATTATAACAGGGCTGTCAAGACCCGTGCAGCACTTGTTCAGGGGACATTATTCCAGATATTTTTTCAGCTCATTTTCCAGATCTTCCTGCCAGTTTTCCGGGCTCACAATGCGCACATAAGGAATCCATTGACGAACCAGCGGAAGAATCTGGTTCTGGTGCGCAAATTTACCAGAAACAATCAGCCCCCCATTTTCCAGATCCTTGACCACCACCTGCTGAGCCAATAATTTCCGGCGACGAAAATAATCAGCAACTGGTGCTGCAACCGTCAGAACCACTTCTGTTTTTTTCAGATTAAGCCAGATACTGTCTTCCTGATCCAGCATTTTGTGAATCTCAGGATCCACCATAAAATTTTGCGGCAATGTTTCCAAAGATCTGATCCGACTTAAGGCATAGGCCTTGGGTGTGTCGCCGTCAACAGCAGCCAAATACCACACCCCTTCATGATTAATCATCCGGTAAGGTTTCAGTTCAACGAATTTAATGACATCAGCTTTCTGATAAGCAATTTTAATGCATTGATGCGCAGCAATTATCGTTTGCAATGCACGAAAACGCTCCTTCATCACATTATCCATAGGTTCATAACTGGTGCCATGGACGTTCATGGTTTCCTGAATCCGGGCATTAAACAGTTCTCTGATAAATTCCACATCCAGTGCCGGATTGTCACCGCCGAGATAAATATCGATAGAAATGGCCGGTTATAAAACCGATATTCTTAGGCGTTTTCTTCCGTTTTCTTCCGTTTTCTTCCCTTACATATT
>JAJXWR010000043.1 GCA_021781515.1 Pseudomonadota bacterium
CAGGGTAAATTTGTTCCATCCATCAGAGCCACATGATGAAGGCCATTGTCCAGTAATTGCTCTGCCGACGAGGAAGAATTGATAAGGTTAGGCGACTGAATTTCGAGAAACGTCCATCAGGACGATGCGAAAGTTGCTAATATTACGTCTATTTTGCGTCTATGTTGAGTAAATTCATGGATACTCAGCAAAAGACAATAATCAACCCGATGCAATCACGCATAAGCAGGTTGCTTCACCGAATTTTTGGTCATTCGCAGGTAGTCAAATACGAGACGCGTGTTGCGGTTAAGATGAGCCATTTTTTCTGCAATGCTCTTTTTGCCATCAGCAAACATCTGCAAAACTCCCACAGCAAACCGGCGCAACCGGGTAACATTCTCTGGACCATATCCGGTGCGAATTCGACTGCGGTCTTCGTCGAAATTCCAGTCAATGAGGTAGTGGCAGCGATTTTCTATGGACCAATGTCCACGATTGATCGATAAAACCGGTTGGGCGCTAGCTTCTGCTTTGGTTTGACTGGTCAAGCCAACCGCCACTTCAAACGATTGTTTGCCACTTTTTTTGTGCAGTACTTCTCGTTCAATCAGAAATGCCTGACCGACATGCGGAAAATTCAGGTAATCATTGAGTGCGTCACTGCACCAGATACGCCTCGTTTCAATGCGGCCATGATCCGGCGGGGAGACTTCCGTAAAATCGGGATTCTTCCGATTCTGGAATCCGAGAGTGATGTCATCCTGCAGTGTGCGCTGATTCCCTTTGACGGTGAAATGATAATGCGCCCCACGCTGTACCAGATATTCAGCCAGATTACGTTGCGTCAACAGTGCGTCAGCAGTAATTATTTTATCTTCAATATCAATGTTATCAAGCAGCTTTGTGAACATGCCGATTTCATTGGTCTGCTTTTGTTCCTCTTGACCCTCTGTTGGCAACGTACCTACTTTTTTTGGGTGTAGCACACCGCAGACGTGTGTCCTACCGCACTCATAATATGGGTTTGACGGCCATTGGCATCAATGGCGTTACACATTGTTTTGCCATCAACGGCAATGCACTGATCTTTGGGTGCAACATTATCATCATTCCACTGTTGCAGTACCCGATCCAGTGCGTTTGGATCTATACGAATAAGCACATTGCGTATGATGGACTCGCTGGGAACCACATACCGACCATCGACAAGCCGACAGTTGAAGCGTTGCCGGGCTTTGTCGCCCAGATCTCGTGCCCAGCCTGCGATGGCCTTATATCCCTTCATGCCGCATAGTGTAGCGGCTGCGGCAATGGCGAGCACCGTCGATAAGCGATGACGACGGCCAGAACGGGATCGGGGATCCGGAATATCATTAAATAAATCAGGAAGTAATCGCATTTGTTCTGCAGTCAGCATGATATTGGCTTTCCCTGTCAGTTGAAGTTGTGCTCGATCAGTCTGGGTTAACCGTGCCTGTGGATTACGGCACAAGGGATAAACAAAAACCCGTTTGGGTGTATTTGTTTCTGTGCTGTAACCTGCATGCGTACGCCGATAACCTTTTGTCAGGCCCAGTTCCGTCCAGTTCGAGGCACGATACACCCCACCATAAAAACGTTGAGGGTCTACAAAAGTTTCCAGTAATAGCAGCGGATGACCAAAACGATGTTGCCAGTCCTGAACCACGCGGTGTTGCATCAATGCGAGTATGCGTGAACCGACGTTGGGGTGGTGCCAGTCTGGCAGAATCAGGAAGCGACTGTTGTTGGCAATGAGCTTGAGGCGGCCATACTGAGAGGTGAAATCCCAGCCAATCCAGCGATCACGTACGCCACACTTGAGTGCTGCAGCCGACAGATTCAATTGGGCGACCCACTGATCCTTCCAGGTAGCAATGTACCAGATGGTTTCACCAATTTTGGTCAGATCGCCCAGATAATGGTGCTGTGCCATCTGCGCTTTGTAGCGTTGTTCTTCGTGCGGCTCTACCGGACGCACTTGGATTTCAGACAGATCTGTACTGGTAAACGGCCTGGGTTGCATGGGTGGGGCTTACTCGTTCTGTTCGAATGAATGGATATTACCGGGAAGAATGAGAAAAGTCCAGAAAAAATACTGCAATTTTGATTTTTCCCGGAATTATAATGGGAACAAATTTACCCTGTCTCTCGCCTAACCTGCACAATTATCGTTGATACTGAAAACGTATATACTTTGGCAGTACTTTTAATAAGAGCTAAATCATGTGCAAAGCAGCTGTTTTTACGATGAAGCCGGTGCCTGAATGCGCATGGAGTTCATGGTCGAGGTGGAAGCTGCCCACAGGCCGGCTTCGCAGGTTCTGTGCGAATTGATGCGCGAGTTCGTTCAGCGTCAGCGGGAGAGTAGGGAATATGACGAGTTCCTGGGCCGCAAGGTTGATGCTGATCGTGCTTCGATGCACGCTGGCGTTGGTCACTTCAATGATGAGGTTGAAGCTACGTTCGCCGCTCGGCGTGCAGCTGTGGCGAATCAGGCGTGAGGGTCATTTGGACGAATGAAGCGCTGCAGGATCGCGCTGATGTTTGGGACTACATGGCGGCCGACAACCCGCAAGCAGTTGTCCGTATGGATGAGCTTTTCAGCGACGCGGCAGCTAGGCATGCCGATCACCCGAAGCTGGTGCGGCATGAAAGCTATCGTCTGGTGTACGAAATCAGCGGCGACACCTTGTGAATGCTGGCATCGGATCATACTGTGCGCCAATGGCCGTTAGTTCGTGATTGAGCGAAGAGTGTGGAGGCTGAGAATAAGTGGCTGACTGCCTTTGATGTAGCCGAATGTTGGTGGCGAATTTTCATCGTCGAACGAGCATTGGTATTTTTCATGGCAACATCTGGATGCGTTGATGCAAAAGCCACGTATTTAATGGCGGTTTGTGGCTTATTGATAATTGATTGGGAATGTTCGTTTGCTCAATCTAATTATGTGAATGCGCCCCGGCCTAAAGGCCGGGGCTTCCAAAATCGAAAGCCTTTGGCGTGCCTTTTCACAGTCTGGCGTTGGACGATGAGGTAACGGTTTCAGGAACAGGTCCTGTAGCGTCTGTAAAAAGCGTATTGGCCCTATGGGTCAGGAAGATCTACGGATAAGGGAATGGAGGTGCGTGGAGTGTGGTATCACCCATGATTGCGATATCAATGCGGCCATCAAGATTCTTGCGCTCGGACATGAGCGTCTTGCAGAAGGAACGTCGCTTTGCGACGGCCCGAAGGGAAGGCGAAGCCGAATAATCCCCTCCCTTCCCGCATAAGCGGCAGCCATCGGCTGAGGGAGGGGAGGATGTCAACGGAGACAGACCAAGGTGATGAAGGAAACTACCTGATTGTCCATTCCGTGCTAACATTAGTATTTGTCGGACAGTGCCTCTGTATTTGCTGTGCAGGCCAAGAAAAGGGGTATTTAATTGAAGGGTGGTTCTACCTGGTCGTAATAACAGTATTGATGGTTGAGTATGAGGATCACGAAGACACTAACGGTTCGAGTGAAGGATAAAGTGAAGGATAATTAGTCCAAGGCAGTGGCGTCGCAGGTGGTAGCGGTTAATGTCTGGAACCATGCCAATTATTGGTTGCACCGATTGCTGAAACAGCAAGGCAGTTTTCTGTTTTTGAATGATTTTCATGCCTGTACTGAGAACAGTGAGAAGTAATGAGGAATCTCAGTGATCGCTGGAATCCACAGTCAGTTCGGGAGGAATCAATGGGTTGGCTATATGGCGAATGGCCTTAAGTGGCGGTGGTAGGTGGACAGGATGGCGAACCCTTTGGAGGAGAAACTCTGGTCGTTGCCGGAGAACCGGATTGCAAGGTGGTGGCTAGAGTATCTGGTGGTTTGAAAGTGGCAGACTTTTGCGCACTGATAGCAACAGGACTGAGGTCAGGGATGCTTCAAGTGGTTAGTGGCTTGTTTGGGCAACCCGCTGAGGGTTGCAATATTATCTCAGGATTATTATGCCAAGTATTATGCTGGGTAAGTATTATGCTAGGTATAGTCTCCTGGTTCAGTGCCTGACTCTGGAATAAGTACGGACTTAAACATGAAGTGGCTGCAGAATCTATCCATCTGGTATAAGGTCATGTCCATTGCGATCATTGGACTGATGGGGTTTTCGCTATATCTGTCTTTTACTTATGTGGCGAGTTCGGATATGCAGAAGCAGGTGTCGTATGGGCGGCGTTTTGATATGCCCATGATGCGTGTGATTGCGGAACTTAATGAAAATCTGGTGGTTTATGCAAATAATCTGAATCTGGCGATACGTTACAAAAGCGAGCAGCCCTTGTTGCAGGCGCAGGTGATGCGTTATGAGATGGATAAGCGGATGGGTCAGCTGACGGGCTATGAGCCATTTTTGCAGCCGCAGGTGCAGGCGATGACCGATGATTATCGGCATTATCTCAGTTTTGCCAGGGCGTATGCGGAATCGCAGGTTTATGGTCATCTGCCCGGTTATCGCAGTATTGAGCCGGCTCAGGTGGAGGCATTAAGGCAACAACTGGCGAATGATTTGCGGTCTGTTCAGGCCGGTGCTTATGAAACCTTGAATCTGCGTATGAACCGGGTGGAGCAGCAAAGCCGGGTGGTCTGGGTCATTGGTGGTACGGTAGGCGGTTTACTGGCGGTATTGCTCTTGATGGTCAGTACCATCATTATCCGTCGGGTGATTGTCCGGCCGTTGCACTGTGCGGCGGAGGCGGCCAACCGCATTGCCCGGGGGGATTTCAATATCAATATGCAGATTCAGTCACGAGATGAACTGGGTCGGCTGTTGATTGCGCTGGCTGCCATGCGTGACAGTCTGGCTGCACGTTTTGATGCGGACAGGCGGGCAGAACGGGTGAAGTCATCAGTGGCGGAACTGGCGACTTATATCCGTGGTGACTTGGTGGAAGAAAGCATAGCCCGTGCCGTGCTGGGGCATTTGGTGCCGGCACTGGGTGCACAGGTCGGGCTGTTTTACGTATGGGATCCGGATGAAGAACAACTGCGTCTGGTAGGAACACATGCGTTGGTACGCCGGAAAAATCTGGCGCAATCCTTTCGCCTTGGGGAATCGCTGGTCGGACAGGTAGCGCTTGAATGTCAGCAGGTGGTCATTGCCTCTGTGCCTGATGATTACCTGGTGATTGCGTCGGGCATGGGGGAGACTACGCCCCGTCAGGTGGTCATTACACCGGTGCTGCATGAAGGGGAGTTACGTGGTGTGCTGGAAATCGGTGCACTGAAATCATTTTCAGAAGATAATCTGGAAATACTGCGGTTGTCTGTGGAAAGCATTGCGGTCGCACTGAGTTCTGCCCGCTCAAGAAAAGCCTTGCGGGCTGCCTTGGATCAGCAGCAGGATCAGGCCAGTAAAATGGAGGAACAGCAGCGGCAACTGCGGGAAGTGAATGATGATCTGGAGTTGCAGGCTATCCAGATTAGTGCATCGGAATCCAAGTTGCAGCAACAACAGGAAGAACTGAAAAGAGCGTACGGGGAGTTGGAAGAGCAGGCACAAGCCCTGCGGGCTTCGGAAGAGAGTCTGCAGGCGCAACAGGAAGAATTGCGGGTTATTAATGAAGAATTGGAAGAACAGACCAAATTGCTGGCTGAACAGCGCAATGAGCTGTTGCAGAAAAATGAGCAGTTGGAACGTACGGGCGAACTCATGGAAGAGAAGAACCGTCAGCTGGAGCAGAGCAGTCGTTATAAGTCAGAATTTTTGAGTACGATGTCGCATGAACTCAGAACGCCGTTGAACAGTATTCTCATTTTGTCTAATTCCCTTGCAGAAAACAAACAGGCTAATTTATCAGCCAAGCAAGTGGAACATGCACAGGTGATCCATTCGGCCGGTTCGGATTTATTGACGTTGATCAACGACATTCTGGATATTGCCAAGGTGGAAGAAGGCAAGATGCAGTTGGTGATTGATCGCCTTGAACTGGAGGAATTGAAACAGACGCTGTTGCGTAATTTTGGTCCGGTGGCGCAACACCGGAATCTGCGTTTTGAAGTGGAAATATCAGAAGATGTTCCCTCTTTTGTGTATACCGATCGTCAGCGGCTTGAACAGATTTTGCGCAATTTCTTTTCCAATGCCTTTAAATTTACCCATCAAGGGGGGGTGGTGCTGAAAATGCATCGACCGGTCGAGACGGTACGCTTTCGGCGCAATGACTTGCAGCAGGAAACGACGATTGCCTTTTCCTGTGTGGATACCGGGATTGGTGTTCCTGCTTCCAAACAGGAACTTATTTTTGAGGCATTTCAGCAGGCGGATGGCACCACCAGCCGTAAATACGGCGGAACGGGGCTGGGTCTGACCATTTCCCGGGAACTGAGTCATCTGTTGGGCGGTGAGGTGCAGTTATTTAGTGACGGGGAAAGTACTGGTTCAACGTTTACGCTGTACTTGCCCATTGGTAAAGCAGACGCAGTGACCGAGCCAGAACCGGAGCAGGCGCAGTCGACGGCCCGTAAAATGGAAGCCGTGGCGGCCTCGTTACAGGCGCAAAAAGGCGATGAAGATAGGGAAAGAACCCTGCTAGTGGTTGATGATGACGTTAATTTTGCAGAGGTGGTGGCTGAACTGGCTCAAGGTTATCACTTTAAGACATTGATTGCCCATGATGGTGAGACCGGTGTGGTGATGGCTCGGGAGTTTAAACCCGATGCCATCATTCTGGATTTGGGATTGCCAGGGATTGATGGGTTGGAGGTGATGCGTCAATTAAAAGCTGAAGCGGCTACCCGGGATATACCCGTGCATTTCTTTTCCGGTAAAGACGAAAAAGAAAAGGCGATGGGGCTGGGGGCACAAGATTACTTGATGAAACCCGTGAATCTGCAACAGATTCAGTCGACTTTTGAAAAACTGCAATCAACGACACAAAAACCGTTTCGTCGTTTGCTGGTGGTCGAGGACAGCAGTTTTCAGCATGATGCAATCATTGAACTGTTTGCGGAACATCAGGTGGATGTGCGCATCTGTGGGCGTGGAGACGAGGCGCAGGCGCTGCTGACCAAAGAAAATTTTGATTGCATGATTCTGGATCTGTCATTACCGGATACCGACGGGTTCACCTTGCTGGAATCGCTGCATGCGGAAGACCGTCTAAAGGAATTGCCAATTATCGTCTATACCGGCCGGGATTTGTCACGGGAAGAAGAGGCTCGACTGCGCAAGCATGCGGACCGGATCATACTGAAAACTGACCGTTCGGCGGAGCGGTTGTTGAGTGAGGTGTCTCTGTTCCTGCATTGGGTCGACAGTCAGTCGCTAAGTCGTACACTGCCGCAGGCAAATGCGCACCGGGATGATGTGTTTGAGGGCAAAAAAATACTGGTGGTGGATGATGATATGCGTAACATTTATGCCTTGTCTGCCAGTCTTGAGGATTGGGGGTGTGAAATTACCGTAGCTAATAATGGCAAAGAGGCTTTGGCGGCGGTGCAGCAATCGCCGTTCGATCTGGTATTAATGGATATAATGATGCCAGAAATGGATGGGTTTGAGGCCATGCAACGTATACGTGCCATTGAAAAACTGGCCAATTTGCCGATTCTTGCACTAACGGCCAAAGCGATGCGTGAAGACCGTGCCAAGTGTATCGATGCGGGGGCGAATGATTATATATCCAAACCGATTGATCTGAACCAGTTGCAGTCGCTTATGCGTGTCTGGTTACATTCAGGAAAATAAGTCATGGTTCGGGAGGATCCCTCAGTTGAGGACATAGAGTATCAATTGTTGCTGGAAGCGATTTATCAAGCCTATGGTTATGATTTTCGCTCCTATACACAAGCGTCGTTGCAACGGCGGATACTGCATCATATGACCATGAATGCCATCGAACGTATTTCGGTATTGCAAGGCCAGATATTGCATGATCGGCAGGCCTTTGCTGCTTTGTTGAGTGATCTGACCATCAATGTGACGGAAATGTTTCGTGATCCGGAATTTTATCGGGCTTTTCGTGAAAAAGTGGTTCCCTTGTTACGTACCTATCCCTTTTTGAAGATCTGGCATGCCGGATGTGCCACGGGCGAAGAAATTTATTCGATGGCTATTTTGCTCACAGAAGAAGGGTTGTATGAACGTTCACATATTTATGCAACCGATATTGACCATCAAGTCCTGGAAAAGGCGCGACGCGGTATTTTTCCGGCGGCATCGTTGAAAAAATATACTCAGAATTATCAGCGGTCCGGGGGGAAATCAGACTTTTCCAACTACTACACGGCCCGCTACGATAATGTGATCATGAATTCTACGTTGAAAAAAAATCTGGTTTTTGCTGATCATGACTTGGCAACGGATCAGGTTTTTGGTGAAATGCAGGTGATTCTCTGTCGTAATGTCCTTATTTATTTTAATAAGATCCTGCAGCAACGTGTTTTTCAGCTATTTTATGACAGTCTGGATCTGGGAGGAGCGTTGTGTTTAGGCAGCAAGGAAAGCTTAAGATTTGCGACCTGTGAAGGAAATTTTGAAGTTATTGATGCGCAGCAGCGTATTTATCGCAAGCGGCTTTGAGTGAGTACCATGAGTAAAGAGCAGAATATATTGATCGTAGATGATCACCCGGAAAACCTGATTGCGATGCAAGCCATTCTTGAGGGGGAAGATTGTAGTCTGCTGTTGGCCACGTCAGGGAATGAGGCGTTGGGCTTGTTGCTAAAGCATGAAGTGACGCTGGTATTACTGGATGTGCAGATGCCGGGAATGGATGGTTTTGAAGTGGCTGAGTTGATGCGTAAAAGCCAGCGAACCCGGATGATCCCGATAATTTTTGTAACGGCGATCAGCAAGGAGTCTAAATACGTTAACCGTGGTTATGACGTAGGTGCCATTGACTACATGTTCAAGCCGTTGAATCCCGAAGTGTTGCGGCACAAGGCGCGATTTTTTCTGGATCTTGATATGCAAAAACGCCGTCTGGAAGAAAAACTGCGACGCAGTCAGGAATCCATGCGTGAATTGCAAAAGATGCTGCAGGATCAGGATACCAAGAGTAAATAGTGGGACAGAACATGTCGGTAGCCAGGCACCCTGTGGTGGTACTGGGTGCTTCCTGGGGGGGAATAGAAGCGATTATTGGTATATTGGGACAGATCCCGCATGAGTTTCCGGCATCGCTGGTGTTGGTGCAGCACCGAAACAGTGATGCACATGCAGGGTTTGAACGATCCATTCGTCGCTACTGTCTGTTGCCTGTCCGGGAAGTAGAGGACAAAGATCGGTTACTGCCGGCGCATATCTACTTGGCTCCGGCAAATTATCATCTATTGTTAGAAAAGGACTGGAGTTTTTCATTGTGCGTATCGCCGCCAGTTTATTATTCGCGGCCGTCCATTGATGTGACCATGATCAGTCTGGCGCAGATTATTGGTTCGCAGCTGATTGGGGTGTTGTTAACTGGTGCGAATGAAGATGGTACGGCGGGGTTGGCGGCTATTCAGCGGGTGGGTGGCTTTACCATTGCCCAGGATCCGGCGGAAGCGGCTTCTCCGCTTATGCCACAGACGGCGATAAACCGGGGTGTGGTTGACAGGATCATGAAAGTAAAAGAAATAATTCCCTTTATTATGGATACTTTGAGGAACGGATATGCAACGCATCATGGTCGTGGATGATAGGACGGAAAATATTCTGGCCATAGAAGCGGTTCTGGAGCGTCCTGGACTGGAACTGATCAAGGCAACGTCGGGTAATGAGGCGTTGCGGTTATTGTTGCGCTTTGATGTGGCGCTGATCCTGCTGGATGTGCAGATGCCTGGTATGGATGGTTTTGAAGTGGCTGAGTTGATGCGGCGCAATCGCAAGACGCAGCATGTGCCTATTATTTTTGTAACGGCACAACACACGGATCCCAGCTATGCCTTCAAGGGGTACCAGACTGGCGCTGTGGATTATATCAATAAACCCTTTGATCCGGTGGTGCTGGAAAGCAAAGTCAATGTGTTCCTGGAACTGGCGAGACAGCGAGAAGAACTGTTAATTCAGTTGCGGGAAATCCGTCAGTTGCAGACCCATAATGAATCGTTGCTGGCGGCGTTGGGTGAAGCCATTGTAGCGGTAGATGCGGGTGGGCGAATTACTTTTACCAATCCTGCCTTGAAAGAACTGATGACCTTGCGGGTGGAGCCGGTGGAAGGGCACTCGGTCATGGAAATTTTAAGCACCAACAAATTAGCCGATCGTGAACCGTGGATGACGTCGGAGATTTTTCAGGGTTGTCGTTTTGGGCAGCAGGTGGATATAAAGGAACGCCTTTATTTGCGCAATGGCCCGGAGTTCATGGCGATCCAGTTAATAGCCCGGCCGATTAATGCGCCGGAAGAGGCTTTTTCCGGCGCAGTGCTGGTCATTCGTCGGCTGGCGGAGGCAGGTGCCGATGCGTCTTTCAAACCGGTGCATCGAGGACGCCGGGTTCCGCGTAAATCGGTGTCTTCAATTCTCCGGGTGTTTGATCGGACGAGTGGCAGGAACCTGGGGCGCATGGCGAATCTGTCGCTGGATGGATTTAAGCTGGTGATGCGAGACAGCTATGAACCTGGAGCTGTGCTTTCAATGAGCATGGTGCTTCCAGATACCATTGAAGGTTCAAATACCATGAGCTTTGAAGCCGAGGTGGTCTGGTGTCAGCCTTCGGAATATACCCAGGATTATCGTTGCGGGTTTCGTATGTTGCAGTTGACTGATCCGGATTTACGGGTACTGCGGCAGTTGCTGGATAGTCTGTAGAACCGGCGCTATCTGGACGCCAGTTCTTGGCAGATTATTTTTCAACAAAAGCCCGTTCGATGACGTAATCGCCAGGGGTATTGCTGGTTCCTTCAACGAAGCCACGTTCTTGCAACAGCACTACCAGATCTTTGAGCATGGCGGGGCTGCCACAAATCATGACCCGGTCTTCCTGCGGATCAAGATCAGGCAATCCGGTATCCTTAAACAACTGGCCGTTACGGATAAGGTCAGTGAGCCTCCCCTGATTTTTGAAAGGCTCGCGGGTAACGGTCGGATAGTAAATCAGCTGTTTCCTGACCTGTTCTCCAAAAAACTCATTTTCTGGCAATTCGTTACTGATAAAATCGTGGTAGCCCAGTTCGCTGGTTACCCGTACGCCATGGGTCAGGATGATCTGTGCAAAGGACTCATAATAATCGGGATCGCGAATGACGCTCATAAAGGGAGCGAGGCCGGTACCGGTACTTAACAGATACAGGCGTTTGCCTGGCCTCAGGTTATCCAGCACCAGCGATCCGGTAGGTTTGCGACTTAACATCAGGCTGTCTCCGACTTGCAGGTGCTGCAGGCGAGACGTTAATGGGCCGTTCTGAACCTTAATACTGTAAAATTCCAGATGTTCTTCATAGTGAGCGCTGACAATACTGTAAGCACGCAACAGTGGTTTATTGTTGACCATGAGCCCAATCATGACAAACTGCCCTGTTTTAAAGCGCAAGCCGGCATGTCGGGTCGTGGTGAAACTGAACAATGTCTCATTCCAGTGGTGCACCGACAGTACAGTTTCATTGATGTAAGGGGATGTCATAATTGCTCTCGTTCAGTCTGAAACAGGTATTCAATCTGTCTAATAATAGCCAAAGATGCAATTGAATCATGATCGCTCAAGCAAAACCAGCAGTTTTTCCTGAATAGTACTCCAGTATTTCTTAGTTGAGCGGCGTTTCCTGTAGCCATGCATGTATGGCCGGCCAGGCAGTGGTCGGGGCCTCCCGGCCAGAAACAATACCCATATGGCCTCCTGGGATTTTCAGTAGCATTTTCTGTTTGCAGTGCGTCAGGAGTGGCATCAACGCTGATACTGCCTCTGGGGTGGCCAATGTATCATTCATTCCGGCAATGACTAATGTCGGTTGTTGAATTCTGTCAAACCGGACTTCTTCACTGGCCAAGCGCAGTGTTCCCTCTGCAAAACGATTGGAAAGCCAGGAATCCAGGAACATGTCGCGGGCGAGTGCGCCGGGATACGCCACCATATGATCGAGAAAGGCGCTGGTGGTCGCATGGTCAATGACATAATTGCGGTCATCCAGTCGCTGTATCAGTTCAATGTAGCTTTGTACACTGGCTTTAGGACTGGTGAGTTTGAAATTCAGGGAGTTCAACCAGCCAGGGCTGTAAAACCAGCGAATGGGTAAGTCCTGACGTACAAAAGGGAAATACTGCTCCAGCAATGCCAGTTTGTGGTTGAGTTGTTGGGCAAAACGGCCCAAGACTCCCGAACGGTGGCTATCAATGGAGGTACCGGCAACCACCAGATGACCGATATCCTGATCGTGTCCCAGACCGGCATAGCAGAGCAGTAAGTGGCCACCCATGCTCCAGCCATGCAGATCCAGGCGTTTGTGTTGACTATGCCGACGAATGGCAGCAAGACACATCGGAAGAAATTCAAGAACATAAGTCGCTAATGAATAATGGTTATGCCGGCGCTCCGGATTACCCCAGTCAATCAAATACACGGATCTTCCGGCACCCGTTAGAAAACGCAAGAATGACCGTTCAGGAAACAGATCATAAATCAGCATATTGACGGCCAGTGGTGCGACTAACACCAACGGGGCCACAGGGGCAGCGTTGGCATTGGTAACAGCGGCATAATGGCGAACACTGATCAGTCCATCGTGAAAAATGACTTTATAGGGTGTTTTACCGGCTTTTGACAAGGTGTGCGGGCGTAATAATCGGTCGTGGGCGTTTTGTAAACGCTGTCTCACTGCAGAAGAAGAGAGATGATTGCGCATGGATTTGTCCTTGAAAAAGGCGGTAAGGAATTTTAGTGTGCAATGTAACGTGAATGCTACTGAAAGCCTATGGCCTTAACGACATGTCGGGCTAATGAAGCGGTAAGTAGCGGAAAAACAGGACACCGGGTAGCGTTGCAGAGGCGGCAATAGTGGGTTGGCGGCAATGGAGTTGATGTTGGTGTGTTTGCGGGAAGCGGATGGATTTCTTGTAGGTGTTTTGTGCGTATGCTCATAAGGCATAGATTTATGCTATAGTCTTCCCATTGTTCAGGGTTCGGATGGATTGATTTGTGTCGCAAACAGAAAATCTGGTCACTATTGAGGGACTTTCATTTCGGCGTGGGGCCCACGTCATTTTTGATCAGATCGATCTGGAGATTCCCAAAGGATTGGTGACAGCCATCATGGGGCCTTCGGGGTGCGGTAAAACGACCTTGTTGAGAATGATAGGTGGTCAGCTGAAGCCAGATACGGGACGGGTGTGGGTGGAAGGAGAGAATGTGCCGACCTTGAACCGTTCGGATTTGTTTCGGGTTCGGCGCAAGATGGGGATGCTGTTTCAAAGCGGTGCCCTGTTTACGGATTTGTCGGTGGCTGAAAATGTGGCTTTTCCGCTGCGGGTGCACACGTCGATGCCTGAAGCCTTGATTCAAACCTTGGTCATGCTCAAACTCGAAGCCGTGGGTTTGCGGGGTGCAGAGCACCTGATGCCTGCTGAACTTTCTGGTGGAATGGCACGCCGGGCGGCATTGGCGCGGGCGATTGCGCTGGATCCGCAGATCATTATGTACGATGAACCGTTTGCCGGGCAGGATCCGATTGTCATGGGAGTGCTGGTGACATTAATCCGCACCCTTCGGGAATCTTTAAATCTCACCAGTATCATTGTTTCTCATGATGTGGAAGAAACGTTGTCAATTGCTGACCGTATTTACGTACTGGCGGATGGCAAAGTCATTGGTCAAGGGTCTCCGGAAGAATTACGTCATTCCACTTCAGGTTTTGTTCAGCAGTTTCTTCGTGGTGAATCCGATGGGCCGGTGCGGTTCCGTTATCCTGCCGGGACGATGCAGGAACAACTGCTGAGGAGCCGGTTACATGCGTGATTTTTTACGCCGACGAGGCGTGCTGTGGCTGGAACAGTTGCGTCTGTTAGGTGCCGCCGTTATTTTTTTAATGCAGACGCTGTTGCAGAAGCCGAATTTGCGTACGGGTTTGCCGCTGTTGCTTAAGCAGATGTACGTGACCGGTTTTCTGTCGCTTTCAATTATCGTGGTTTCTGGTTTGTTTATCGGGATGGTGTTAGGGTTGCAAGGCTATAACATTCTTGTGGCTTATGGTAGTGAACAGGCGCTCGGCAGTATGGTTGCACTGACCTTGTTGCGGGAACTGGGGCCGGTGGTGACCGGGTTGTTGTTTGCCGGACGGGCAGGTTCTGCACTGACAGCGGAAATCGGCCTGATGAAAGCGACCGAACAACTGGCCAGCATGGAAATGATTGGGGTGGACCCGTTAAAACGTATTATGGCTCCGCGTTTTCTGGCTGGAATTTTAAGTATGCCGATACTGGCCCTGATTTTTTCGGCGGTGGGAATTCTCGGTGGTAAAATGGTCGGCGTGGACTGGTTAGGGGTGGATGAGGGGTCGTTCTGGAGCCACATGCAATCCTCGGTGGTATTTCGTCACGATGTGGTCAATGAGATTATCAAGAGTCTGGTTTTTGGTTTTACGGTAACCTGGATTGCTGTGTGGCAGGGGTATGATTGTGAGCCCACGGCAGAGGGTATTGCCAGTGCGACCACCCGGACAGTCGTGTATGCCTCGTTAGCCATACTCGGACTGGATTTTGTGTTGACTGCGGTTATGTTTGGGGAAGTTTGATGAAAAATGCTTCAATGGAAATTGCCGTTGGCAGTCTGTTGCTGGCCGGTCTGGCTGCACTGTTTTTTCTGGCGATAAAAGTCAGTGGGTTGAGTCTGGACAGTAATCGTCCGACTTGGCATTTGATCGCGCATTTTAATAATATTGCCGGTCTGAGTGTCAGGGCCAAGGTAACGTTGGCCGGGGTGACGATAGGTCGGGTCAATGGCATCGAACTGGACCCTAAAACCTTGACGGCTCGGGTCGATATGGGTATTTTTCGGGAAGTAAACCAGATTAGCACCGATTCGGTAGCGTCGATCCTGACGGCAGGCTTGCTGGGTGAAAAATATATTGGTATTGTTCCCGGTGCGGACACAGACAACCTGAAAGACGGGGATGAGATCAAACAGACGCAGTCTTCACTGGTTCTCGAAGATTTGATCAGCAAGTTTTTGTTTAATAAGGCTACGGCGGAAAAAGAGCCGACAAGCATGGGTTCGGATACCCAGAAGTAGTTTGTTATTGGATAATGCCAGAGGTGCAGCTGTGAAGAAATATACCGGGATTTGCCTGTTGTTGATCGGTGGTTTTTTAGCCGGGAACCGTGGTTGGGCCGTGGATGCGGTTCAGGCCAGTTCGGCGATGGCCTTGCAAAGTTCGCCTCAACCGCAGGACTTCATGCAGCAGGTGACTAATGAGTTATTATTGAAAATTGTTGAAGAACGGCCGCATTATAAAAAAGATCCGCAGGTGCTCTATCATATTGTGGATGAAAATATTACGCCCTATGTGGATTTTCCGATGGTGGCGCGGCGGGTGATGGGGCAATTTTACCGTCAGGCGAGTGATGCCCAGCGGCAACGTTTTGTCGGCGTATTTAAAAACAGTCTGGTACGTACCTATGGTAACGGGTTGTCGGCCTATGATCACCAGACGATCAATATTTTGCCGGGGCGTGGACCGCAAAAAGGCAAGACAGCCACTGTACAGATGGAAATTGTCAGTAGTTCCGGGGAAAGTATTCCGGTCACCTACGAATTGCAACGTAATGCGGCCGGGGCATGGATGCTGGAAAATGTGGTGTTGAACGGGATCAATCTGGGTTTGACGTTCCGTAACCAGTTTACCAGTGATATGGAACAATACCGTAACAATATCGATAGTGTTATTGATCACTGGGTTCCGGAAGCCCCTAAGGTACATCAGCCATGAGTCAGGTAATGCAGGGATGAGTGACGGATTAAGGGTTGATACGGCGCATCGATGTTTGCAGTGGTCGGGTGTGGTGAATTTTGTGACAGTCAGTCAGGTGCGCACAGAAGGCTTAAAAACCCTGCAGCAGCATCCCGGTCAATGGCAGGTGGATTTGTCTGAACTGCAAACAGCTAGTTCTTTGGTAGCAGCGGTGTTGGTGCACTGGTGGAGTCAGTTGCAGGAGCATGGGGGCGAAATGCAGTTGCACGGTGTGTCCGAGCCAATGCAGGCGGTCCTGCGGGTATATGGTTTGGGCTGGCTGTAAGGCGAATGGTGGTGTCTTTGACGGCTGATTGAGGGTTGGTTGGTGAATCTCGAAAGTGTGCAGGTTCGGCTTCGGACGGCTTTTCCGGAAGCCGAAGAAATCAGGGTACAAGGTGAAGGCAACAAAATTAGCGTGTTGATTGTCAGTCCGGTGTTTGCGGGGTTGCGCCCCGTGCAAAAACAGCAGAAAATTTATGGCTGTATGCAGGACTGGATCAGCAGCGGGGAGTTGCACGCCGTAACTATGCAAACCCTGACGCCCGATGAATGGAAAAAAATGCGGATGTTTGCTTAAGTTATGGATAAATTTCTGATTCGTGGCGGCGTTCCCCTTGAGGGGGAGGTGGAGATTTCCGGTTCCAAAAATGCGGCCTTGCCTTTGATGGCAGCGGCGCTGTTGACGGAAGAGCCGATTCATTTTCAGACGGTGCCCAATTTGCGAGACATCGCCACCATGGTGCAGTTGCTGAAATGCTTAGGAGCAGCGGTACAGGTCAGTGGTGAGAATGCACTGGAGATTTGTGCGGCCGGGGCACTGACTCCCTTGGCACCTTATGATCTGGTGCGAAAAATGCGCGCTTCTATTTTGGTGCTTGGGCCGCTGTTGGCGCGGTTCGGGGAAGCGAGAGTCTCGTTGCCGGGGGGGTGTGCCATTGGTTCGCGGCCGGTAGATCAGCACATCAAGGGATTACAGGCACTTGGCGCAAAAATTCAGGTGGAAAATGGCTATGTGCATGCCCGCAGCGAAGGACGGTTGCGGGGAGGCCATGTGCTTTTTGATATGGCGACCGTGGGTGGCACAGAGAACCTGATGATGGCGGCCGCATTGGCCGACGGTGAAACACTGCTGGAAAATGTGGCCCGTGAACCGGAGATCGTGGATCTGGCGGTACTGCTGAATGCCATGGGGGCCCGGGTAGAAGGGGCGGGCAGTGATAGCATTCGCATTCAGGGGGTCAATACCTTACATGGCTGTAACCACCGTGTCATGCCAGACCGGATTGAAACCGGCTCTTATCTGGTGGCAGCGGTGATGACTCAGGGTGATGTGACCTGTAGAAATACCAGACCGGAATTGCTGGAAGCGGTGCTGGTTAAACTGGAAGAGGCCGGGGCCTGTCTGAAGCGAGGTGGGGACTGGGTGCGGGTCACTATGCGGCAACGACCACAGGCCGTTTCTTTTCGCACATTGCCGTATCCGGCTTTCCCGACGGATATGCAAGCGCAGTTTATGGCAATGAATACCATCGCTAATGGCACGGGAACCATTGCCGAAACCATTTTTGAAAACCGCTTCATGCATGTACAGGAATTGAATCGCATGGGTGCACGTATTGCAGTAGATGGACATACGGCGGTGGTACAGGGTATTGAACGTCTTGAAGCGGCTCCGGTGATGGCTACTGATTTGCGGGCCTCCATGTCGCTGGTGGTGGCGGCGCTGGTGGCTAATGGTGAGACAATGATCGATCGTATCTATCATATTGATCGGGGTTATGAACGGGTGGAATTCAAGCTGCGTCAGCTGGGTGCCCGAATTGAGCGTGTGGTGCGATGAGCCTGACGCTGGCGTTGTCCAAAGGCAGAATACTTCAGGACACCTTGCCGTTGTTGTCTATGGCGGGCATTGAACTGCTGGAAGATCCCGAAACAACGCGCAAGCTGATTGTGCAGACCTCACATCCGGAGATACGTATTGTCATGGTGCGTGCGACCGATGTGCCTGCTTATGTGGAAAATGGAGCGGCAGATCTGGGAGTGGCTGGCAAGGATGTATTGATGGAACACGGAGCCGAAGGTGTATATGAACCGCTGGATTTGCAGATTGCCCGTTGTAAATTGATGGTGGCGGGCAAAATTGTGGAACAGTTACCCCCGGGGCGTTTACGCATCGCCACTAAATTTGTGCGTTTGACACAGGCGTGGTATGCCGCCCGTGGTGAACAGGTGGATGTCATCAAACTCTATGGTTCGATGGAATTGGCCCCCTTGATGGGACTGGCGGACCGGATCGTTGATGTGGTCGATACCGGCAAAACCTTGCTGGAAAATGGTCTTGAACCTAAGGAACTGATTTGTTCAATCAGTTCCCGCCTGATCGTCAATAAAGCCTCTCTGCGTCGACAGCATCGCCTGATAAAACCGCTCACTGAGAAATTAGCCGAGGCGGTGCGTTACAAAATGTCTGCGGCAGAGGCGTATGTATCGTGAATGCGACGGATAGTTCCGGGAACAGGATTTCGGTTTAATCAGCAGGCATTGAGGGGGCGATATGTCTTTTCAGATACGGCGGATGCAAATGAGTGCTCCGGGATTTGAGGCTGAAATGCGTCAACTCAACCAGTGGCAGGCCAGCCAGCAGGAATCCGTTGAGCAGCAGGTTCGGCAGATCATTGAGGACGTGCGTCAGCACGGTGATGCGGCGCTGTTACGCTTGACGGCGCAATGGGATCGGCTGAATGTAGTGAATGCGGCGGATCTGGAACTGCCCCGGCCACTCTGGCAGGAAGCCCTGGCGACTTTGCCGGCGGCGGGCGTGGATGCCTTACGTCGTTCTGCGGCCAGAATTCGTACCTATCATCAACAACAATTGCAGTACTCATGGAAAATTGACGAAGAGAGTTTTGAAGAAGAAGACAAGGTCAGTTGGTTAGGGCAGCAGATCCGTCCCCTGCAGCGAGCAGGTATTTATGTCCCTGGGGGTAAGGCGGCTTATCCCTCTTCGGTATTGATGAATGCGGTGCCGGCCCGTGTGGCGGGTGTACATGAAATTATAATGGTGGTGCCGACGCCAGATGGGATAATTAATCCCTGGGTGTTGGCAGCGGCGGAGATCGCTGGCGTCGATCGGCTGTTTCGCATCGGGGGAGCGCAGGCCATAGCGGCGCTGGCCTATGGGACGGCGACAGTGCCACCGGTGGACAAGATTGTCGGGCCAGGCAATAGTTATGTCGCCACCGCCAAACGTCAGGTGTTCGGTCAGGTGGGTATTGATATGATTGCCGGACCTTCCGAAGTGGTGGTGCTGGCTGATGATAGTGCACCGGCAGAATGGCTGGCGATGGATCTGTTTTCTCAGGCGGAACATGATGAACTGGCACAGGCGATTTTGCTCAGTAGTGATTTGTCTGTACTTGATCGGGTGGATGCCGCTATCAAGCAGTTACTGCCCGGGATGCAGCGTCGATCTATAATTGAAGCGGCATTACGCCAACGGGGTGCCCTGATTCTGGTGGAGAATCAAGAGCAGGCGCTACAGTTGATCAACCGGCTGGCCCCGGAACACCTGCAGTTGGCCTGTCGGCAGGCGGAGCAGCTGCTGGATCAGATCCAGCATGCGGGTGCTATCTTTCTGGGTATCCATACCCCTGAAGCGCTGGGGGATTACTGTGCCGGGCCTAACCATGTGCTGCCCACCTCAGGAACGGCCCGCTATTCATCACCATTGGGTGTCTATGATTTTCAGAAACGCAGCAGCCTGATCGCTCTGGATAAAACCTCTGCTTCGGATCTGGCGCACATCGCTTCGGTGCTGGCACGGGCGGAGGGGCTGGAAGCCCATGCACGTTCTGCCGAATACCGTATACTGAAATGATGGGTTCATCGCCTATGCCGTTGGTGTAACAGGAACGATTAACGTTGACTCAGGAGAGTGGATCTTGAACAAGCTGCGCAATCTGAGTGTGGCCATTCTGGTGTTTTTTCTGGTGGTTAGTGCCTATAAACATCGTGATGACTGGTTGGGATCGGTGGGTCTGGTATTGCCGGGCTTGCCTGCGAGGACGGTGACGCTGCGTACCGTACAACCCCAGGTGCAATTGCTCAAGGGCAGTACCGGCCCGGTTTCTTATGCGCAGGCGGTGCGGCTTGCGGCACCTGCGGTGGTAAATATTTATACCCGGCAAACGGTGCACCTGACGAGTCCGTTTGCCCAAGATCCGTTTTTTCAGCGGTTTTTCGGGCAGATGCCGGGGGTGACTCAACAACGTCAGGGCTTGGGCTCTGGTGTCATTGTGACGCAGGATGGTTATATTCTTACCAATAACCATGTCATTGCCGGTGCCGACCAGATTGTCGTTGCCTTAGCAGATGGTCGGGAGACACAGGCACAGGTGATTGGTGCTGATCCGGATACGGATATTGCCGTTTTGAAAGTGCATCTGGAGCATTTGCCGGTGGCCCATTTGCGGCTTGATCCGCCTTTGCAGGTTGGTGACGTGGTGTTGGCCATTGGCAATCCCTTTGGTTTTAGTCAAAGCGTAACTCAGGGCATTGTATCGGCACTGGGACGTCAGGGCTTGGGTATTAATGTTTACGAGGATTTTATCCAGACGGATGCGGCCATAAACCCAGGCAATTCAGGCGGTGCCCTGGTGGATGCACTGGGTGATCTGGTGGGCATTAACTCGGCCATTTATTCACGCAGTGGCGGTAACATGGGCATTGGTTTTGCGATTCCGGTCGGACTGGCCAAAGACATCATGGCGCAAATTATTGCGCATGGTCGAGTCGTCAGAGGCTGGCTGGGTATTGCGCTGGCTAGTCCGTCTGCTGAGAATGGCAATTTTCCCAGTCAGGAATCACAGCCCGTGTTGATTGCTGAAGTGCTGCCGGGGGGGCCGGCCGATCAGGCGGGACTGCATCCCGGTGATGAAATTGTGGCGATCAATCAACAACACTTTAGCTCAGAACGTCGGGTGTTGCAGCAGATTGCCGGACTGAAACCGGGTACCCGCACTGATTTTCAGGTGCGACGCGCCGGGCAGGTCGTTCAGTTGCCGGTAGTGATTGGCGAACGTCCTCCGGAAACTGCCGAGCAGGGTATGCCTTGACGATCTCGCGCGATCAACTGGTCGCCATGTTGGATCAGGAACTGCAACCATGGCGCTTTAAGGATTATTGCCCGAATGGACTTCAGGTTGAGGGACGATCGCAGGTGCGTAAAATTATCACCGGCGTAACGGCGTCGCAGCGGTTTATCGATCTGGCTCTGGAACGTCAGGCGGATGTGTTGCTGGTTCATCATGGTTTTTTCTGGAAGAATGAAAATCCTTGTATCACCGGCATTAAAAAAAAACGTTTGCAGGCATTGCTGAATGCGGATGTGTCTTTGCTGGTTTATCATTTGCCGCTGGATGCGCACCCACAACTGGGCAATAATGTGCAGTTGGCTCGGCGTTTAGGATTAACCATCGCCGGGGCACTCGATAACACCGGACAGCCGCCTTTGGCGTTATGGGCACAATTGCCTGAACCCTTACCTGCTTCGGAGTGGCTACGCCACGTTGCCACGGTACTGGGATCTCCGGTACGGCATTTTCCAGGCCAGGATCGCCGCTTGCAGCGGGTCGCCTGGTGTACCGGAGCTGCACAGGACTGGATTGAACAGGCGGCCGCACAGCAGATGGATGCCTACCTGAGCGGCGAAGTCAGTGAACCGGTGGTGCATTGGGCCGAAGAAACCGGAGTGCATTACCTGGCGGCCGGTCATCATGCCACTGAACGTTATGGCGTCCAGGCGGTGGGTGAGTGGCTGCAGCAACAGTGTGGGGTGGAGCATGAGTTTATTGACTGTTTTGTTGAGGTGTAGGTCGGTTGCAGGTAGGCAAAGCGTTATTGTTAGTCGTGATGAGGAACCAGTGGAGCACGCAGTGGCAGGCGGATCATAAACCGGGTACCCTGACCGGGTAGTGAATCGATACTAATTTGTCCGCCCAAGGTTGAACGTACCAGATTATAACAGATACTCAGACCCAGTCCGGTGCCACCCCTTCCCATTTTAGTGGTGAAAAAAGGTTCAAAAACCCGGGAAATATGTTGAGGCGCAATCCCTGTCCCATTGTCAGCAAAGCAGATTTCCACTTCATTATCGCACAGACGTTCAATGATCGAAATTTCAGGGAGGTTGATCCCATCAAAAGCATGTCTTTTGGCATTTTCAAATAAATTAGTCATGATTTGACTGATGGCTCCGGGGTAACTATCCATTTGGGCATCGCTCTCAATAATCAGTCGGGTGGAAATGCCTTCTCTTCGATAGATCGGTTCCAGGGAAATAATAATATCCCTTAGGGTTTCTTCCATCTGAAAAATCCGGCGTTTGCCGCCAACTTCGTCAACGGCCATCTGTTTAAAGCTACCGATCAGTGTGGTGGCCCGACCCAGGCTGCGCATGAGTATTTCCATCGCCTCGCTTTGAAATGACAGCCATTCGTCCAGTTCTTTGCGGCGGATACCAGCCTGTAAATGGCTTTGAAAAGTGGTGTTACGTTCCATGACTGAACTGGCCATGGTCAAGGCATTACCGATCGGCGTGTTTAGTTCATGGGCAATACCGGCCACCAAGTGGCCTAATGCGGATAATTTTTCAGATTCAATCAGTTGTGCCTGGGTATGTGTCAGTACCTCGATCGATTTACGCAACTGGATGTTGGTCTCTTGCAACTCATTGGTGCGTTGCACCACCAGTTCCTCTAACTGTTCGTGATGTTGTTTTAGTTGGGCATCACGGCTTTCAATCTGCTTCAGCATGTCGTTGAAACTGCAAATCAGATGCCGTACTTCCCGGTCGCCAATTTCTGGAACGCGAAGTGCGTAATTTTTACTGGCCGAGACTTGCTGTGCAATAGCCGCCAAGGTATTCATTGGCATACTGATCGGTTGTGTCAGGCGCAAACCGAGTACAAAAGACAGCGCCATGGCGATCAGGCCGAGTAGGCCAATGACACTCAGGGAGATCATGAAATTATGGCGTACGGAACGGACGTCGGCGGTTAAATACAGCGTTCCTACAGGATCAGTTTCCAGATAGATGGGCTGCACAATTAACAGGTGGTCAGTCATCCATTGAAAGCGGGTTGGAGTTCCTGAGCAAGGATGCAAGCCGCCAGGATGTAGTGCAATAGTGGCAAAAGGCTTGCCCCGGGCATCGGTGATGCAGGCACCGATTATATCCGGATCGGCGCGCAAGGCCTTTATTCCTGCCAATGCTTCATGACTGTCTTCAAAGGCCAGTGCCGCCTGGACATTGTAGGCCGTTGCCTGTGCCAATGTGGTTAGCCGTCGTTCGGTTTCATATTTCAGGTGCCAGGTATTGATCAGTGTCACTGATAACCCGGTGAGTATGACAGCCACTCCGGCAGTGAGTAACAGGATCAGTAACAGTTTGCGATGTAGCGGAATATCAGTCAGGGTCATTAACGCGGTTCCGCATAGATAGTGTCGGCCACCTGCAACAGGCGTGCACTCAGGTGCAATCCTGTGGCTTTGGCGACGCCCAGATTAACGGAAAATTTTACCCGATTGTCTTGCAACAGAAAACCAATCACCCCTCCATGCATGACAAAATCTGGTGTGTCACTGATAGTCAACACAGGATGTTTACTCAAGGTGCTGAGTAATGTTGGCGAGCGATCCATATCCTCAGCGCTTAAAAATACAATCTGGCAGGTGTTCCATTCCTGCGATAGATCGGCAGGATGGACATGAATCACCATGCCACCGGCCTGGCGTCCATTGAGTTGCTGCAATTTGCCATCCAGTGCATCAGGGCGGGTAATGCACAGTTGCAGGATCGTATTATTCGGTTTTTGTTGCGAAGGCCACTCGACAAATTTGGCAAAATTGAGGATGTAGGCCGCTTTAACCTCTGCTTCAGAAACGCCATAGGCGGCCAGGCAACTGGCAAAGCAAAAAAAAACGCCCAGAAATTTTGATGTTGCTCGCCAGTTCGCCATGCGAATTGTTCACCTCAGGAGGTATTAACGCATGAGTTCGGGGCTTGTCAGCCCACGTTGGGAAACTGATGCAGGCAACAT
>JAJXWR010000135.1 GCA_021781515.1 Pseudomonadota bacterium
TTATCGGGTGGCGGCCCGACCGATGATCTCTGAGTTCAGAGAACACGGGTCGGGTTACCACCAGACAGGGAGCGGTGCCGCATTCGATTGCGCGTAATTACATGGGGTATTGTTTTGCACGCAGGTGTAAGACTGGTGCAAGCGCGACGATGTATAGTCCAGTTGCTGTCATACATCAGTGCGACGGTCGACTGGCTTTTTCTTCTCTTTCCCACCTTCATTTTGCGTCAACTGAGCTCAAAGCTATGAGGTTGATCAATACAGGTTTCTTCGGCCTTTGCAGAATCGTTGTAATTGTTCTTTCTCGACCGTGCTTATACCTAGACAGATTGCCGTTACTGCGCAATCGAAAAATACGCTTTCTCCCACTCGGGAGAATCTGGATCGAATGATTGGGTAACTTCCGGCTCTACTGCAGTGACGCTAAATTTTTCAATAACTTTACTACGTCTGTCATCTTAATCAGATCTGAATCGTTAATGAACCAGGTGTATTCTCTAGGGAAGAACCATGAAGATTTACGATGACATCACGCCGGCACTGAAAGCGATTCTGTTCCACTTCATTCGAGGCTATACGGTCTGGACCAGCTTCATCGTTCCTGCCGAAAAAGTAGAGGGAATCGCCTTCAAATGGGCTGAAGCCTATGGAACCCAACTCCCAGCGTGGAAACGCCAGGACCGTAAAGCCAAACAGCTTGCTACAGCAGTAGCTTTGGCAGGACCGGTCATATCCCGACCTGGGATGAGGCAAGTTATGCTGATGGCGACAGAACACGCGCTGACCATGCCCAAGGCGTCGGATTGGACGCGGGAAAAATGGCTAAACCGGTTGCCGGAGTTTTCCGAATTCGTAATGGTTCACGAGCCGCGTGAAGGGGCGGCGTATGCCTGGAGTTGGCGGATACAGAATAAGACTATAGACGGACTACAACGGCATCTGGTGGCGCTGGTGAAATCGGGGGATGCGGTGCAATTGCGGCACGAGACAATGCACTGGGTGCGCTTCTATCCCCTATATGGGGGTGTTCGTCGGCAGATTAGACGAATGTATCGTGGAGCGTCAAAGCTGTGGACGGCTACGCGTAAAAGCGACTGGCCAGGGCCTGATCCGGAACGGTTGCCCATCATGATCGGATTTCGGAAAGATTCTGGCAGAGTGGCGGGTGAGAAGTGAAGCAAAACATGAGATGAACTGTGGCAGATATTTCGGTCCCCATTTTTTTTAATTCCTGGGACGCCTCGGGGACCGCGAAACCCGCATAGATACTGACGTCCCCCATGTCCCCAAAGTCCCCCAAAAAAATCAGTGAAATGATCCGGCGTTGCGGCATCACCGGAAGTGAGCGCCTTGAACCGAAACATTGCTAGCCGAAAAAAAGAAGCGATGGAAAACATCAATGTGGACCGTATTCAAGGTTGGGTGTGATCATTTTGACCATCAATTGCTTTATCGAGCATCAACCAGACTCGCCATAACAAATGCTGGGTTTTTGGCCACCAGGTTAAGCAAGGCTACTGCAGGACCCTGAGGCTAACGATCACCACGTTCCCAGTGACGTAGGTATACAAGCTTGATGTGACAACGGGCTGCAAACTCCCTTTGCATCAAGTTGGCACGATCATTTTTTCCAAACAACGTAAAAAAATAAAGGGGATATGCTCATCATAAATAAAGACTCGCAACAGGTGCCGGGTTGTTCGTTGTGATGCGCCCCTCACACATTCCACGGATTGATGACGGAGACACCGGCTGCTTCGAAGGGGGCAGTGTCGCGCGATGCCACAATAAAACCTCGGGAGACCGCAATCGCAGCGATGTAGCCATCAGGTGTTGGAAATCCTCGTCCGCCAGTTTTGGCTCTCACGGCCAGGTCCGCATAGTGTCGGGCTGCATCGATGTCAAATGGCAACACCCGGTTCCTAAACAACCCCATCATACCGTCAATGGCCTGTGCCAGCATGTCTTTGCGCTTACCCGCCGGGAGTACTCCGATGCCGAACAGCAGCTCGGCCAGGGTTACGCTAGACAAGTACAACGTCTCAGCGGCCTGGTCGTTGAGCCAGGCTCGCACGCCCGGATGCGGCTCGGGTTTCATCGCCTCGGAAACGACGTTGGTATCGAGGACGATCATTCAAACCTCAGCGGTTCGGCTGGCGTCTTGTCTCGTACTTGGTTAAAAACCTCAAAATCCTCGTTCGTCAGGCCGATCTTGCAACCCAGTGCCGCCAAGGCCTCCCCCAGACGAACGCGGTTCTCCGGCTTGACTGCGATTGCCAGAATCTCGCGAACCTCGGCCTCGGTGCTGTGCCCATGTTGGGCGGCCCGCACTCGCAACGCGCGGTGTACATCGTCGGGCAAGTTCCGTACTGTCAGCATCGCCATAACATCACCTCATCAAAATGCATTCTAAGCATTCATTGTATTATTCTGCATGCACTCCCGCAAGGCGCATTGTCGATGTTGCGATTGGAGTCGGCGGCGGGTTTGGGGCCCCAGCGCAGCTTTCGCACACCGCCCGCCCCTTGTATCAGCACACCGGACTGGTGTGTTGCACCAGGTAATCAATCAGCTCCCGGCATTCATCCGCCGTCAAAAGAGATTGCACCTCCGATAAGAAAGCGGGTAACTCAGCAATGGTCTGGTACATACTTCAAGTTCAACCTAATGGATTACCCTTATCACGGGAATAGAATTAGGAAACAAAATCCGTCTGTACGGCTCTATCATTTTTTCCGTGGGACTTCGGGGACCTTGCACTACAGCAGCTCCCCCGGTTGACCCCTGGGGGAGCTACATGGTCCTTTTTATGCCCAGATTGTGCTTTTGAAAACGTACACTCTAGATCTGCCCAATCCCCGGAGATTCAGCTTTTGAGTCGCCCGCTCATCCCCTCCCGGCTCAATCCATCTGCAGGCCTGCAAAACATCCTCAACCCGTTTTTTATTTTTCGTGACTGGCCGGGGCCAGACCCGACGCAATTGCCGGTGATGATTGGGTTCAAGAAAGATCCGGGCAGGGTGGCAGGAGTAATGCGGGCAGGCGGAGAATGAGCCAGTCGCCAGCTCGTACCCAGTTATCAGGGTGAAGACTTCCTTGGGGCTCTAATGCGCTGGGGTGGCGTTGAACACCGGCCCTAATCTGGGATATGAGGGAATTCCCAATAAAAAATATTAGCTATTGGATAGGCTTGTCAGCGTCATTGTCATGACTTCTGATCCACAGTGCAAACGAAACAAACAATATCGTACCAAGTGTCACGATAACGCTCATCCAAATTATGCCTGTCCCTTCACTCATGATTGCCTCCAATTCGCGTTTAACAAAGCCTAACACAAACGCGTACAGTGCTGGTACTGCACTGGTGTGCCCCACATGCGCAGGGATAAACCGTTACTGTAACCCGTTACTCACATACGTGGAATGAACAGATACTGACCAGCGCTTTTTCAGTCTCCAAACTGCGTTGGTATCAATCCGTTTGGTCACGCAAGCTCATCAATGGATAAATCTCATGGACATAAAAAATTTAGCAGACGAACTACTTCAGGTTGTCAACGCCGATTACGATTCCGATCTGCCACAACGCCCCGCCTTAGATTGACAAGTGTTAATTGACAGCTTACAATGAAACATGATTAAGACGTTTCGTCACAAGGGGCTTGAGACATTCTTCCGAAAAGGGAGCAAAGCTGGCATCCAACCCCATCATGCCGGAAAGCTGCGCATTATGTTGGCCATGTTGGACAGCGCGAAGCGCGCAGATGACATGAACGCACCGGGCTGGAGATTTCATCCGCTGAGTGGCGATCTGGCAGGGCATTATTCCGTGACGATTAACGGAAACTGGCGCATGACCTTCACCATTGAAGGTGGCGACGCCGAACTGATAGATTATCAGGATTACCATTAGGAGATATTAAAATGAGCAGAATGCATAATCCAGCACACCCCGGTGAAGTTTTGCGGGAATGGATCCCGGAAGACATGACGGTAACGAGTGCAGCAAAGGCATTGCAGGTATCACGTGTCACGCTTTCCAAGGTATTGAACGGTAAGGCGGGAGTAACGGCTGGAATGGCCTTGCGCCTCTCGGCATGGCTTGGCACTTCCCCGGATGTGTGGCTTGGAATGCAGACACAGTGGGACTTGTGGCAAGTCGAGCAACAGCCAGGCCCTAAAATCAAGCCACTGGAAAGAAGGGCCTACCCTCAAGCGGATCATATACAGCCGCCGCAAGAGTGAATACCGCGCTGGCGGAATAACATCGTTTCTATGGCGGCTGTGTAAATCCGCGTAAATATGGCGCAGTTTGAATGGTGAGTTGGTTAGGCTGTTCAAAGGACATTTTCGTGCCCTTTGTTTATAGCGCAGCCTCAATGCCAACAGCCAATCTTATAAAATCCCCAGCGCCTTCATGATCGGCAGCTGCTTGTCCGAGAAATCCTGGGCCTGTTTTGTCAGCTCGGCCAGGTTTTCTTCGGCGGTATCCAGCGTCTTGCCGTCCTTGAGTATCTTCTGCCCCTGCATCGCCAGCACCGACCAGACATAAGCCGCCCACTCGGCAGGCTGTTTCCCGCCCTGAGTCCTGGCAAGCAGGAACAGTTGCTGAAAGCGCCCGACCGTCACGCCACCGCCTGTCACCGGGCTTGCCAGAAAGCGATATCGCCCTTTCCCGTTACGTGTCAACAACATTTTGAGTACATTAGTAACCCGCTCGATGATCTTCAGCATCGAGCCGATCCAGAATCTCCAACGACTGATTCACATCGCCTTTTGCGGCCATTGCCCGATAATGATTTTCAGTATCCCAGGCAGCCAGGGCTCTTGCACTCAACTCCTCTACCAATTTGTTGGTGCTGAGTCCGCGACTGCGTGCCAGCGATTTCAGGCGCTCTGCCGTGTCATCCGGCAAGCGGATGGTTAATGTCGTCATTGCCATTCCTCCAGACATTGTGCAGGCGAAAGCACCCGCAGTTGATCAAAGAGCAGT
>JAJXWR010000136.1 GCA_021781515.1 Pseudomonadota bacterium
GTGGATGAGCAGCAGCAGGTGTTGCTGAGTCAGCGACATGCACAGGCGGAGTATGGGGGGTTCTGGGAATTCCCCGGAGGCAAGGTCGAGGCGGGAGAATCGGCCGAACAGGCCTTGGTTCGTGAGTTGCGGGAAGAGTTGGGGATTCGGCCGTTGCACTACCGACCGCTGATTACGGTGCCCTATCCCAGACCACAAGGAGGTCGTTTGTGGTTGCAGGTTTTCAAAGTCACGCACTGGTCTGGTACGCCGGCTGGACTGGAAGGGCAGCCAGTGCAATGGGTGCCTCTGCGAGATTTGCGGGATCGTGCGTTTCCGCCGGCGAACCATCGTATTGTCAGTGCATTGCAACTGCCGACAAGCCTGAGGATTACTGCACCGGCGGCCGCCCCTGAAATGGCCATTATCCCTTGCGAGCCTGTAGCACCTGGACTGGAAAGTGGTTGGTTATTGTTACGTCAACCGCACTGGCCGGAGGCGCTTTATGCCAGTTGGGTCGAGCGTTGTTGTCAGCAGTGGCCCGACCGGGCGATTCTGGTGCATGACCGACCGGATTTGCTGGGTATTCGGGGTGTGGTGGGGGTGCACTGTTCGGCGAACTGTCATGCCTCGCTGCAAACACGGCCAGTGCCACTTACCTGCTGGTTTGGTGGTTCGGCGCATACCCTGAAGGAACTGCGGCATCTAGAGGCACTGCAGGCTGATTATGCCAGTTTGTCGCCAGTGTTGCCCACCCATAGCCACCCTGGTCAACCGGTACTGGGTTGGCAAGAATTTGCAGCACTGGTGGCCCAGACAGCACTGCCAATTTATGCATTGGGCGGTATGACGCCGCAACATCAGCGAATGGCTTGGCAACATGGGGCGCAGGGAGTGGCTGGAATCTCTGGGTTTGTTGGCCAAGATCCCGTCGGGGCTGCTCCTGCTGATAATCGTTTGAGCTAATTGGTTGAGTGTGTGGGGAGCTAAGGCTTTGGTAGATGCATTGCAGACTGAGTATTTTGCCCTGCAGCGGTTGATTCTGGTGGATGCCTATCGAAAAGGGGCCATGACGGAATTGAAGCTTGATGGCCATACGTCGCTCACCGGGGCGAATGGATCCGGCAAGACGTCCTTATTACGCCTGATTCCGTTGTTCTATGGGGAGAGCCCGAACCGGCTGGTACAAGGCGGCGGGGTGAATCAGTCTTTTGTGCAGTATTACTTGCCGCACACCACCTCTTTCATTGTTTTCGAATACCGGCGTCGTGGTAAAGTCAGCATGGTCGTGCTGCACGCTTCCCGTTCCGGTGAAAGTGTGTATTACCGTTTTATTGATCAGGCATTTACCAGAGAACGTTTTTGCGATGCCGCCGGTGCACTGGTGCCCGGTGCGGATCTGAACCGTCATTTGCGCAAACGTGGTGAGTTTTGTTCGGAACAGATCACGGCGCTGACGGATTACCGGGCCATTATCCAGAATACGGTGTCCGGAAATCGTGAACATCGGGTACTGGCCGCCAATTTTGCTTTTGTCGGGCCGGGAAACCGATTGAGTCATGTGGAAAAAATTGCAACGGGCATGTTTTCCCGGGTAACGCATTTTCGCGATATCAAGCGGATGATTGTTTCCTGTATCGTCGATGATAACACCAGTATTCGTCTGGAATCCAGCAAGACCACGATGAAAGACTGGGTGCGAGAATACCGGGCTTATCAGGCGGTGATGCAGTTTGCGCAACCACTGCAGGAATTTCAGGAACTGCAGTTGCGGCATGCGGAAGCTGGATTGCAATTGCGGGAAGTGCACACCGGATTATCCTGGTGGCAACAGCGCCACGAAGGCGCTATTGAACGGGCGGTCACTGAGGTCGATGTGTTGCAGGAGCGGATGCAACAACTGGAAGAAGCAACTAATACCCAGTTGCGTCATCTGAGCAGTCAGTTGGGTGAAGCAGAGGGACGATTACGCAGCCTGCAAAACATAGTACAAAGCGTCGAGCAGCAACAGGCCCTTTACGAAAAAGAGCAGTTGCCGGCGTTGGCCGCTCTGGTAGATGCGTTACCGCAGCTGCTTGAAGATTATCAGAGCAAGGTGCAACGAGAAAAGGCACTGCTGGGTGAGTTTCAGGAACTGGCGAATCGTTATGCGGAATTACGTACGCAACGGATGGAAGTATTTTACGCCCAGGAACGTGAAAAAAATGCGCTTAAGGAACCTGTGCGTCTGCAATGTCAGTCCGCAGAAAACCAGGTGCGGCAAGAATCCGAGGCAGCATGGCTGCGTGTTTCCTTAGAATATGAAGCGCAGGAAGAGGCCATCAATCGCCGCAAAGAGGCTTGTGTTGAACTGACAGGCCGTCTTAAACAGGCGGTTGAACATCCGCAACCTTCAGCAGAGTCCCTGACAACGCTGGACCTGAGTCGACAACGGCTAGAGCAGTTGCAGGAAGAATTAGCCAGAATCTCCGGGGAATCCGAGGAAGCGAAACGTGTTTATCAGGTGGAAAAAGATAAATTTTCAGTGATTTATCAGCAAATACAGGAATTAGGCGAGCAAGAAAAACAGGCGCAGGCTTTAGGCGAACAACTGCGGTTGTTGCAGGAAGCCCCCCCAGGCAGTCTCTTGCAGTTTGTGCGTGAATTCTGCCCGGGATGGCATCGGGATATTGCCAGGGTGGTGCCTGAAGCGTTGTTGTTACGTACGGATCTACAACCGACGCTGGTGTCGGCAGAAGTTCGCTCCCTGTATGGGGTGGGTCTGGATTTGACCCCGCTGGAGGCTCAGCGCGCCGGAGAGAGTGATCAACTGTTGCAGCAGATTCAGGACAATGCACGGGCCATTGAACGTTATCTTCGGGATATGAAAAATCAGGAACAGCAACTGCAACAGCAGTCGGAACGGTTGCGTCAGGCAAAAATGGCGGTTGAGGCCCAGCAACGGCGGTTTATTCAGGCCGACCAGGGACTCAGTTCGGCACGATCGGCCTTGCTGAATGCTCAACGGGCACGGGATGACAGTGTCCGACAGGCAGGGCGTCGGGCGCAACAGGAATTGCAGGAGTTGCAACAGGCGCTTGAACAATCCAGAGAGGAACTGCGGCATTTAAAGGAGGTGCGAAGCGCCCGGCAACAGGCACAGCATCAGGATCTGCAAAGGCGACTCGCTGCAATCGCCGCACAGCGGCAAACGGAGATCGACGCCATTGATCAGGCGCTGGCTGTCGCCAAGGCCGCATACGATCAGGACATTGGTGCCTTGAATCAAGAACTGGAATCGACCTTGAAAACCTGCGGTGTCGATACGCTAACCCTGGAAATTCTCAGGAAGGCCACCCTGGAGGCGCAAGAAAAACTCCAGAGTGCACGGTCTAATGAAATCAGGGTGAGTAGTTGGCGTCGCTGGTTAAAAACGGAGTGGGCAGAACGGCCGGAAAAAATTGCCCAGCTGCAAGCGGCAGAAGCAGGGGTGCAGGCACTGGTGCAGCAGCAATCTGAGCTGCGCCAAGCCCATGAGGTGGCCTACCGGGAGTTGCGGGCGCAGCGTGAGCAGGTGCAGCGGGAAAAATCGGCGATTGAAAAACTGCATGGGTTTATCGTCCGGCGACGTGAACGGCTGAGCCGCTGGCCGGCAGATCCGTTGGGTGCCAGTGCAGTCCCTCCGCCGGATCAGAGTGCACTGGAAGCCGAGATGGACCGTCTGCTCACCGATCTGCAGCGTCTGGAAGTGCGGGCAGAAACGACCGTAGCGCCGGTAAAACGTGAGTTCTTTGCCACGCCGGGCACCTTGCCCTATCAGTTTTATGATCGGCAGCGGCTCACCATCGGACCGGAGGAAGGGCGTGCCTCGCCATTTGTCTGGTTGCAGCCGTTACGGGAGTGGTTTGAGGTAGAGCATGAGAATGTGCGCCGTTTGCTGTTGAGTCAGTGTCGTAATTTCAGTTCAGGCGTGCATGAATTTCATGAACGCCTGGATAGTTTTAAAAGAAAGGCCAGTATTTTTTCAAAAGATTTACAGGACAACATGGCGGCTTCCACCCGTTTTCGTTTTATCAGCAGTGTGGCCGTCAGGATCACCACTTCATTTGATACCCTTGAGGGATGGGACACGGTCAGGCAAATGAACGAGGCCTATGGGCTATGGGCGGGCAAGGCGGCGAATGAACTGCCAGGGACAGCGTTTTCCGATGCGGTGGATCAGGTGAGTGACTGGCTGCAGGGCCGACATACGCTGGAGGTGAAGCTGGAGGATTTGCTGGGTCTGGAAATTGATATTGAGGAGACGGGGCAATCCAGAAAGACCGTGAAAGATGAGGGGCAGTTGAAAGATGCTTCTAGCAATGGGTTGTCTTATCTCATTCTTTGCGTCGTATTCGTGGGCCTGATTAACAAGATTCGTGCCGGCCAGCCGGTACAGTTGGTGTGGGCATTGGATGAGCTGCGCGATCTGGATCTGGACAATGTGCGGGTGTTGCTGGAGCTACTGGAACATAACCATATTCACCTTGTGTCCGCTTTCCCGGATCCGGATCCGGAAATTCTCGCATTATTTAAAAATCGTTATGCGGTACTGGAAGGACGGCGGTTGGCGACATTTCATCCGGAGCAATTAACTGATGCTTGATATTCGCTCATACCTATCTATAATTACTTCCTATGAGCAAGCAATATCGGATATACGAATTCGCCCAACGTATCGGTCGAGCGACAAGTACGATTCGTCGCTGGGAACG
>JAJXWR010000044.1 GCA_021781515.1 Pseudomonadota bacterium
AACTGCCAGAAGGGGTAGAAATGGTGATGCCTGGAGATAACATCAAGATGGTGGTATCGCTGATCAACCCGATTGCCATGGATGAAGGTCTGCGTTTTGCGATTCGCGAAGGTGGGCGTACGGTTGGGGCAGGCGTGGTTGCCAAAATCCTGAAGTAAATGCTACGTGTAGCTGTTTTAGGGGGCTATTGTCTCTGTGTTACATTAAACCGGATGTTTTGAATATCCGGTTTTTTGTTTGCATTTCATGGACTGCAATGGTGCTAGCAAGGACGGTGATCAGGTTACCTGCTTCATAATTTGACATCCGCCTTGCCCTTAGCCTATGGCTAATGTTTGTGCGCAAAGGATTGAGTATTTGTATCCCTTCTTGATCTTGGGGGCAGTGCGCTTTATTATCGCCGCTATCGATCGATCAGGTTTCATAGCTTAAGCTCAAAGACCATACCATTACGCCTGTGTGAGCGCTTTTGTACTTTAACGAGGTATGGAACATACTCAAGCCCGCATTTAACACCGATTTAGCCCTCTTGGTCTTGATCAGGCTAAACGGGTTGCAATTTCGTGCAATCAGCCTGCTGCTGAATTTGTACAGATTCTGTCTAGAGTGCTTGGTTTTTGCGTGAACGGTTGGCGGTTACGGTAATAGCCTCTCTTGCCAACTGCTGACCCTCGGAGACGATTGTCGCCAAATCAATGCCTACTGAACCGCTGCCGGTGGATGGTTTAACAGGAACTTTAACCATTTTTCCTATAGCGCTGCTTTATTTCACCGACTGCAGATTTAGGGGGCTATGGCAGTGTCAGGGTTTAAAGTCGCCTCGGCAAATGCTGTCTTGCGCAGCGTTTCATGGTATAATTGCCATTCGTTTTTTTGAATGTTTGCCAGCGGTTTAGGGGTTATGCATGTCTGATTTGTCTCAGGAAATTACGCCTGTCTCTATCGAAGAAGAGCTGAAACAGTCTTACCTGGATTATGCCATGAGCGTCATTGTCGGTAGAGCGTTGCCGGATGTGCGTGATGGCTTGAAACCTGTGCATCGTCGGGTGCTTTTTGCCATGCATGAGTTGGGGAACGACTGGAATAAAGCCTATAAAAAATCAGCCCGTGTGGTTGGTGATGTGATTGGTAAATATCATCCGCATGGAGATACGGCGGTTTATGATGCGATTGTGCGTATGGCACAGCCTTTTTCATTGCGTTATATGCTGGTGGATGGTCAGGGGAACTTTGGCTCGATTGATGGGGATGCCCCTGCAGCCATGCGGTATACCGAAGTGCGTCTGGCCAGGATCGCCCATGATCTGATGGCGGATCTGGACAAAGAGACTGTCGACTGGGTCGCCAACTATGATGAAACCGAGACTATTCCGGCGGTAATGCCGACCCGGGTGCCTAATCTGCTGATCAATGGGTCCTCTGGCATTGCGGTAGGGATGGCGACCAATATCCCTCCCCACAATCTCGTCGAAGTGGTCAATGCCTGTCTGTTGTTGCTGGATAAACCCGAAGCGGATTTGCAGTCGCTGATGCAGCATGTTTTAGGTCCCGATTTTCCGACCGCCGGGATTATCAATGGCAAAGCCGGGATACTGGAAGCCTATCGTACGGGACGTGGCCGGATTTATGTGCGGGCGCGAGCGGCAATTGTTACTGATGAAAAAACGGGCCGTCAATCAATTATTGTTTCTGAACTTCCCTATCAGGTGAATAAAGCCCGACTCATTGAGAAAATTGCCGAACTGGTCAAGGAAAAGCGTATTGAAGGAATTGCTGCCGATGGGTTACGCGATGAATCTGATAAAGATGGCATGCGTATCGTCATTGATCTCAAACGTGGGGAATCCGCTGAAGTATTGCTGAATAATCTCTATGCCCATACGCAGATGGAAACGGTCTTTGGCATCAATATGGTGGCGTTGGTGGATGGCCAGCCCAAGCTATTGAATCTAAGAGATATTATCGAGCTTTTTCTTCGGCATCGCCGCGAAGTGATTATTCGGCGCACACTCTACGAATTGCGCAAGGCTCGGCATCGTGGGCACATTATTGAAGGTCAGGCAGTGGCGTTGGCCAATATTGACGAAATCATTGAATTGATTCGCCGCGCAGTGAGCCCGGCTGAAGCGAAAGTGGGACTGATGGATCGCTATTGGCCACCTGGGCCGGTGGTTGCCATGCTGGAACGTGCTGGGGGCACCGATCTTTGTCGTCCAGACGATGTGCCTGCAGAAATGGGATTACAGGAAGCCGGGTATAGGTTAACTGCTGAACAGGCGCAGGCCATTCTTGATTTGCGTTTACATCGACTGACGGGATTGGAGCAGGAGAAACTGGTACAGGAATATCAGGAAATTCTGGCACAAATCAGTGCACTGTCGTTGATTCTGACGAGTGCGGCCCGACTCCAGGAAGTGCTGCGTGAAGAATTGCTTGCTGTCCGGGATCAATACGGCGATGGTCGCCGTACAGAGATTCAGTCGTCGCGTCTGGATCTGTCAGTGGCGGATCTGATTCCTGAAGCAGATGTGGTGTTGACGGTCTCGCATACCGGTTACGCAAAAATTCAGCCGGTTTCTGATTACCGGGCCCAGCGGCGTGGCGGTAAAGGCAAATCGGCAACGGCCGTCAAGGAAGAAGACTATATTGAACATTGTCTCGTAGTCAGTACGCACGATACCGTACTATGCTTTACGACGGCAGGCAAAGTGTACTGGTTGAAGGTGTATGAGTTGCCGCAGGCGTCGCGGGGATCAAAAGGGCGTCCAGTGGTGAATGTCCTGCCCCTGGCGGAGAATGAACGTATTTCTACCCTACTGCCGTTGCGTCATTATCCAGAGGGGCATTTTGTGTTTATGGCCACGGGCGATGGAACGGTGAAACGCGTCAGTCTTGATGAGTTTTCTCGTCCCAGAAGCAATGGCCTGATCGCCATTGATCTGGTCGGTGATGATACATTGGTGGGAGCAACCGTCACGGATGGCAGCAAAGATATAATGTTGTTTAGCAATACGGGCAAAGCGATCCGGTTCTCTGAGGAGGATGTGCGCTGTGTGGGTCGCCAGGCGATGGGAGTACGTGGAATTTCGTTGGGAGACTCTGCTCGGGTGGTGTCACTGATTGTGGTGCAGGAGCAGATGGAAATTCTGTTGGCCTCCTGTAACGGCTATGGTAAGCGTACGTCGGCTGAAGAATTTACCAGACAGAACCGCGGAGGGATGGGGCTTATTGCCATTCAGACGTCGGAAAGGAATGGCAATCTGGTGGCGGCTGTACAGGTTAGTGAAGCGGATGAACTGTTATTGATCTCCGATCAGGGAACGCTGGTACGTACACGGGTGGCGGAAGTGTCCCTGCTTTCACGCAATACACAGGGGGTATTGCTGATGCGGATGGCTGAGGGTGAACAACTGGTTGGTCTGGTTCCCGTAACGCAACTGGCGGACAGTGACCTTCTGCTAGACGCAGAATTGAGTAGTGGTAGTGAGGGTGGCATAGAGACTGGGGATCAGGAGTGAGCGAGGGCAGCACCATGCGAGTTTATAATTTTTGTGCAGGACCTGCTGCTTTGCCGCAGGCCGTTTTGACGGAAGCGCAACGGGAGTTGCTCAGTTGGCAGGGCAAAGGAATGTCGGTCATGGAAATGAGTCATCGCGGACTTGATTTCATGGCGATAGCGACGCAGGCGGAGCAGGATTTGCGGGATTTACTGCATATTCCGGAGAATTACCGTGTGCTTTTTTTGCAAGGGGGTGCCTCGTTGCAATTTGCACAGATTCCCATGAATCTGCTGCGCGGCAAAAAAAAGGCGGACTATGTGCTTACGGGCATGTGGTCGGCCAAAGCGGCCACAGAAGCCCGGCGTTTTGCAGAAGTACATGTGGCCGCCTCCGATGAAGTCTATGGGTATCGGACTGTCCCGGCTTTTGATACCTGGGAACTGGATACGCAGGCCGCATACCTGCACTATACGCCAAATGAAACCATTCATGGCGTGGAATTTAATTATATTCCCGAAGTCTCGGTGCCTTTGGTGGCTGATTTTTCATCCAGTCTGTTGAGTGAACCCCTGGATGTCAGTCGTTTTGGGCTGATTTATGCCGGTGCCCAGAAGAATATAGGGCCTGCAGGATTGGTGCTGGTCATTGTACGGGAAGATCTGTTGGGGGAGGTAGTTCCGGGGACGCCGACCATGATGGATTATCGCGTCGCTGCCGAACAGGGCTCTATGTATAACACACCGCCAACCTTTAGCTGGTATCTGGCCGGACTGGTGTTCCGCTGGTTGAAGCACCAGGGCGGATTGTCGGCAATGGCAGCGATCAATCAACGCAAGGCAGAGGCGCTTTACGGCTGTATTGACGCTAGTGGGGGCTTTTACCAGAACCCCGTTAGTAAAACCTACCGTTCGCGGATGAATGTGCCGTTCACCCTGATGGATACTTCCCTTGAGAAAGTGTTTTTAAAAGATGCAGAGCAGCAGGGGCTGGTGAATCTGGCCGGTCACCGTTCCGTGGGCGGTATGCGAGCCAGTATCTATAATGCAGTCAGTAGTGAAGCAGTCAATGCGCTGGTTGGTTTTATGCGGGATTTTCAGCAGAGGATGGGTTGAGGTCATGCGAACCCTGGCAGAAATTCGTCAGCAGATTGATCAACTGGATGAACAGATCCTGCAACTTGTTAATGCACGTGCTGAATGTGCGCAGGAAGTGGCGGAGGTCAAACGCACTGATCCACAGGAATCTGATGGTCGTTTTTATCGCCCTGAAAGAGAAACTGAGGTGCTGGAGCGCATGATCCGCCTGAATGGCGGGCCCCTGGCGGGGCCAGAGATCGGCCGACTGTTTCGTGAAATCATGTCGGCTTGCCTGGCGCTGGAAACGCCATTGCGTATTGCTTTTTTTGGCCCGGAAGGAACATTTACCCACACGGCTGCCTATAAACACTTTGGTCAGTCGGTGTTGACAGTGCCATTAGCGACCATCGATGAGGTGTTCAGGGAAGTGGAAGCCGGAGCGGCGCATTATGGCGTGGTTCCAGTGGAAAATTCTTCTGAAGGGGTCGTCAATCATACCTTGGACTCGTTCATGAATTCTTCGTTGCAGATCATGGGTGAGGTGGAATTGCGTATTCATCATCATTTGTTGGTGGCGGCGGGTACAAAGATCGAATCGGTTTCCCGAATCTATTCACATCAGCAGTCGTTGGCACAATGTCGTAAATGGCTGGATGCGCACTTTCCCCAGGCAGAGCGGATGGCAGTGTCGAGCAATGCGGAGGCGGCTCGCCGGGTGAGTGGTGAATGGCATTCAGCGGCTATTGCCGGTGAAACGGCCGGACGTATTTATGCACTGAACTCGTTATATCACAATATCGAAGATGACCCGAATAATACGACTCGATTTTTGGTCATCGGTCGGGAGCCGGTGGGGGTAACGGGGCAGGATAAAACCTCGGTACTTGTGGCGGTGCATAACCGCGCCGGGGCGTTGTATCAGGTACTGGAACCTTTTAATCGGGAAGGAATCTCATTAACCCGGATTGAGACCCGACCTTCCCGTTCGGACCTCTGGTCCTATGTGTTTTTTATTGACTTTGAGGGACATCAGAAGAATGCGGCGGTGATTAAAGTACTAGATGGCCTACGCAATTCTGTAGCAGAACTGAAAATTCTCGGGTCCTATCCCCGAGCCATCTGGTGAGGTGATCAGATGTCTTTACAGGATCTGCTGCCCCCCGGAGTACGAAATTTACGGCCGTATCAACCCGGAAAGCCTATTGCCGAGCTGGCGAGGGAATTGGGGCTGGAAGAAGACCGTATTGTAAAACTGGCCAGTAATGAAAATCCGCTGGGCTGTTCGTTACAGGTCGAACAAGCCATTCGGACGCATGCTGGGACAGTGGCCCGTTATCCGGACGGATCGGGTTATGAGTTGCGGCAGTCGTTGTCTGCTTTTTATAAAGTGGCACCTGAACAACTGACCTTGGGCAACGGATCGAATGATTTACTAGAGATGATCGCCCATACTTTTCTGACGCCTGCCCACCATATCGTGGTATCGGAATATGCCTTTGCAATCTATGCCCTGGTGGCGGAGGCGATGGGTGTCCCGGTAACCGAAGTGCCTGCCCGGCAGTATGCACATGATCTGACGGCAATGGCGGCAGCCATCACCCCCAATACCCGCCTGGTTTTTATTGCTAATCCCAATAATCCAACGGGTACTTATTGTACGCAAGCACAATTACGGCAGTTTATGCGGAGCCTTAGCGAACAGGTACTGGTAGTTCTGGATGAGGCCTACCTGGAATATGCGGAGGAAGGTGGTGTTGATGCGGCGCAATGGGTACAGGATTTTCCGCAGTTGATTGTCTGTCGCACCTTTTCCAAAGCCTATGGGCTGGCAGGGCTGCGTATTGGCTATGCCATTTCCAGCAGTGAAGTGGCGGGGTATTTGAACCGGGTACGGCAACCGTTTAATGTGGGGACATTAGCGTTGTGCGCCGCACAGGCGGCATTGGCGGATCAGGAGTTTGTGCATCTGGGCAAACGTTGCAATGCCCTGGGTAAGGTGCAATTGATACAGGGACTGGCGAAAATGCCAGTAGACCTGTTGCCAGCGGCGGCTAATTTTCTTTGTATCGGATTGCGACGTCCAGGGCATGCGGTTTTTACCGACCTGTTACGCCAGGGGGTCATTGTCCGACCACTGGATGGTTACAGAATGCCGCAGCATTTGCGCATCAGTATTGGTACAGAATCAGAAAATGAACGTTTTCTCCAGGCATTACATCAGGTGTTGATGTGATTGCCTTTCGCAAAGTTGCGATATTGGGTCTGGGACTGATCGGCTCCTCACTGGCACGCTTTCTCAGGCAGGAACAACTGGCGGAAGAAATAGTGGCTGCAGGAAGCCGGGAGGCGACCTTGCAACTGGGGATGGAACTGGGGGTGATTGACCGCTATACGTTGCAGATGCAGGAAGCGGTTGAGGCGGCAGATCTGATTGTACTGGCCATGCCGGTGGGGCGGATGGATCAGGGGTTTGCTGCCTTGAAGCAGCGCTTACACCAGGGTTCGCCGCCGTTGATTACTGATGTGGGCAGTGTAAAGGGAGCGGTCGTAGAAGCTGCGCGCCGGGTGCTGGGCACGCTACCTCCCACTTTTGTGCCTGGACATCCGATCGCCGGGTCAGAGAAATCCGGGGTTTTGGCCGGTGCTGCGGATTTGTTTTATCGGCATCGGGTGATATTGACGCCGTTGCCAGAAACGGATCCGTTGGCGCTCCAGCGGATTGAGCAATTATGGCGGCGTACGGGAGCAGAAGTGCTCTACATGGACGTGGTGGCGCATGATCAGATTCTGGCAAAAACCAGTCATCTCCCGCATTTTCTGGCTTTCTCATTAGTCGATACTTTAGCGCATGAATCGGAAAATCTGGAAATATTCCGCTATGCGGCCGGAGGATTCAGAGACTTTAGTCGCATTGCGGCCAGTGATCCGCTGATGTGGCATGATATAGCCTTGTCCAACCGTGACGCTATTCTGCAAGCCATTGCACGTTTCCAGAATGGGCTTGATGTGCTGAAAACCGCCATTCACAGCCAGGACAGTGAGACCTTGCTGAATATTTTTCAGCGGGCGAAAAATGCTCGGGATCATTTCAGTTTTATGTTGGCCGCAACGGCCTATGGCAAAGGAATAACCATGACAGAGTTCAGTGTAAGTCCGGGGGGGCAGCTTAAAGGCAGGTTTCGTGTGCCCGGGGATAAATCCATCTCACATCGTTCCATTATGCTGGGTGCTCTGGCGGACGGCATTACCGAAATCTTCGGGTTGCTCGAAGGCGACGACGTGCTGGCGACGATGCAGGCATTCCGGGAAATGGGGGTATGCATTGAGGGACCGGAGCAGGGGCGGGTGCGGGTGCATGGGGTAGGGATGCAAGGATTAAAAGCCCCGGAGCGGCCGCTGTATATGGGAAATTCCGGCACATCAATGCGCTTGCTCAGTGGCATTCTGGCGGCACAGCCGTTTGATTGTGTATTGACCGGCGACAGTTCCTTGTCCCGTCGGCCGATGGAGCGAATTGCCAGCCCGTTGCGACAAATGGGTGCACGCATTGAGAGCACCGGCGATCGCGGTACACCGCCCTTACGGCTATATGGCGGGCAGCGGCTTGTTGGTATTGATTATGCGATGCCCATGGCGTCGGCGCAGGTCAAATCCGGGGTATTGCTGGCCGGATTGTGGGCTTCGGGTACAACGACTGTCCGTGAACCTGCTCCTACCCGGGATCATAGTGAACGGATGTTACAAGGCTTTGGCTATCCAGTGACCCAAGGGGCGGGGTGGGTACAGGTGACTGGTGGCGGTACCTTGCATGCCACACGGGTTGATGTGCCAGCAGATATATCATCGGCGGCTTTTTTTCTGGTGGCTGCGACGATTGCTCCAGGATCAGACGTGTACCTGGAACATGTGGGGATGAACCCGACACGTACTGGCGTTATTGATATTCTGCGACTGATGGGTGCCGATATTGAAGTGCTCAATGGTCGGGTGGTGGCCGGCGAGCCGGTAGCGGATCTGCGGGTGCGCTCTGCTGAACTCAAAGGTATTGATATTCCGGAATCCCTGGTTCCTCTGGCTATTGATGAATTCCCTGTACTGTTCGTCGCCGCTGCCTGTGCTCAAGGGCGGACGGTATTGACGGGGGCCGGGGAACTGCGGGTCAAGGAATCCGACCGGATTCAGGTCATGGCCGATGGGTTGCAACAGATGGGAATCCAGGCGCAGCCTACCCCAGAAGGAATGGTTATCGAGGGAGGGGTGTTGCAAGGTGGACGTATAGACAGTCATGGAGATCACCGCATTGCCATGAGTTTTACCGTAGCGGCACTCCGATCCATAAATCCAGTGCATATTCTGGATTGTGCCAATGTGGCCACTAGTTTCCCGGGATTTGCCGAACTGGCTGCCCAGGCCGGAATTGGAATTCGGGTGTTGAGTGCAGCAGAGGGAACAACAGCAGAGGGAACAATAAGGAAAGCGTAGAATACTGCCCGTCTGAGCGTCAACGCAGGGTGTGGAACTGAAAAAAGGGAATGTTACTAATTGAAATCAACTACATCTGGATCGGAAAAGAAAGCCAGCAGACTCTCGGTGCCCGTTATTACGCTGGATGGCCCGACTGCTTCGGGCAAAGGAACAGTAGCGGCACAGGTAGCCAAGCGTCTGGGATTTCATGTACTCGATAGTGGATTGCTGTACCGTGTACTGGCGTTGGCGGCCAGACACCATGGTGTCGCCGATACCAATGAACCGGCACTGCAGGTGTTGGCGGCACACCTTGATGTACAGTTTCCCTGCGATCATGCCGGGGAGACTCGGGTAACGCTGGAAGGTGAGGAAGTGAGCCGGACCTTGCGCAAGGAGTGGGTGGGGATGGCGGCTTCTCGGGTCGCTGTGCTTCCTGGGGTGCGGGTGGCATTACTCAACCGACAGCGGGCCTTTCAGGAATTGCCCGGGCTGGTGGCGGATGGTCGGGATATGGGAACTATCGTATTTCCAGAGGCAGATTTAAAAATTTATATTACGGCGACTGCGGATGCCCGTGCCGAAAGACGGTATCGACAGTTGCTTGAAAAAGGATTTAGTGCTAGCCTAGCCGACCTTACCGAGGACATCCGTCAACGTGATGAACGGGACATGCAGCGCAGCGTGGCTCCATTGCGTGCTGCCGCTGATTCAGTGCATATTGACACGACCTTGATGAATATACCGGAAGTGGTAGATACGGTGTTGAGTCATGTACGGCAGCATGTGTTGTTAAGTCGGTTTCTGTCGACAGGATCGTGGTAACCGGTGAGGAGTTACAGGTGCAGCAGGGGTTCCTGCCTGTACTATGGGGTTTGTGACCACCAACATGGGGTTTGTTACCAGTAGAAGCCAGCAGGCGATTGGTTGCAAACGGTAAACTGGAACCTTATCAGGCTGGCTGATGGGGTAAGCGTACAAGTGCGATGTTTGATATCGCCGGAATATTGACATGATAGAATCTTTTGCCACACTATTTGAAGAAAGCCTCAAGGGACTTGATGTAGAGAAAGGAGCGTTGGTACGGGGTACCGTCGTTTCTATTGACGATGACTGGATTACCGTAGACACCGGTCTCAAGTCCGAAGGGGTGATTGCCCGTGAAGAATTTCTGAATGATCGCCGGGAACTGGAAGTCAAGCCCGGGGATCAGGTGGATGTGATTGTTGATGCCCTGGATAATGGTCTGGGATATACTGTTTTGTCACGTGAAAAAGCCAAACGTGCCGAGACCTGGACGCATCTGGAACGAGTTTTCGAGAATAGTGAGATTGTGCGTGGTATTATCTCAGGTAAAGTCAAAGGTGGCTTTACCGTGGATGTCGGTTCAATCCGTGCCTTTTTGCCCGGTTCTCTGGTAGATATCCGGCCGATTCGGGATACCAGCCATCTGGAAGGCAAGGAACTGGAATTCAAACTCATCAAACTGGATGCCAAACGCAATAATGTAGTGGTGTCGCGGCGTGCGGTCATGGAAGCTGAATCTTCCGCTGAGCGCGAACAACTGCTGGAAAATCTGCAGGAAGGCCAAGTCGTCCGCGGTATCATCAAAAACCTTACCGATTACGGTGCCTTCGTTGATCTGGGTGGCATTGATGGCTTGTTGCATATTACGGATATGGCGTGGAAACGCATTCGCCACCCCAGTGAAATCGTGGATGTTGGTCAGGAAGTCAATGTAAAAATCCTGCGTTTTGATCGTGAACGTAACCGGGTTTCACTGGGACTGAAGCAACTGGGTGAAGATCCGTGGCTGGATATCGTTCGGCGTTACCCCGCCGGTACGCGAGTCAAGGCACGTATTACCAATCTGACGGATTATGGCTGTTTTGCAGAACTGGAAGAAGGGGTGGAAGGGCTGGTGCATGTGTCCGAAATGGACTGGACCAACAAGAACGTACATCCATCACGGGTCGTGCAGATTGGTGAGGAAGTAGAAGTGCAGGTGCTGGAAATTGATGAAGAGCGCCGGCGTATTTCCTTAGGTGTCAAACAGTGCAAAACCAATCCCTGGGAAGAGTTTTCCCGTAATCATGAGAAGGGTGAAAAAGTCTCGGGAACCATCAAATCCATTACCGATTTTGGTATTTTTGTGGGTCTGGATGGTGGAATTGACGGGCTGGTGCATCTGTCGGATATTTCCTGGAATGAAGGAAGCGATGATGCCGTGCGTCGCTACAAGAAGGGAGATACCCTGGAAGCCGTTATTCTGTCTGTAGATCCGGAGCGCGAGAGAATATCCCTGGGAATAAAACAACTGGATCAGGATCCGTTTACCGCTTTTGTATCACAGTTTGACAAGGGAGCGATGGTCAAAGGGGTGGTTAAATCGGTAGATGCCAAGATGGTGCTGATTGAGCTGGGTGACGGTGTGGAGGGTACGTTGCGTGCCTCGGAAATCAGCCGTGACCGCGTAGAGGATGCAACACGCCATTTCAAGGAAGGTGATGCAGTTGAATCACGTATCATTGGCGTGGATCGGAAATCCCGCATCATCAGCTTGTCTGTAAAAGCGAAGGATGAGGTAGAAGAACGTGAGGCCATGACGACATTGCGTGAAGTTGAGCCAGAAAGCGGTTCGCCCAAGACCATTGGCGATCTGATCCGCGCACAACGGGCGCAGCTGACGGGTGACAACTAAGTAGTAATGTTCAGGTGGTTGCTGTAAATCAAACCGGTGCGATGAGCGGACTCATTGGCACCGGTTTATTTTTGATATGCAGAATTAAATATAACTTGCCTTGTAGAATCACAGGGTTGAACTAAAATAATCTGGAAACTGTCTGTCTGCATCTGAAGGGAAACCTCTATGGCACTTACTAAATCGGAACTGATTCAGCAATTGGTCAACAAACAGTCCTACTTGTCCCCCAAAGACGTAGAACTGTCTGTTAAGACGTTAATTGAGCAGATGTCTGACACCTTGGCTCAAGGCGGTCGTATTGAAATTCGTGGATTTGGCAGTTTTTCATTGCATTACCGCGAACCGCGGGTGGGACGTAATCCTAAAACCGGGTCTTCAGTGACATTGGGTGGCAAGCATGTTCCTTATTTTAAACCCGGTAAGGATCTGAAGGACCGCGTTGATGCCAGCAAATTACTGCCTGCAAAGGCAGGTAGCGGTGCAGCAGTGATTGACGATGGGGATGATGAAGATTGAGCGTCATGAGACGACTCTGGATCGCTGTTCGCTGGGTCGCCATGCTCCTTTTTTTTCTGGCGGGATTGTGGATGGTGGTGGTTAACCGAACAGAAATCAGTCTGAACCTGATGTTCTGGCATGTTACTGCTGTGAATGCAGGCGTGGCGTTGTTGGCCAGTTTTATGATCGGTTCTCTGCTGGGGTTGATTGTTGGTTTGAATCTGTATGTTTACTTCAAATTGCAAGGGCAAGTCTGGTGGTTAAAACGACAGACGCAGCAACTGCGTAGCCTTTTGGCAGAAAAACAGACGTGAGTCCGCTTATTATTGCTTTGGATTTCAGCGACCTGTCGTTATTGTGGTCGCTAGTACAACAACTGAATCCCCATCAGTGTCGACTCAAGGTGGGCAAGGAACTGTTCACTCGTTTCGGTCCGGCCTTGGTGCAGTCGTTGCAGCAGGCGGGATTTGAGGTGTTTCTTGATCTGAAATTTCATGATATTCCCAACACCGTGGCGCAGGCAGTACGAGCAGCGGCGGATTTGGGTGTCTGGATGGTGAATGTACATGCCAGCGGTGGTCGGGCCATGCTACAAGCCGCTTCCCGGGCGATTCAGGACAGTGGTTCAGCGACCTTGTTAACGGCTGTCACGGTATTGACCAGCCTGGAAGATACAGATTTGCAGGAAATGGGTATAGCACATTCCAGCGCCGATCAGGTACAGCGACTGGCTCGTCTGGCCTCGCAGTGTGGAGTGCATGGCGTCGTATGTTCGGCTCGGGAAGCCGCCGGCTTGCGCAAAGAGTTTCCAGAGTTTATTTTGGTAACGCCAGGCATTCGTCCCGTTGGTGTGGCCAGTAGCGATCAGAAACGCACTGTCACTCCGGTAGAAGCCTTGCGCTCAGGAGCGGATTACCTGGTGGTCGGCCGACCAATAACACAGGCCTCTGATCCTGCGGCAGCACTACGGGGGCTGTTGGCCAGTCTGACAGACTGATGCAGACGGATAAAGAAAACAAGAGAAAATACCATGTTGAAGACAGGGTGGGTGCGTCATGAAGTAAAAATTCAGGCTCGGGGCCTGGCCATGCACGGCTATGGGCAACCGAACCATACCGCCATGCAGCAACGGACACCGCTGTATGCCCGTGCCTTCAGTTGGTGTGATGCGGAAGGTCGGCGCCTGTTTTTTTGTTGCCTGGATCTGGGTTACATCACCTACGCCATGCGTCAGGGGGTGGTGGCACACTTGCAGCAGGAATGGGGGAGTGACTGGTCGGAATCTTCGCTGCTCTTGAGTTGTACGCATACGCATTCCGGCCCGGGCGGGTGTGCGCATGAAGCTTTGTATAATCTGGTAACTCCTGGTTTTGTGGAAGCTCATGTAGAGGCGATTGTAACGGCAGCGGTCGGTGCCTTGTTACAGGCACGGGCGCAGGAAGTGGATGCCGAAGTGACCTGGGTGGAGGCTGCCTTTGCTCTCACAGTACCGGTGGCATGGAATCGTTCCTTGCATGCGTGGAGTCAGAACCCAGAATCTTTTCCCTGCACGGATAAAGAAAGTGAAAGGGCTATAGATCGGCACATGCGCCTGCTGACATTCAGTGCGAAGGGTCAGGTCGGTGCGCTGATCAGCTTTTTTGGTGTGCATGCCACCTGCCTTGGTAACACACTGCACGCCTATGATGCAGATAACAAGGGCTATGCGGCAACGGCGACTGAAGCGGCGCTCGGCACTGCTGCGGCTTTGAATCCTCCGGTAGCGGTATTTGCACAGGGAACGGCGGGTGACGTCTCCCCTTATTATCATGGTCCGGGCGCTTGGCGACAAAGAAGTCGCATGACTGAGGCGGATGAAATTGCTTATGCCCAAAAAAACGGCCTGATGCAAAGTCAACAGGCGTTGAACATGGCGTCGATGCCCGGAACCGATCCTGGAGCGGTGCTGGATAGCCTCCTCATGTATGTCGATTTCAGTCAGGTGACCATTGATCCGGATCTCTGCGAAGATGCAGTGGCAGCAACAACACGCCCGGCGCATGGTGTCAGCTTCTTTGCAGGTACCCCGGTGGATGGTCGGGGTATTGCGCCTGCATTGGCGGCGGTATTGCGTGTCGTGGCGGCGGTGGTAAAAAAACAGAAAATAGGGCAAGGGTCGGCGGCAGACCGGGCGTTTTATGCGGCACAGGGGGTGAAAGCGGTTTTACTGGATGCAGGAGCCAAACAGGTGTTAGGGCAACCCTTAGAGCGATTAAAGACATTGCCTGGGGTCAACCTTTTGGATCCGCTGGTGGCTGAACTGAAACGGCAATTGCAGCGGGGAGCTATTGAAAAAAGCCTTCTGGTACCCCAGATATTGCCGGTGCAGATTCTGCGTATGGGACGTCTGGCGTGGATTGCCTGTCCTGGTGAATTTACGACCATTGCTGGCCAGCGCCTGCTGGCCACGGTGCGGCCGGTGCTGGCGTCGGCAGGAATGGATCAACTCGTACTGATTACCTATTGTAATGAATACATGGGCTACGTGACGACTCGGGAGGAATACGAGGTTCAGGCCTACGAAGGCGGCCATACGCTATATGGCCAATGGACACTGGCGGCTTTTCAGACGGTGTGCCGTCGTCTGGCTCAGGATTTTATAGTTCCACCGGCTCAACGTACCGGGGATTATACCGTGCGACCCACTCAGGTGCCGTTGCATGAACTGGAATTACGTAAGGCGCAATGATTGGCTGATCAGTTGCTGCCCTGTGTTTACCAGGGCAGCGGCCTTGACGCACGTTCAACTGTTCAAGTTCCAGCAAAGACAGTTGGGGTTTTAGTTGGAACTCAAGTCTTTGTTGAGCATCCCGGTGACTCCTCCGGATAACGGCCCCATTCCGTTGTTCATTACACCGCCAGCATTGGAGCCTGTGGTGATCGCAGGAGTGGCACCCAGATCCATACCCGAATTGGCGGCAAGGAATTCGCCATCAAACATCAGGGAACCATTATAGGATGTGGCGTTGCTGGTGGCGGCAGAACCCGTGGTGGCAGAACCGGGGGCTGAGGCCAGATTGTAGAACATTTCGTGGCTGCCCAATACATAATAGGCAGTCATGCTCAGTGAGGTACCATTCACCGTCAAAGTGGTCGGCGTCGAACTGAGAACAAAGGCGGAGGGAGTGCTGCCACTGGTGGTTTCCGCCATCGTCAGGCTTGGAAATGTGAATCCGCTGGGCAGTACAGCGCTTAGAAAACTTTCGATTTCGGTGTTGGTTGATGTGGATACATTGAGTGTAAAACCAGTGGCACTGCTGCTCAGACACATGGGAAAACGCATGGCTCCGAGATCCATGCCGGCTCCGGTCATGCGAATTGGGGTGCTGCCAGAGGGACAGTTGGGGGTGGTCTCGTCACTGGTCAGTTGCGTACCTAAAGCCGTCCAGTTGGGTGAGGCACCGGAAGTCGCCAGTATAGCATTGAGACGTACTGCATCATTGTTCGTCGTATTGCTCCCCCCGCCTTCCATCCGGTAGACGGCTGGACTATTGGTTTGCAGTAGTGCGGAGGGTAGTGCTTCTATCCGTGCACTGAGTTGATAATTCTGGTTATTTAAGCTAACTTGCAGCAGTAGTGAGGCTCCGGTCAATGTTCCACTGATACTCTTATCCGTGGAGCTGACTACTCCGGAACTGTTGATCGTGATGCTGTTATTTAACAACACGGGGAAGGGGACGTTACTGGCGGCGGTGGGCAGCAACGGAGCGGCTACTGAAGAGGAACTGCTGCTGTCTGTGGATCCGGAGTCGGTGGGTGTGGCCGGTATTACGAGTCCGGTGTCGAGCACATATCCTTGCAGTTGGAATGTGCCGGTATAGTTGGGGGTGGTAGCGGAATTATTTCCCGGATCTGCCGATCCCATCATTAGTTGTGATCCCCAGATGGCGGTTGCCGGGATCGTCTGCATCAGCGTTTGTACAGCGCCTTGACAATTAGAGGGCATCAAGGTCGAGGTCTGACTGAGAATGGCGCTGTTGCTGGCGGAAGTGGTTGATGCAGATGCAGTCAGGGCTGCACTGGCAATCTGTTCCGCCATATCCTGGGTGTCCCTGAATTTCCTACCCAGACCGCAGTGACCATCGGCAACGGCCTGAATGCCGGCAGCTAGGGTGATCAGCTGATTGTTTTGCGAGTTGATGACATTGTCATAATCGCTCGGTGTCATTTTGCTGAGCAGTCCAGGATTTTGTGCCTGAATCAACGCCAGTGCCGCCGTGGTGACCTGACTGACCGTCAGGTTGGGAACTGTTGTGGAGGTAACAGAGGCACTTTGTGCCAGGACACTGGCAGTGCCGACATAACTGCTTAAAAAAATGGCACTGTTATTTGGTGTCGTTGCTGTGATGTAGATGGGTATATTGCCGCTGGGTAAGGTGACGGTGACATTGTAGCTGGCGCTGGAATCAGCGGTGGTTGTTGCCAAGGTCGTCGCCCCGGCTTGTCCCAAGGGGGCATTGGCAGTGATCGTGATGTAGGCACCAGGGATAGGGGCATCAATGACGGAACCACTGAATAACGTGCCGTTGGACAGGCTATTACTGCTGCCTCCACCACAGGCGGCCAACAATAAGGTGCTTAGCAGCCAGGCCGGGTTGGGCGATAGCAAGGAACGATGCAAGGACATGATTGAATCTCCATTAGAGGGTTTTCCAGCGCCGTGGCTGGTGTTCCGGTGAGGTCTTTACTATAAATGGGAAAATTTCCCATGTCTAGAAGTTTGTGATAGAATGTGAGCCAGTTCTGGTTTTTAATCAGGTGGTCGTTGTGGTGCAGAGCGAAGATGGACGCAGTGACTCGCAGGTACTCCAGACGATCATGGCGGCTACCCGACGTCTGTGGGTGCCGTGGTTGCGCATGCTCCTGCGGCGGGGAGTGCATTACACCGCCTTGCTGCCTTTTCTGAAAGATTTTTTTTTACAGGCAGCCGCTCAGGAACTCCGTAGCCATGGGCAGAATGTAACAGCCTCCTCCTTAAGTGTCTCCAGTGGCGTCCATCGCAAGGATGTGCGTTTATGGCTGCAGGGTGCAGCGGTGGCGATGACTCCGGATACCTTGAGTCTGGCCAGCCAGGTCTGGACCTATTGGCTCCATTCCCCAGAGTTACCCGATGGCCTGCCCCGCCGTGGTGAGGTGCAGTCTTTTGAGTGGCTGGTGCGTCAGTTCAGCCAGGACGTGCATCCGCATACGCTATTACAGGAGATGCAGCGGTTGGGGTTGGTGCGTTTGGTTTTGGGGGACGAGGAAGATCAGGTGCTACGTCTTGGAGATGCTTTTATTCCACCACCTGGGTCTGAGGAGTCCTGGGCGATGTTTGCCGACAGCTTGGCGGATCATCTGCAAACCGGGCTGAATAACCTGGAAACCGACGGGCAACCCCAACTGCACAGGCCGCATCTCCACCTGGAACAGAGTGTATTTGCCGGGCCATTGAGTCAGGACAGTGTAGAATTATTGGAACAGTGGTCAAGGAATCATTGGAAACAGTTTCAGGACGAACTGATTGAACAGGCGCAGCAGCGGTGGCAGCAAGATCAGTTACTCCCGGACAGTGAGCGGCAGCAGCGCTTTCGTCTGGGTATCTACTGTTATCATGGGATGTTATCAGAGGATGCAAGCGAATGACCTATATCGGCAGGATCGGTCTGACCACGGTGGGACTCGGCGCACTGGTATTGTGTACCTGTCTGGTGTCTTGCGGCGGTGCTACCCTTGCTGGCACCAATGGTAGCGGTGGAGTAGGGAGTGGCGGCACTGGCGTTTATTCAGGTTCTGTTACCGGACTGGCGAGCATCATTATGGATGGCACCGAAATGACCGATGCATCAGGCCGTCTGGGTGAATTTTCCGATCAGCCGGGTACGACACCAATCCCCCAATCACAGTTGATGCTCGGTGACCAGTTGCGCCTCAGCGTCAGTCAGGGACAGGTCACCAGCCAGCAAGTGCAGGCCCAGGTGGCTGGGGTGGTTCAGGCGATAGGTGCGACTACGCTGCAGGTGGCGGGAATGCGGATCGTGGTCTCTACATCATCGACATCGGGCCCGGTTACTTTTTTTACCGGGGTGCAGAATCAGCAGGGGCTGTCAGTGGGGGATGACCTGGAAATTTTCGGATTTTATGCGGAGGACGCAACGGGGCCTTACCTCCAGGCCACGCGGATTGTTGAACATGCGACGGGCGATCAGATTATTACCGGTGTTGCCTCTGCTATTTCTCAAGTGGCGTTGCGTATTCAAGGGCAGAATTTTCAGGTCGCCACGACGGCCACGGGAGTGGATGCAACCTTGAGCGGCAAGGTGGTGAGTGTGTGGGTGGATCCGGCAACACAGCAGGTGGTGCAGATCCTGCCACTGGGTTTAACGGGTAATGCGGCCACGGTGCAGCTTTCCGGCCTGGTCTACGGCCAGACTTCGCAGGGATTCTGGTTGAACGGTACGCAGATACAGGCTCAAGCGGCCTTGCTGGGAGGTCTGACCACTGCGGAATATGTCACGGTCACTGGTGCGTTACAACAAGGGGTCGTCACGGCGTCCAGTATTCAGCCGGTATCAAGTGCGGCTACAACGGTGCGTTTGTCTGGTTCGGTGACCCAGTATGTCAGCAACGCCAGCATGGTGGTGCGAGGCGTTACCGTTAATGCCAGTAACGCACAGACGCAGGGAACGCTGGAAAATGGAGCGTTTGTTGTGATTCAGGGGGTGATTTCCGGTAATCAGGTACAGGCAACCTCGGTACAGGTGACGACACCCCCTGTACAGGCGGTGCTGACGCTGGACTGCCAGACAACGCAGTTACAGGGGACAACATTGCTGTGTACGGACAGTCAAGGGGTCAGTCAAACGGTGCAGTGGAGTTCCGATGTTTTTCTCTCTGATGCCCAAGGGGAGGCGGCCATGAACATGATGAAGGTTGGGCAACCGATGGAAATCAATGGATTATTGCAGCCATCCGGAGTTATCAATGCCACGTCCCTGCGAATTCTCGGTGTACCGCTGGCCTCGCCAATGATGGGGGGGGGCGGAGAGTCGGCGCTGGTTACTCGGGGGGTAGTCTATAACTATGACCCGGCAACGGGTAATTTCAATATCAATAATTTGCTATTCAATACCAGTACGGCCGCAGTGAAACCGGGTGGTGTGATGAACGGCGTCACCCTGGAAGTGCAATTCAGGCCAGGGGGAGAGAATCAGCTATTGTCAGTGATGCAGGACCACTAGACAGGCGCTAAGGTTTTGGTTAATCATGGATCGCCGGGGCAAAGCTTCCGGGTCTGCTTGATAGGAAATTCAGCGTATGCAAGAGCATTTTCGAACCTGCAATCTGTGTGAGGCGATGTGTGGGGTAGTGATTTCACACACAGAAGGAGTTATTCACAGTATCAAGGGGGATCGTCAGGATCCGTTTTCCCGGGGACACATTTGCCCAAAGGCCATCGCCCTTAAAGATTTACAGGATGATCCGGATCGCTTGCGAACGCCGCTCAAACGCGTGGGGCAGTCGTGGGAAGCGGTATCCTGGGAACAGGCGTTTGCAGACATTGGCCAACGCTGGCAGCAGCTACGTCGCCAATATGGTGGTGATGCACTCGGTTTTTATACAGGTAATCCGACGGTCCATCATACGGGGGCCATGTTGTTACTGGCACCGTTGATTCATGCTTGCGGGGCGCGCAAACGTTTTTCCGCTACCTCAGTGGATCAGTTACCAGCAATGCTCGCTGCACAGCAACTGTTTGGGCATCAACTGTTGCTGCCGGTGCCGGATATCGACCGAACCGATTTTTTTCTTTGTCTGGGTGGTAACCCGGCCGCTTCCAACGGGAGTCTGATGAGTGCCGGGGATATCATGGGCCGTATTCGCAGCATGCAACAGCGTGGTGGAAAATTCGTGGTGGTTGACCCCAGGTACAGTGAATCGGCGGAAAAAGCCGATGCGCATCTGGCGATTCTGCCAGGAAAAGATGTGTTTTTGCTGGCCGCTTTATTACAGAGTATTTTTTCCCGGGGATGGGAAAAACCCGGGCGTTTATTGCAGATGCTGCACGGGTGGGATGAAGTCCGGCAACTGGTGGCTCCGTTTACCCCTGAAAAAGTGGCAACACTGACAGGTATTGAGGCGGATCGTATTCATCGACTGGCGTATGAGTTCAGCCATGCGACACATGCAGTGGCGTACGGTCGGGTAGGTGCCTGTACCCAACAATTTGGCGGCCTCAACTTATGGCTTATCCAGGTGCTCAATATTGTGACGGGCAATCTGGATCGGCCAGGGGGCAGTATGTTTAGCCATCCGGCCATTGATCTGGTGGGATTGGGGCTGGAACGCGGAGGCTTTGACCGCTTCAGGTCACGGGTGCGGGGGTTGCCTGAATTTTCTGGAGAACTTCCAGCGGTCTGTCTTGCGGAAGAAATCCTGGTTCCAGGTCCCGGGCAATTGCGGGCTTTGATCACCCATGCGGCTAATCCGGTGCTGTCCGTCCCTGGGGGAGCGCAGTTGGACACTGCACTGGCGCAATTGGAGTTCATGGTCTCTATTGATTGTTACCTCAATGAAACCACCCGGCATGCGCATTATATCCTGCCGCCTTCCGGACCGTTGGAGCAGGGGCATTTTGACCTGATATTCAATATGCTGGCGGTGCGTAATGTGGTGCGCTATAACCCGCCCATGCGGGAAAAACCCATTGAATGCCGTCATGACTGGGAAATATTGCTGGAACTGGCGGTACAGATGGGCGGACGAAACCGTGCAGAACGTCTGCGCTTATCGCTCATGCGTACGCTGGTGCATCGCCTGGGAATAGAAGGCATTCTGGATATCCTGTTACGTCTCGGCCCGTACGGACAACCTGTTCCGGTCATTCGCCGATGGCAGCAAAAATCAAGTGATCAGGGGTTGTTCCGGTTACTGACTGGTGCGTTGCAGGACCGTTGGCCGGATGTTTGGCAGGGACTGCAACATACCGCTCTTTTTTCTGGCAAACAGCAGGATCTGACGATTAAACGCCTGCTGACGGCACCGCATGGCCTGGATTTAGGGCCATTGATGCCCGCCTTGCCAGAACGGTTGCAGACGGCATCGGGGTTGATAGAATTGGCTCCGGCCATTTATCGCCAGGATATGCAGCGGGCACTTGAGCGCCTGGAAATGTCGGATGGCCAGAATTCCTTACAATTGATTGGCCGTCGGCACGTGCGAAGCAATAATTCCTGGATGCATAACTCAAGACGGCTGACCAAAGGCCCGGGACGCTGTACATTGATGATGCATCCAGAAGATGCGGCTCAGCGGCAGATCGGTGCCGACCAGAGGGTTTGTGTGCGCTCTGTATCCGGAGCGGTAGAACTGCCAGTGGAATTAACGACGGCCGTACGCCCCGGAGTCGTGAGTATGCCGCATGGTTATGGTCATCACCGTCCGGGTATGCGTCTGACCATTGCCGAAGCCCAACCCGGGGTCAGCGTCAATGATGTGCTGGATCCTGGACAGGTGGATCCGTTGTGTGGGGTGGCCGTATTGAACGGTGTTTCAGTAAACGTGTCGCCCGTCGGTCGTTCGCAAGCTACTTAAGGCGATTGCCTAAACGCCCGAAGTGAATCCTCGTCCTGGGGTTGGTGTGTGGCAGGAGCGCCATGTTGAAAGCCCAGGACGTTTTCTGTAAATCGCTTGACACCTGAGCGAGTGATTTCATCTTGTTTGCTGAATAAAGCGCTTAATTAATCAAGTATGATAAAATTGGGGGTGTGTTCCTTGTTCAGGGACAGTAGAGAGTGGTAGTCTGTGTGTGGTATTGTATAGAATCGAGGCCGATATCATGCCGCGCTCAGAAGCCAGTTTTGCCTCACCTGAGACTGTTTGTGTAGCCATGAAACTGGGCAAAGCGGTGCGTTTGGCTCGTCTTGCCAGGAACATGACCAAAGTGTGAGCGCAAGCCCCTGGCTTTAGCCATGGGGTGAGCGAATGCAGTTTACGTATTTATTTTGTAATAATAATCAGCTATAATTCAACTATGTACAAAAATGCCGTTCCATACAAATC
>JAJXWR010000045.1 GCA_021781515.1 Pseudomonadota bacterium
AAAGCCCGACTCCATGACCCGGATATCGTCCGGTTCATGCCGCACACCGAAGTGCGGCGGATTCTGCTGGCGCGTTCCTCCGGCGCAACTGAGCGTCAAGAGGCTTCAGTTGGGCGGCGAAAGCCGCGTCAACGAAGTGCGGATAAATCCTATGAGCAATTTTGCTGAAGTTTTTAGGAGCAGGTGAAAATAAGATCATTGTTCGGTTCTCATCCGGGCAGGTAGCGTCGGGAGGGATGTACCGCAGCGTGTCGTCTGAATAACGTTCCTTCCGGTACGAGTGTGTAAGCCGCCTATTTTGACGAATATTTTGGCTCTATGCTGTTTGTAGTGGAAGCTGTTACAATGTTCACCCGTTGAAATCAACGGGTAGCTATGCATGCATAATACAATGTTATTTACAATAGCTCTTGGTTTGCAGGCTCCATAGTACGTAAAAGACATTGCATTTACAGAAGGTGCACTACAGGAAAAAGCGTTAACTATTGATTTTCTTGCAAAAGTTTATTTTTTCAAGGGGCAGAATTTTTGCTGAGCCTAGAAAGAGGCTTTTTTTGCACTATTTTATGCTTATCGAGTACTTTATCACCTAAACATCGTACCCATCCTCACTCGCAGCCAATGCAGTCCACTTGATGTACTATATTGACCAAAAAAACCTGTTCATCCCCTCTGCGTTTAATGTCGCAGACGCATGAGTTGGTTGGCAGACAGTACTAATACCCCAAACATCAAAATCGTGTGTGGATTGCAATGGACACCACACAGGAACGCATCGGATGCTAGGTCATTAATGCGGTCTTGTGTGGTGATTTTGGACTGTCTTGGATGTCTTTAGACAGTATAAATGGTGCCCGGGACCGGAGTCGAACCGGTACGGCTTTTCAGCCGAGGGATTTTAAATCCCTTGTGTCTACCTGTTTCACCACCCGGGCACGGGGCGAACAAGGGCGTTATCTTACTGACTGTCGCCGCATTTTTCAAGTCATTTCCGGAGTCTGTAAACACTGGAGCAGGATTCTGGTGTCGCTGCTGAACGGAGGTAATGGATGAATAGCGATCGGTTTACTCGGCTTCCAGATGGAGCAGGTTCAGTCCCTCTGGGGTGGCAAGCACGACCCAAGTGGATGTTTCACTCCAGTCGCCCAGTACCCAACGTTCAGTGCCGGATTGCTGATGCCTCTGCGGGCGGTGGGTATGACCGTGAATCAGACGTTGCGTATGGTGGCGGTTCAGTGCCTGATGCACGGCCTCGGCATTGACATCCATCAGATACGTTGCTTTTTCAGCATTTTGCGCCTGACTCTGTTGCCGAAGCAGCCGAGCCAGTTGTCTTCTTTGGGCTAAACTTTGTTTGAGAATCCCTTGTTGCCAGGCAGGAGAATGCATTTGTGTCCTGAATTTCTGATACTCTGCATCATCCGTACAAAGCAGGTCACCATGTAATAGCAAGGCGGTGGACTGATCGGGTAAGGTGATGACCTGTTCTTCAGGCAAAAGACAGGCACCCACCTCTTGGGCAAACTGTTGGCCCAGTAAAAAGTCCCTGTTGCCCTGCACGAGGTAAAGCCGATCCCGGAAGGCATTCAGTGCTTGTCGGATGGGAAGCAGCCAAGCGGCATCGTCATCATCGCCAATCCAGGATTCAAAGAGATCGCCCAGAATATACAGTCGTGCAACGGAATGGTACCGTTGCAGGATCTGGCAAAAAAAACGGGTCAACTCCGGTCGTTGTTCTTCCAGATGCACATCTGCCAGAAACAGCCAGGTCACGGGTTGCTTATTCTTCGACAGAAGCGGTGTTAATGATGACCGGCTCCACCGGAACGTCCTGATGATAGCCACTTTTTCCGGTTTTAACGGCACGAATAGCGTTGACAACCTCCATCCCTTCGACGACTTGCCCAAACACCGTATAGCCCCAGCCTTGTGCAGTTTTGCTGGTATGGTTCAAGAAAGAGTTATCCTTGACGTTAATGAAAAATTGGGCAGTCGCTGAGTGGGGGTCGTTGGTACGTGCCATGGCAACGCTGCCAGTTACATTTTTCAGGCCATTGTCAGCTTCATTCTGGATAGGATCCTTAGCGGATTTCTGGTTCATTTTCGCATCGAAGCCGCCCCCCTGGATCATGAAGTCCTGAATAACCCGATGAAAAATAGTGCCATCATAATGACCTGAACGGACGTAGGCCAGAAAGTTTTCAGAGGACTGTGGTGCTTTTTCTGTATCCAGCTGGATCACAATTTTGCCGAGACTGGTATCAAGTTGGATGCGCATGGAGACTCCTATAGTTAATTCGGGCAACAGAGCGGTGGATGTACTGTAAGGAACCTCGGATTGTAATATATGATTTGTGAATATTGCCATTTTTTTTTGGTAGGAATTCCATAATTCACAAACCTTCACGCTTTATCAGGTGCGACGCATGCCGAAGCATCGTTCCTGAATAGTGCCTGGATTTAAGTCGCAGGTTATTTACAGAGGGTTTGCTTGTTGTAACGTCAGGGATAAAGTATATTTTACCATTAGTCTTTTCTGAGTGTCGAATCCTGAAAAAACACACCGGTGACAGTGTGCTGGGGATAACGGCAGGGTGTGTCAGATAAGTCAGATAATAAATGGGAGGGGCTGACCGGCACAACGGCAGCACTGATACGATGTTTCTGGTGTGGAATGTGTTATGGATGTTGAATCTGGCAAAGATTTTTTAAGACAACTGGTTAAAGACGATGTGGAAAAGGGAGTATGTGCCTTTCCAGTGACGCGTTTTCCTCCAGAACCCAATGGCTATCTGCATATTGGTCATGCCAAATCGGTGTGTCTGAATTTCGGGATTGCAGAGGAGATGGGCGGTCGTTGCCATATGCGTTTTGACGATACCAATCCGGCCAAGGAAGATCAGGAATACGTGGATTCGATTCTTGAAGATGTGCGTTGGCTGGGGTTTTCCTGGACCGGGTCCGTGCGTTATGCGTCGGATTATTTTGAGTCCCTGTACCAGTATGCTGAAGAATTAATTCAGAAGGGACTGGCGTATATTTGTGATCTCAATGCAGAAGAGATGCGGATCTTTCGCGGATCGCTCACCCAGCCTGGTCGGGACAGTTCGGGTCGCTCTCGCTCCGTTGATGAAAATATTAGTCTGTTCCGGCGTATGCGCTGCGGGGAGTTTGCTGAAGGAACTTATACGCTTCGGGCGCGTATCGACATGGCTTCACCCAACATGAACATGCGCGATCCGGTATTGTATCGAATCCGCCATGCTGAACATCATCAAACCGGTAAGCGCTGGTGTATTTATCCCAGTTATGATTTTACCCATCCGCTGTCGGATGCGCTGGAAGGAATTACGCATTCCATCTGTACCCTGGAGTTTGAAGACCACCGCCCGCTTTATGACTGGTTGATCGGGAATCTGAGCACCCCTGCCAATCCGCACCAGTATGAGTTTGCCCGCTTGAATCTGACGTGTACACTCACCAGTAAACGCAAACTTAAACAACTGGTTGAACAAAAAGTGGTGGAGGGGTGGGATGATCCGCGGATGCCTACACTGGCGGGGATTCGCCGACGTGGGGTACCACCGGGAGCGATCCGCAATTTTTGCAAAATGATCGGTGTTACCCGTTCGGACAGCGTGGTGGATATGGCGGCTTTTGATTATTGTGTGCGCCAATATCTGGAACAGGAAGCACCGCGGGCGTTGGCTGTGTTGCATCCCCTTAAAGTAGTGCTGACCAACTGGCCGGAAAATGAGACTCAGCAATTGCAGGTGCTTCGACACCCGCAACGCCCGGAACTGGGTGAACGGAGCATGCCGTTTTCTAAGGTTTTGTATATTGACCAGGGGGATATCAGCGAGCAACCGCCTAAAGGCTGGAAACGTCTGATCCCAGGCGGAGAAGTCAGACTACGGCATGCCTATGTCATGCGCTGTGATTCAGTCGTGCATGATACTGATGGAAAAATAGTCGAGTTGCAGTGTTCGGTGGATCTGGCCACACTGGGAGCCAATCCGGAAGGGCGTAAGGTGAAAGGAGTCATTCAATGGGTCAGTGCGGCGCATGCCATTCCTGCTGAAGTCCGGCTCTATGACCGGTTATTCAGTGCAGAAAATCCTGAAGCAGAAGGTCAGGATTTTTTGCAGGCGATCAATCCAGACTCCTTGCAGATCGTACAGGCGTTACTGGAACCCGCACTCGCTGATCTGGAACCAGAGCAAAGCGTGCAGTTTGAACGTGAGGGGTATTTTGTGGCAGATCGTTACGAATGGAAAGGAGCCAGACGTTTGATGAACCGTGTGCTGGGGCTGCGGGATTCTTGGGGGAAAGAGAAGTCGTGATGCAGATCTATAACACACTGTCCCGCAGCAAGCAGCTGCTGCAGCCGTTGTCCCCCCCTTCGCTACGTATGTATGTCTGTGGCATGACCGTGTATGACCTGTGCCATGTGGGACACGCCCGCGTACTGATTGTATTTGATATGGTGGCTCGTTATTTGCGCTATAGCGGTTATCAGCTGACGTATGTACGAAACATTACCGATATAGACGACAAAATCATCGCTCGCTCGAATGAACAACAGGAGGACTGGCAGTCGCTGACTCAGCGGTTCATCGTCGCAATGCACGACGATGCAGCGGCATTGGGCGTGTTGCCGGCCGACCAGGAACCTCGGGCAACCGAGTATATGCCAGAGATCCTTGATCTTAATCAACGATTGATTGCCAAGCGTCATGCATATGTCTCTGCCTCAGGTGATGTGTATTTTTCTGTACGTTCGTTTGCCACGTATGGCCGCTTGGGTGGAAGGGATATTGAAGAATTACAGGTGGGTGCCCGGGTAGAACCTGGTGATCAAAAAAAAGATCCTTTGGATTTTGCCTTGTGGAAAGCTGCCAAACCCGCAGAACCTAGCTGGGCTTCGCCCTGGGGGCCAGGACGCCCTGGCTGGCATATTGAATGCTCGGCCATGAGCAGTGCCTGTCTGGGAGAACAACTGGATATTCATGGGGGCGGTGGGGATCTGGTCTTTCCGCACCATGAAAATGAAATCGCCCAAAGTGAATCTGTTTCCGGAAAGCCCTTGGCGGGAACGTGGATGCATGTTGGGTTTGTGCAGGTGGATGAAGTAAAAATGTCAAAATCCCTGGGTAATTTTTTTACCATTCGGGAAGTACTACGGCAGTATCGGCCAGAAGTATTGCGTTATTTCATTCTGGCGAGTCACTATCGCAGTCCATTGAACTACAGCCAGGAAAATCTGGAACATGCGCGTACGGCGCTGGAACGTTTTTATCAGACGCTACAGGCGGTGCAAGCGGTTGCAGCCAAAGCCACTTCAGCACCAACAGAGATGAATGGGCCTGAAATTGATCCATGGATTCTGCGCTTTCGTGCGGTGATGGATGATGATTTCAACACGCCAGAAGCACTGTCGGTACTATTTGAGCTGACTCGGGAGATCAATCGCCTGTTAAATGACGGAGAGTGTGCAGCAGCACAGCAACTGGCTGGGGGATTACTGGCATTAGCGGCGCTACTGGGGCTTTTGCAGGACTCGTGCACGGAGTTCTTGCAAAGTGGCGGGCGTGCTTGTCATTCGGAACTGACGGTAACGGAGATAGAAAAACGTATTCAGGACCGTCAGCAGGCCAAGCAAGCCAAAGATTTTGCCAGCGCTGATCAGATTCGTCAGGATTTACTCGTACATGGAGTGGTGCTTGAAGACAGCCGTCAGGGCACTCGATGGCGGCGTGGTTGAAGTAATAAGTGATCGTTCACAGCAAAGGATTTTAAAATACACTAGGCGATATACCCCATCGGGTCATCAGTCTGCACGCTTGGCAGCTATACGTTGGTTACGGTGACTGATGTGCTGAATGTCAACAAAGCCTAGCAAATTGCGTGGGCATTATGGCTATTACGGTGTGTCTGATAACAGCCACGGGATACATAGCTTCTATAATGAAGTCAGGAAGTTATTGTTTAGGTGGTTAATTCGGAAAGGACAAAGACGGAGATACAGCTGGGAGAAATTTGTCCTGCTTGAAGATTGTTATCCATTGCCAACACCAAAGATCATGGAAGATTTTATTGATTTTCTGTGAAATTGGTATAGTGAGGAGCTGTGTCCAATGAAAGCATCAAACTTCGGGAGAGAGTACTTAATGGGAGTCCCCGGTCTACTCGACAACTGCATTCGCTCACACTTTGGTCAGACTTAACATTGTATTTGTTGCATAACGTTGACCAAAGTGTTCACCGTAGAAGCCAAGCTCAACGTTCGATGATCACCCTGCATGCGTCTCCGCAATCAGCACATTGGCCGGGATGCCAAGGTGACGGTTTAATTTCCGGATCATGGCCAGCGTCAGCGGACGCTTGCGGTTCAGGACTTCGTAGATGCGATTGCTTTTGCCAATGATCGGCTCAAGATCTTTGACAGACAGTCCGCTTTGAGCCATGCGAAATTTGATGGCTTCCACCGGATCAGGCGCAGTGATGGGCATGTGCTTGGCCTCGTAGGCTTGCACCAGCGTGGCCAAGATGTCCAAGCGATCACCCTCCGGCGTGCCTAAGCCAGGGTCGGATTCCATCAAGACCGAAATCTCTTTGAGCGTGGTCTTGTAATCTGTTTCGGTGTGGATAGGGCGAATTTCCATGTTTTCCTCCGTGGCCGGTCAGGCCATTTCAACGGTTTCTGCGTCCACTGCGTCGTACTCCTTGTGGGTGCCGACGAACTTCACGTAGACGATCTGCAACTTGTAGGCAATGGCCACAATCAAACGATAGTCATTGCCTTTGATGTTGAAGACCACGCGACGGTTTTTCAGCACGCTAGCGCTGCGGTACTGCGCCTTGATATCAGTAGGCTGGGCCCAATTCGCACACGAGACTTCCTCGTACCATGCCTTCAGCAGATGCTCGGCGTTAGGATGGCACTCCCAGAAGGCCCGAAGGGTAGATATGGCAATCACTCGCATAGGACGAAGTTTAGTCCCAAAGCGGGACTTAGGCAAGTGGCATCTAGTGATATTCTGATATCAGGGCTAATGTTTCCGAGCGCATAATCAAAGGTAAAAACCTGAAAGCCGTGCCGTCTTAATCCCTTCAAGTCAGGGCTAATGTTTCCGAGAAAATAATCAATGTAAAATATGATGGGATGCGTTGTCTTAATCCCTTCAAGTCAGGGCTAATGTTTCCGAGAGACCATGCCTAAAAAATACTTGTAAATCAGTAGCCTGCAGACCACCTTCCCAAAAAAATGTTTTGTCAAAAAGTTGACAGTATGAGAAGGTTTTCATGAACAAAACTCGTCAGGCCACACAAGCTTATTCTACCCCAGATTCTAGAGTATTAGTATAGGCGTTTATTGCATTTTTAATGCGAAAGTCACCGAAAATGAGAATCAATGAACATATTTTTTTGATTTTTGTGGGGTAATGGTCGGATTCTGATGTTTATTCTTCGACGTGTTGACCGGCTTTCACACGAGTTGGTATGTGCTCAATAATCATGTGATAACTAATCCGTTGAAGTTGTTGTAAAATAATGCATTCATGGCAATGGCTTTAGTATAGTGGGGATGAATGGGTGATCTGATCGGTATGTCTGGTTGCAGCCGTTTCAGAGGTACTGCATTGCAATTGTGTTTGCTGATTATGCAAGCAACCAATCATACGATGTTCTGTTCGGCAGCCGTCAGCGTCTGTAACATGAGCGTGGCGATGGTCATGGGGCCGACTCCTCCGGGAACGGGGGTATAGGCACGTACTCGCTGTTTTAGTGGTTCCAGATCAATATCACCAATGCCTCCAGGGTGGTAGCCGGCATCAATAACGATGGCTTTATCGGGAATCCAGTCGGATTGGATAAAGCGTGGTTTACCTACGGCACCAACGATCAGGTCGGCTGAACGTAGGTGTTGTTCCAGAGAGGTGGTGCGGGAATGGCAAATCGTTACGGTGCAATCGGCAGCCAGGAGCATCATCGCCATGGGACGTCCAAGTATGGGGCTGCGGCCTACAACAACGGCGTGCAGGCCACGCAGTGGCAGTGCATAGGCGGCGAGCAGGTGCATGATGCCTTGCGGGGTGGCAGAACCAAAGGCGGGTAATCCCATGCTCATGCGGCCAAACCCTGGGCATCCTACACCATCAACATCTTTAGTGACAGCGATCGCATCGAAACAGGCCCGTTCATCAATGTGAGGTGGAACTGGGTGTTGTAGCAGAATTCCCTGAACGTCCTTGTTAGTATTTAAATCTTCAATGGCCTTGAGCAGGGACTGGGTGGAGGTGTTTTCGGGTAAGTGTATTGGCAGGGATTGCATACCAATGCGTTTGCAGGCTTCCCCTTTCATGCGGACGTAGGTGGCGGAGGCTGGATCATTGCCTACCAGCAAGGTGGCGAGAATAGGTGTTCTGCCACTGCGTTCTTTCAGTTGCTGAACCCGCAGCGCCATGTCTTTTTCCATTCCTTGACTGATGTGTTTTCCGTCTAGAATCAGTGTGGTCATATAAAATCCGTCAGATTAAGTCTGAAATAAGTAAAAATAGTGAATTTAATAAATGGTTGGCCTAGTGAATCACGTCTTTCAGGTCTGCCTTGAGTTCATCCAGATCATCCTCTGTCAGGTTCATACGATCCATAATATCATGACCATGGCGAATCCATTCTACGTCGCGTTGTTGTTGAGCAAGGGCCATTGGTAATCCAACCAGATGTTCAGCCAGTTTCAGCACACACATCAGTTGTTCCATTTCCCGACGTTCGGCCGCTGTTTCGGCGGTGATATTAGCAAAAAAATCATTCAGTTCATGGTGTGCATTGATGATCTGGCAAAGTGCTACAGGTAACTTCCAGGAGCGGGCAATGTAATAGCCGATGACCGCATGATGGGATTTTATGGACTCCCATTCGATTTCTACCAGGGGGAGTTCCGATTGGGCATAGGAGGCTTGCAAAATGGTCATGTAGTCTGGAAAACGGGTCAATAACAAGGGGATTCCACAGTTGTGAAAAAGGCCTAACAAATAGGCTTCATCTGCTTTGCGCAATTTGAAATGCCGGGCCAGCAGCATGCAGGCCTCAGCCAGATCCATTGCTGAATCCCAGAACCGGGTCAGTGCAACGATGTGTGTATCACTGAGTGCGCCTCTGATGCTGATGCCAGTCAGGATATTGAAAACCAGATTCAATCCCAGCATATTCACGGCTTGACGAATGTCTGTAACGGTTTTATTCAGACCAAAAAAAGAGGAATTGACGATTTTTAACATGGTACCTGCCAATCCGGGATCTTTGCTGATCAACTTGGCAATCTGTTTAAGATCCGGATTCGGGCTGAGTTGTTCCAGTTGTATATCCACCAGAATTTGTGGTTGTGGGGGAATAGTCAGCCCTTTCAGGGCTTCTTTAAGATCCTTATCGCTCATTTGCTGTGGCAATTTCAGGTGCTCCGGAAAATTCCAAGGACTGGAGATAATGCTTAAAGCAGGTTACGGGCTGCAAAAAATGAACGGCCCTGTTACTTGCTATAGATCCCGTTGTGCGGCGACTTGTATAGGGTACCGGTGGTACTCATGGGAGTACCACCACAAGATCGTCTACATATTACATGGCTTACATGGCGTGCGTTGCCGGGTTTAGCACTGGAACCGAACCACAACTGGAACTGATACGGGTCATTAGACTTTCATTATGTGAGGTGTGTTGGCCGTGCGCATCCCGGGTGAGCATGTCCATGTTGGTGTGAACGCTGTTGCTACTGATTATACTACTGCCGTGTCCAGAGGTCGTTACCCCGTGGGAGCTACAGGCGAAGCTAAATAGCGTTTGATTGCCTTGATGACTGGTCTGAGCGGGTGGGCAATGTGTTGCTGTCCCCTGCGGATTGACGAAAGTGGCAGGATTCGCTGCCATGGCGGGGGTAATACAGAGCCGGATTTTTCCATCAGGGGAAATAACACTCTGCATTCTGGACATAATCGCCTGCATGCGTGCCCGTTGTGCGGGCAGCATGGCTGCCATGTTTTTTTCCATCTGTTGTTGTTGCTCACGCAGTTTTGATGCCATAGGAGGAACCGTTTTTCCATCTACAGTCTGGTTCAGCGTGGTAATTTCCCACAGTCCCGCTTGTAAACCCAGAGAATCTGCCCGAGCCACCAGGCTCAGGCTACAAAAAATCAGGCCAGGCAATAAGGTATTTAATCGTTTCATCAGTTTGCTCGTCAGTCAGTCAGTAACAGGCAACGATCACAGGATACAGGCCGTGTCGATACCTCCTCCCTAAAAGGGGATCGGGGTCAATACAGAGATTCTAGTGTAATACATTCAAGGGGGGAAATTAAAATTTTTCAGGGTGGATGGATTTTAGTGCCACTCATTAAATGCGGCTGCGATTTCGTCCCGGCACCTTTTGGGTAGGCATCGGTGTGCATCGGGAGATTTATTTCATTTTTATTTTATTTTATTTCTTTTTTACCATTTTTGTCGTTTTTATCTTTTTGAATGGCCACAGGTTCAATGGTTGTGCAAATACCGCGATCATCTTCCAGAATCATGTCGATTTGCCGATCTAAGCGCAAGAACGCTCCCAAGGGGGTGTTTTCTTGACGCCCTGCGTGGAGTATTTCCTGAATGCGTCGATGGATCCATGGGTGTGCCTGAATATGCAGCCGCAAGTATTGGGCTTTTCGACCACGTCGATCCATCCATTGCCCCAGGTCGCTCTGGCAACGTTCAAGTAATTTCTGGAATTCAGGAACGTCATTGGCGGTAAACCGAATATCAATGCTGGATTTTCGCTTATACCAAGGGCCGATGGTTTGTTCCTGAATCTGGTAGGGGAGAGGAGTGACCGTCGGTGTATCGTTGATGGTGACGCTGCTGGATTTATCGGCCAGTACCGATAAGCTGGCCTGTAGCGCACTCACTGCCTCGGCAAATTCGAGGCCTGTCTGAAAACGGGCTTCGGGATTTTTCGCCATGGCACGGTCGATCAGGGGTTGCAGTGCATGCAGTGGCGAGGGTAAGGCGGGAGGCGGATTGCGCACATGCGCCATCGCAATACTGACGGCATCCGGCCCACGATACGGGGGCTGACCGGTCAGCATCAGATAAAGCAGACTTCCGAGGCTGTAAAGATCAGAACGACCATCCAGTGAAAGGCCGCGGCACTGCTCAGGACTCATATAGCCGGGTGAACCGACGGTATTGCCGATGCGGGTGTGACTGAGATCACTCCACTGGTCACGGGCCGCACCGAAATCACTGAGTACCAGTCGGCTTTTTTGCTGATCGAATAAAATGTTGGCCGGTTTCACATCCCGATGAATGACCCCGTGACTGTGAGCGTGCTGCAGGCAATGGGCGAGGGTCTGCACAATTTCCAGTGCCCGTGCAGTGTCAAGACGCCGCTGGCTGAGCAGTTCATCTTCCAGACTGCCTCCTTGCATGTATTCCATGGCAATAAACAGCAAAGTGGCGGTTTGTCCTACTTCAAAAATACGAATGATGTTGGGGTGATTGAGACGCGTGATGACCCGGGCTTCCTGGAGGAATCGTCCGGTCAGTTCATCTTCCTGATTGGCCGGGATAATTTTAATGGCCATTTCCTGCTTGAGCAGTGCATGTTCTGCCAGAACCACTTGCGCCATTCCTCCCCGGCCTAAGGGTTTTAGCAGGCGATAGCCTGGAATCTGTGGTTGATTCATAACGTTAAGAATGTACCGCCTCAGAACCTGGGGTTCTGGTATCGTTCCTGTGGTCAGCGGAGCGACGGTTGCGTCGGTTTTCCAGAAGCACAATGCAGGCTTTCAGCGTGCGGGCGATCTGAATATGGCTACGGATCATTGCCAGTTTTGGCCAGGTCGCCCGTTCTCCTTGCTGACAGAACCAGCGCCAGCATTCAATGCTGGGATTTTGTAGCATGTGTCGGTAATGATCCATGGTATAGCGTGGGGGGGCAATGGTGACATCGCCGTAGTAACGTTGTGCAATGATCGAATAAGCATGGTCCATCAGTTGTCTAGAGGCTTCGTGGGTAAACTGGTGCCGGAGGAAATTAAAAATACCAGTGCCATGAAATTTCAATTCCTCCCGTAAAATGCGGGCCGGCCACGAACTGAGTCGGGCACGTTCCAGTCGTTCCCGGTCATTCTCCAAAAAAGGCACGATATGTGGATTGACCTGTACGGCAATGAAGAAATTGACATCGTAAAGATGGGTGAGCCGGGTACGTGGCAGATCCGACTTGACCGATCCGTCCACCCAGAGTTGGCCAGGCATGTAGGGTACATAATGCCCATCAGGATCCTTAGTGGTTAAACTTACCGGTGGAAAAATAACGGGAACGGCACAGGAGGCGAGCACTGAGCTCCAGACCAGTAAATAGGGGGCAGTCAATTCATTAAGCAGCCGCGGTTTCTGGTGCATCCGCACGGGGGAAACAGTGACATTGATATGTCGGCCGGTACGCAGATAGGCTTCTTCAAAGGAATACTCGCCTATATTGCTCCGCAGAAAACGCTCCAGTTGCACCTGATCCGCAAATCCAGAGCCAATCAGCCCCCGGTACCATTTCTTCCAGTTCCAGGCATTCATATAGAAGCCGTCACCATTATACAGTGCTTGTAATTCTGCATCCGTATGGGTACCAATCATGGCGGCCATTAGTGATCCTGCACTGGAGCCGGAAATAACCTCAGGCAACAAATCCTGCTCATGCAAGGCCTTGCAGACGCCAATGTGAAACAGACCTAAGGTAGCTCCTCCAGAAAGCATGAGCGCCGGTTGCCCAAAACTTTGCGCAGTTTCTTTGAAAAACTGCATCTTACGTTCATGGCTCAGGTTGCGTACATCGTGTTCCGCTACAAATCTTAGTGATTCACAGACTTGAGCGGTATAATTTTCAATCAGTTTTTTGGTGCCAAAATTTGAATGGTAATATAAGGCAGGATTGCCCATATTACCCAGATCATGATGTAAACCCTCGCGTAATGCACGCACCAAGGGTTGTAAATCCGGTTGCTGCTGAAAAGTGCGCAGTTGTTGCAGGCGCTCACGGATCAGCTGATAGTCGTATTCTTCTGAAGCATTTTCCAGTCGCCACAGATCCATGCCGGTGAGTGCGTCCAGTTCCTGCGCCCGCTCTGCCCATTGCGCATAACTGGTCGATTCATCGAGCGCCTTGCGCAATTGACTTGCCCTGGTTCTTAACAACATGCCATGACTCCACTAGCTTTGTTTCATAGTAGCCTAATTGACAAGGCGCTGCAAACGTTAGCCGACCGGGGTCAGGGATAATCTGTGGTTAAAAAATTTTAGGTTTTGCCTGATTTCTGTAAATAGTGATCCAGAATACCGGCAAAGCGTTGGCGCTCTTTGAGTGAAGGTGGTGGAGCACTGCTGTTGGCCAGACCTGCATCTCGCAGTGTTTGCATCAGATTGCGGGTAGAAAGGCGTTCCTGAATCGATTCAACGGTCAGCAGGTCACCACGAAACGTTAACACTTCAGCGCCCTTGCTAATCACTTCAGCGGCCAGAGGAATATCAGCAGTGATGACCAGATCGCCGCTTTGAACCTGGCTGATAATATACCGATCCGCTTCGTCAAAGCCGGCAGCCACCTGAAAGCTGCGAATCCAGGGGCTGTGAGGAACCGGGATTCGGCTATTGGCAATCACATACAAAAGTACATGGGCACGTTCCGCCGCACGTACCAGCAGCTCACGTACCGGCACAGGGCAGGCATCGGCATCCAGATAAAGAGGCATAGGCAAAATGGCGAAAGAAAAAAGTGCCGAAGAGTCTAGCAGGAGTTATGCGGGTGCGATATCAATTTTGCTAAGCTTGTCTTCTGATAACCACTCCTGAATCCTGCCCTGATTCTTGGGATCCGGAGTGGTTTGTCGTCAGAGACAATGTAATCAGAAAAGGAAACACTAAAAATCAAAGAAGATTGAAAGAAATTAACCAACACTCCCGAAGCAGCCACAGACACGCAATTCAAGCGGCCAGTCTGGTTGACATCCGCTGCAACAAATCTTCACAGGCACGAACAATCATATCCTGAGTAATCGGCGTTTCATGGCCCTGTTCATCCAGGATACAAACCCCATCCAGCCCAAGACTCATCGGCTTCATCAGAGTAATTGGCGCAATTACGGAATCAAGATTGCCTAATAACATGGTCATGCTCCTACGGGTACTGCCTTCTATAGGGAGTATTATGTTTTAATTTTTTGAGAGTTGCATGCATATTCACTAGTAAAATGTAACGAGATTTTTACAGGATGGGGGTTTTACCCTATCAATTGGGCTATTTGGGCCAATTGATATTGGAGGCAGGAGAATCTCCTGGATCTGTTGTTGCTGGTTGATTTGTCTGTTGGGTTGGTCTTGCCTTTTTTTTGGTGATCTGCCATGTTAGTCATAACGTATGACTAAGACGGGAGACTTGACATGGATTTACAGGATTTGTTGCAAAAAGCGGCACAAATGCAGGAACAGATGCAGAAGAATATGGATGATGCCCGCAAGGAACTGGTAACGCTGGAGGTAGTGGGCGAATCGGGGGCGGGGTTGGTGAAAGTGACCATGAATGGTCGCTATGATGTGAAACGAGTGCAGTTGGACGATGAAGTAATGCGGGAAGACAAGACGGTTATTGAAGATTTGTTGGCGGCTGCTGTAAATGATGCGGTACGCAAGGCGGCAAAAACCGGAGAAATGGCCATGAGTGGTGCTGTTTCTGAACTGATTCCTCCGGGAATATTTCCTCCTGGTTTTAAATTTCCAGTGTAGGGTTGTCGCAGTGATGAGTCCGTTAGTGGATGAACTGATCAAGGCGCTGCGGATTTTGCCGGGTATCGGGCCAAAGTCGGCGCAGCGTTGTGCTTTGCATCTGTTACAACGTCAGCGTGAAGGTGGCTTGCGTCTGGCTAGAGTGCTGGATGAGGCGATGCGCTCGGTGGATTATTGCAGTCGTTGCCGGATATTCTGTGAGCAGTCGCTTTGTGAGTTATGCAGTGATGAACGGCGGGATCCGGCACTGCTTTGCGTCGTGACTTCGGCGCTGGATGTATTGGCGATGCAGCAGAGTGGTTCCTATCAAGGCCAGTATTTTGTGTTGGCGGGTAGCCTGTCACCGTTGGCGGGGCTGGGTGCGGCAGAGGTGGGAATTCCGTTTTTTCAGAAACGTCTGGAAGATCCGCAGTTGCGGGAGGTTATTCTTGCGACGGCTTCTGATCTGGAAGGTGAGGCAACAGCGTATTATTTGGCAGGTTTGGCACGGCAAAAAAAATTACTGGTGACGCGGCTGGCGCGGGGCATTCCTGTGGGCGGTGCCTTGGAGCATGTAGATAGCCGTACGCTCGGACAGGCGCTGGAATTGCGTCGTTCCTGGTGATTATTCGGCAGACGTGTGTGTTGGTGTTAATGAATGGGTAAATAGTGTCGTGTGGTTGACAATCAGACAAAACAGTTCGGCGGTTTTTTGTGCATCATAAAGTGCAGAATGTGCGGCGCTGGGGTCGAAGTGAATCCCGGCTTGTGTACAGGCGCGAGCCAGAACAGTCTGGCCTAGTGTCAGGCCAGCCAGGCTAACCGTGTCAAATACGGAAAAAGGATGGAGTGGTGAGGTGTTTTTCAGGTGGTTGCGCTGGATGGCGGCATTGATGAAGCCCAAGTCGAAATGAGCGTTATGTCCGACCAGGATGCAGCGTTTGCACTGTAGTTCTTTCTGGCGTTTACGCAGGGCATCCATAATGATTTTCAGGCCGTCTCGTTCGCTGACGGCCATACGCAGGGGATGTGAGGGATCTATTTTATTAAAAGCCAGTGCCGCAGGATCAAGAACCGAGCCGGGAAAGGGGAGGAGATGCTGATGCAGACTGAGATCAGGCACCAGTTGCCCGCTACTGTCAAAATTCAGGCTGATGGCGGCCACTTCCAGTAACGCATGTTTGTCAGCTTCAAAACCGGCGGTCTCGACATCAAAGACCACTGGCAAAAATCCGCGGAAGCGTTGATGAATGGGTGATTCAGTCATTGTTGATTTTCCAGGAGAGTTGCTGTCCTGCGGCCAGAGGAATGATCTGACCACCAAGATAAGGGAGGGAATCAGGGACGATCCATGGATCACGTTTAAGCGCCAGTGTACTGCTATTGTAGGGCAGTTGATAGAAATCTGCTCCATGGCGACTGGCAAAAGCCTCCAGATGATGGAGTGCACCTTCTTCCTCAAACACCTGTGCATATAATTCCATAGCGACAGGGGCGCTAAAAATACCCGCACAGCCGCAGGCCGATTCTTTGGTGCGTAGCTCATGTGGTGCGCTATCAGTGCCAAGAAAAAAGCGGGGATCGCCAGAAGTGGCGGCGCAGCGCAATGCCTGTTGATGCCTTTGGCGTTTGAGAATGGGCAGGCAGAACAAATGCGGACGCAGGCCATTGCCGAGTAACGCATTGCGATTATAAAGGAGGTGATGTACGGTAATGGTGGCGGCAAAACGTCCGGTTTGGGCGCGGCAGTAATCAACCGCCTCTAAGGTGGTGATGTGTTCCAGTACAATGGGGAGTTCAGGGAGCGCACGGCGTAGCGGTTCCAGTACGTTGTCCAGGAATACGGCTTCCCGATCGAAAACATCAACGGCAGGGTCCGTCACTTCGCCATGTAGCAGCAGAGGCAGTTGCAACTCTGCCATTCGTTCCAGGACGGGCATGACTTTCTCGATAGCGGTGACCCCTGCATGGGAATTGGTAGTGGCTCCGGACGGGTATAATTTCACGGCCTTGATACAGTGACTGGTCTTGGCTTGGTCGATGAGATGAACGGGAGTGTCATCGGTCAGGTACAGACTCATGAGGGGCTGAAATTCAGAATTTGCAGGGAGGTGGTCCAGGAGGCGCTGTCGATAGTCGAGCGCAGCGGCGATGCTGCTGATGGCAGGCAGTAGGTTTGGCATGATAAGTGCACGTTTGAAGCAGCGGGCGGTGGCGGCGACTGTGGTGTTGAGCGCCAGGCCGTCACGGAGATGCACATGAAAATCATCCGGGTATATCAGTGTCAGTGAAGCGGACATGTTTTTTCCGTGTAGAAAACAAAGGTGGGTGCAGCATTATGCCGTTTGGTGGGCGCAAGGGCTAGAGCAGGTGATGGAAAAATGAGCCTGAATGGGCGGAAGACAGGGCGTGCAGGACGTTGGGCCGGGTGGGTACTGCTCTTGTTCTATGGGGCAGGGGTCTGGTCGACGGACAGTTTGACCCTCCAGACCAGTGATGATTATCTTGCCCGCATGGATGTGGCGTCCTGGTCATTCCAGCAAACCGATGGGGATTGTCTGCTAAAACAGGAGGTTCCTGAGTTTGGTGCGGTATTGTTCCGTCAACGGCTGGCTAAGCCGCTGGAACTGCAGTTGACGACACAGAATAATTTACTGGGTGTGCAGCAGATACGTATCAGCCAGCAGTCGCCGCCGTGGCAAATCTTTGTGCCGGAACAAGTGGTTGAGGCAACTATTGCTCCGGTGAAAGGCCAACGGGGAGTGTATCGGGTAGATAATGTGGGCACTGTACTGGAGGGGATGCGTCAAGGGCAGCAATTACGGCTGACGCTGGCTAACCCACTGACGGGAAGCTGGGTGGATGTGGTATTACAACCGGTGCGGCTGGAGGCTCCCTTGGCCGACTTCATGCAATGCCAATTGGCACTGGCACAAAAAGCCTTGCCAGTGCCGCCAAAAATTGTCAAAAAACCGGCAATTCACAAAAAAACCAGAGCCAAGAAAAAATCAGGTGAGGCAGCGACGGTGGGTATCTACAGCCCGTATCAAAAATGGCTAAGAGAGCATGAGGCTACCAAACATCCGCTGGCAGTTACCCGAGGTCGCGACAAATCCGGGCTGCCGTTGCATATGTCCATGATGTTTGCTCCGGGGAAACCGAGTATCAGTAAGGCGTTACAGGATGATATGGAAGCCATGGTCAAGGAGTGGGAAATACGTCAGGGTGAAGGCCGTAGTATGTCGTTGATGATTGAAGAAGAGGCCACTGCGGAGGTCATGAATCTGATCAAGCAGCGCCTGGATGCCATTCATGCCTATTTGATAGCCAGAGGCATCAGTCCGTCGCGGCTACATATGAAAATCGATAAAGTGAGTACGGCTGCGCACATTGATACGGTGAATGTGACTGTCGGTAATTAGCAGGTAGTTCCCGGATGCACTAGACTGTTCGGTGGGTTGGCGTATAACACACTGACCTCGCAGAGGAATGAGTCGCTTATGCATGCGTTTGATGAAGCAATTGCCTTGGATCGTCTGGATACCGATGTTTTTCAGGGGCATATTCCGGGGGCGTATGGCAATATGGTGGGGCCGTTCGGAGGAATCATCGCTGCTGTGGTGCTGAATGCGGTGCTGCAGCATCCGCAACGTATTGGCAACCCTGTGGCATTGACCGTTAATTTTGCCGGACCGATTGCTGATGCGGTTTTTCAGTTGAAAGCACGTCCGGTACGGACGAACAGGAGCAATCAGCACTGGATTCTGGAACTCTGGCAGGCAGATACCCTGGCGGTTTCAGCGACGGCGTTGACTGCCCGGTGCCAGGAACCGTCGATTCCAGAGAGCGAATGGGCAATGCCTGCGGCACCTGCGGCCGGGCAAATCCCAGTGCTGACCAGCCAGTTGCCTCTACCCTGGCTGGAGCAATATGAATTGCGTTTTATTAAAGGGGCGCTGGATTTTTCCGGTCAGCCTTCTCGTACTTCAGAAACGCTGCTCTGGGTGCGGGACCGGATTGAACGTCCTCTGGATTTTCCGTCGCTTGCCGCCATGGCGGACGTGTTTTTCCCCCGGGCGTATATTCGTCAACAACGTACTTTTCCTGCGGGAACGGTGAGTATGACCATTTATTTTCATGTCGGGGCCCAGTTGCTTGAACGAACCGTGCAGCCCCTGTTAGGCCAAGCCCGAGGGCAGTGTTTTGCTCAGAGTTATTTTGATCAGGCCGCTGGATTGTGGAGCAGTGACGGCGTGTTGCTGACCACCAGTACGCAGATGGTTTACCAAAAAATGCAGTAATGAGCCATTCTGATTGCCTTTTTTTTGCCTCAACCTCTTGACCGTTGAGGGGTAATTGATTAGTATTTGCACCTTGCTGATATTCCTCGATAGCTCAGTCGGTAGAGCAAATGACTGTTAATCATTGGGTCGCTGGTTCGAGTCCAGCTCGGGGAGCCAACAAGTGTATGATTTTTATAGTCATATAACGCATTTTCATCTTCATGTCAGCAGGTTTTAGGAACAAAAAAATCTCCTTTAGGAACAAACCAGCAACCACAATGGATGTACGGTTTCGTTACGCCTATTCTTTGGAAAGAGTTAGCCCTGACTTGAAGAGATTAAGACGTCATTTCTGACTCCTGCGTTGATGTAGGTCATCTCCTCATTACCTCTCGTTGTGAGGTGTCTCTCTTAGATACACCCTCGCTTCTGAAATCCATTGCTCATCAATACCCTGACCATTTTCGAACCGCAGAAATGCTAGAATATATTGCTTTTTTGCGTTTTTCATACATAATATCGATATATTTTAATTTTGTAAGGTAAATACAATGCTGGTCGAGTTCCGCATCAAGAACTTCCGCAGTCTGCGTGATGAGCAGGTGCTTAGTCTTGTTGCGTCCAAGGACAAGACCCTGCAGGACACCCATACCCAGGCGACGGGCATCAGTGCTGCGCCTACTCTGCTACGCAGCGCCGTGGTTTATGGTGCTAATGCGAGCGGAAAATCCAACCTCGTCAAGGCACTGCAATACATGCGCGGCGTGGTGGTCGAGTCGGCGACAGCGATCCAACCCGGTCAGACATTTGCTGTGCAACCATTCCGGCTCGACGCGGACTCTGCCGGCCAGCCCAGCGAGTTTGAGGTTACGTTCCTCCGGGATGGTGTGCGCTACCAATACGGATTTACCATGACAGCGCAGCGCATCGTCAGCGAGCACCTGCTGGTCTACAAAGCATTCAAGCCGCAGCGCTGGTTTGAGCGTCACTTTGACAGCGAGGCGGGCAAGGACGTTTACGACTTCGGTCCCGGCCTAAAGGGTCCAAAAAATTTGTGGGAAGGTGCTACGCGCCCGAACTCACTATTTCTGTCGATGGCCGTGCAGCTCAACAGTGAGGCCCTGCGTCCGGTGTTCGACTGGTTTGTGAATTGGCTGGTAATTTTCAATGAGCAGGCCCAGCTCAATCCGCAGGTCTCCATCCAGATGCTCAAGCAAGCCGATGGGCGCAAAGAGATCTGCAATTTTCTATCCTCCGCCGATATAAGCATCGCCGACATCGATGTGGAAACGCGCAAGGTGCCCGGGCAGGCTGTTCACTTCGATCTGGTGGCAGGGAAAACTGAAGTACGCACGGAGGAAATGGAGGAGCACAAGCTGCGCTTCCATCACATCACCGAACAGGGAAAAGCGGTATTTGATTTGATGGATGAATCCAACGGCACACGCAATTTGCTGTTTCTCGCCGGGCCGGTGCTTGACATCCTCAGCAAAGGATTGACGCTGGTCATCGATGAGCTCGACACCAGCCTGCACACCTTGCTGGTGCGCGAACTTGTGCGGCTGTTCCACCGTCCGGAAATCAACACCGGCGGCGCACAGTTGATATTTACAACGCACGACACTTCGCTGCTGGATGCGCCCGATCTGTTCCGACGGGATCAGGTGTGGTTTGTTGAAAAGGACCGTGATCAAACTTCGGCACTGGTCGGCCTGTCCGAATTCAGACCACGCAAGAATGAGGCACTGGAGCGCGGCTACCTCATGGGGCGATACGGCGGCGTGCCATTTCTCAGCCACACCTTGGGGCTGAAACGCTGATGGCTCGTGATAACTCCCCCAAGGAGCGCCAGAAAAAACAACTGGAGCGCAAACAGGGACGGCGTGCGAGTTACGACCGCATCCTGATCGTTTCCGAGGGCAGTAAGACAGAGCCAAACTATTTCCAGGAAATCCGTGCAGCCTATCGTTTGCATACGGCCAACGTGGAAGTTCGATCCAGCGAATTGGGTACTGCTCCCATTCAGGTTGTGCAATATGCGCAGACATTATTTGAAAATGGCGACCGCCACAAGAACATTCAACGCCGGGTGTTTGAGAAGGTCTATGCGGTTTTTGACCGTGATGACCACGACAGTTATCACGATGCGCTTGCACTGGCTGCGTCGCTGGATGGCAATATCCAGAACGATGCCAGGCAGTTGACGATGCAGCAGATCGCACGGGATACGAATACCAAGGGCGGCCATGATTCAGCAAAATCGCTCGCAGCGAGTATGGTTGTCGAGTGGGTGAAATTCATCAGCACATCATCACAGCCGATCCTGGCCAAATGCGCTTCGAGGCCGGAGGGGCAACAGGGTCGCACGGTTATGCGCAGCGACCCACTGGCCGGATTTGCGACCGAAGCGGTATGTAATGCGCTCGGATTAGAGAAGGGCGCAAATCAGGATGCCGTGAGTGATGCATTACAGGGGATAACGCCAGAACAGGTGGTAGCCCTGCGTAAGGCCGATCAGGATTCTGACACTCCCCATGGCTAAAGCCAGGGGGTTCTCTGTTTATCTTGGGGCATAGGATATTACTCCTACTCAGACCA
>JAJXWR010000046.1 GCA_021781515.1 Pseudomonadota bacterium
GTCACAGTTACTGGATATATTGCTGGCGCTGCTATTGGCACCGGCCTATAGTGGCTGGCTGACTTGTTGTCGGGCGCGTTTACAGCAACGAAGTGCGCCGTCGTTATGGCAGCCATACTGGAATCTGGGCAAACTGATGCTGAAGGAGCCGGTGATCGCTGACCGGGCCACGGCTCTTTTTCATCTGGTGCCCTATCTGGTCTTTGCGGCGCTGACGCTGGCGGCAGGTATCGTGCCGTTGTTGACCAGTCAACTGATACTGGCACCTATGGCTGATGCCATCGCACTGGTCGGTCTGTTCAGCCTGGTCCGTGTATTTATGGCGTTGGCGGCCATGGATACGGGAACGGCCTTTGGCAGTCTGGGCGCGCGGCGTGAAATGTTGATGGGATTTCTTGCTGAACCGGCTTTATTATCGGTTTTTTTTACGGTGGCGTTGATGACGTCTTCCACCTCATTGGCCACGATTGTTCAGACCTTGTTGCACCGGCCCTTTGAAATCTATCCCAGTCTGGCGTTTGCGGGTGTGGCGTTCGTGATGGTGTTTCTGGCAGAGAATGGCCGGATTCCTGTGGACAATCCAACGACCCATCTGGAATTAACCATGATTCATGAAGCGATGTTACTGGAGTATTCGGGAAGACATCTGGCATTGATGGAATGGGGGCAGTCATTAAAATTATTGGTGTATACGGCGATTGGCTGTGCACTTTTCCTACCGTGGGGCCTCGCTGAATCGCCGTCGGTCGCCACACTGGCTCTGGCTTTTTTGTTGTTGCTGCTGAAACTGCTACTGGCGGGGGTGGCCATTGCTGTCCTGGAAACAGCCAGTGCCAAATTGCGAATTTTCCGTGTTCCTGAATATCTGGGAATGGCTTTTATATTCGGGGTGTTAGGGATGTTTGTTCATGTATTGCTGGAAACCTGAATGCTACCTTTGTCGTTGCAGTTGATTCATTTATGTGCAGCACTGATGTTACTGCTGGCCTTTGTCTTCCTGATAGAGCGTCGACTATTGCAGTTAACCCTGGTGTACCAGATGCAGGGAGTTCTCTTGTGTTTTGTTTCTGTGTTGACTGCCTTCACGCAGCAACAGCCTGAATTATATGGATCGGCCATCATTACCTTGGTGATCAAGGTGATTTTGATTCCCATCGGTTTGCGGCGACTGATGCATCGGCTGGCATTGCGTTGGGATCGCGAAACGATGGTGAATGTTCCCACTACCTTGTTATTGGCATTGGCGCTGGTGTTGTTAGCCTTTGATCTGACGCATTCTTTCAGGCCATTAACTTCTGGGGATGCCGGTCAGGGGCTGAGTATTGCGCTGGCCTGCGTATTACTGGCGTTATTGATGATGATAGCAAGAACGCAAGCCTTGTCGCAGGTCATCGGTTTTTTAGCGATGGAGAACGCATTAATGTTTGCAGCGACTGTTTCAGTGCATGGCATGCCGATGATTGTGGAATTGGGAATGGCTTTGGATGTACTGGTGGGTCTGGCTATCCTGGGTGTTTTTATGTCACAGATGCGAACGCAGTTTGAGTCACTGGATATTCAACATCTGGAACGTATGAAGGACCGAACCTGATGAATGCCTTGATTCTGCTGTTGGGGCTACCCTGGGTGCTGGGTGGGATACACCTGTTGCTGGATTTGCCGCCGTCAACTGCCAGCCGTCTCAACGGCTCAGGATTTTTGATGTGTCTGCTGGCGTCGGTTTACCTGGTGTTGCCAGTTTTTGCCCACCCGGAACGGCTGTGGCTGCATAATCTGTTCTATATTGATGCCCTGAATTCTGTGTTTATTGTACTGACGGCGCTGATCGCAACGACTACTGCCTTTTATGCGGGTCCATACATGCAGGTCGAAGTGGCCCGTGGCCGCTTGACGCCGCAACGACTGCGGCTGTTTCATGCAATATTTGCCGTATTGGTGGGTATGATGTTTATTTGTCTCAGTACCAACCATTTAGGGCTGCTGTGGGTGGCACTGGAAGCGGCTACGTTGAGTGCAGTGCTGATGGTTGGCATTTATCGCACGGCGGCCAGTTTTGAAGCTGCCTGGAAATATTTTATCCTTGGCGGCATCGGCATTATTTTTGCGTTGTTTGGGATTATTCTGATTTATCTGGCTGCTAACCGGGTTCGTGCTGTCGGTGGCGATGCCCTGTTATGGAATCACCTCTGGAGTATGCGTTCGGTGCTGCAGCCATCAATCATGGCGATGGCTTTTGTGTTTATTCTCGCCGGGTTTGGTACCAAGGCGGGGCTGGTTCCCTGGCACAGCTGGTTGCCTGATGCACATGCCGAAGGCCCAACGCCGATTTCTGCGGTGTTATCTGGATTATTGCTCAATGTGGCGCTTTATGCACTGTTACGTTGCAAGGTGCTGGTTGAAGGGGCGTTGCATGCACAGTGGCCAAGTCAGTTATTAATGGCGTGCGGGATACTCAGCCTGCTGACGGCTACGCTGCGTTTACAGGAACAGACGGACGTAAAACGCCTGTTTTCTTATTCCTCCATTGAACATATGGGCCTCATCAGTTTTGGTTTCGGTCTTGCCGGATCATTGGCACATGCCGCCGCCTTGTTGCAGGTTATTTTGCATGCACTGATTAAATCCTCTATTTTTTTTGCGGTCGGCCATGCCGTACAAAAAGCCGGGGATCAACGTATTGCGCACATCCGCGGTCTTATGTATGTCTCTGGCAGAACCGGCTGGGGGTTGTTATTAGGTACCTTGGCGATTGTTGGAATGCCGCCTTTCGGATTGTTCCGTTCCGAGTTGTTACTGGTGCAGGTGGCTGCCCAGCAACAACCCTGGGCCTTGCCGCTGATGGCTGTCGGGCTAATCATTGCCTTGGCCTGCCTGTTGCGGCCGGTGCAACAGATGGTCTGGGGGGAGCCGGTACCCATGCAGCATCTGCCGTATCGGCCGCATCGATTGCCCATGGTAGTGCATCTGGGACTGGCCCTGTTTCTCGGGATTTTCATGCCCCCGGTGTTATGGCAGTTGCTGCTGCAGGCTACAGAAATGACCAGGGGATAAAACGATGATGTATGCCAGAATGCTGGATGCGGCCCGTCTGCTGGAACAGGGCGCTTTTACCGTGCGCTATCTGCAGATTGACTCAGCGGCGTATCGGCCACTGGTTCAACAGATCAGGCAACGAAATTACCGGTTGCTGGCGTTGGTTGCACGGTTTCAGGAGGGATTTTCCTGGATAGAATCTTGCTGGAGTGGAGGCAATCATCTGTTGATTCTGGATTTACGCCTGGCCTCTGGTGAATTGATTTATCCGGATATTGCCGATCTATATCCTGTAGCACAGCGTATGCAGCGCAGCATTTTTGATTTGCACGGGTTACAGGTATTCCATCAGACGGGGCAAGCCGTGGATACACGCCCTTGGCTGAATCATGGGTGGTCGCCTGAGTGCTTCCCGTTGCGTCCTGATTTTGATGTTGATGTGGAGTGGCAGGATCGTGCCTATCAGTTTGTGCGTGTACAGGGAGCCGGAATCCATGAAGTAGCAGTGGGTCCAGTACATGCCGGTACGATTGAACCCGGACATTTTCGTTTTTCAGTGGTCGGTGAGAAGGTGTTACGACTGGAGCAGCGTCTGGGTTACTGTCACCGGGGGGTGGATTACCTGTTGAGCCAGACACCGTTGCTGGAGGCAGCGCCGCTAGCTGCTCGTTGTTGTGGTGACAGCACCGTTGCCTATAGCTGGGCCTGGGCGATGGCGGTGGAGCAGGCATTGGGGGTTACTCCGCCATCCCGTGCGGCAGGCATTCGGGCATTGCTCTTAGAAAGAGAGCGGGTTGCCCAACACCTTCTGGATTTGGGGGCTCTGGCGCAGGATGCAGGCTGGTCCTTGCCCATGAGTTGGTTGTCGCGCTTGCGGGAGGACTGGCTGCGCTCGCAGCAACACTGGTGCGGCCATCGCCTGATGATGGATATGATTGTTCCCGGGGGCTGCGTCCGGGATATTGATGCAGAAACTGGTCAACGCTGGCTTGACGAGAGTATACAGTTAATGCAGAACGTGGAAACCATTTTCTCGCGTTTTGAAGAACACGGGGGACTACAGGATCGCTTGATGGGGGCCGGGTACCTGAGTCCAGCACTGGCGCAGCGTCTGGGGGTATGCGGACTAGTCGGCCGAGCCAGTGGTCAGGAGATGGATGTCCGTCATGACGTGCGTTATGAGCCGTACCGGAGCGTGCGGCCTGGCAAACAAGTATTGACCCAGGGTGATGTGGCAGCCCGGGTGCAGATTCGCTTTGCCGAACTGTTCGCTTCACTGTTTCTTATCGGGCAACTGTATGAACATTTGCTGGAAGGCCCGGTTCTACAGCCCTTGCCGGAAATTCCGGCGCTACCAACGCAAGGTTATGGCTGGGTAGAAGGCTGGCGCGGAGAAATTCTCTGTGTATTGCATCAGGATCAGGGTAAAATCCTGCGGGCGCACCTGCATGATCCCTCCTGGCAAAACTGGCCAGCGCTGGAGTACGCCATTCTGGATAATATTATTGCGGATTTTCCGCTGATCAACAAGTCGTTTAACCTGGCCTATGCTGGACATGATTTATGACAGGATCTTCCTACCCACTGATTTCGCTGCGCAATTTGACCGAAGTGGTCGTCACCCGCCGGATGGATGCAGGACAGGCCAAAATTCGTGGCGTGATGGGGCGGGCACTGTCTATTCGCCAGGTGGACGCCGGCTCCTGCAATGGCTGTGAACTGGAAATTTCTGCCTTGCATAATCCTTATTATAATCTGGAGGGCTTAGGTATACGCTTTGTCGCCAGTCCTCGGCATGCGGATCTGTTGATGGTGACCGGACCGGTAACCCAGGCCATGCGAACGCCGTTATTGCGTACCTATGCCGCCATGGCGCATCCCCGTTGGGTCATTGCTGTCGGTAACTGCCCGCAGGACGGAGGGGTATTTCGTAACAGTTATGCAACCACCAACGGGATTGGTGAATTGTTGCCCGTAGATGCTTATGTCCCGGGGTGTCCGCCGTCTCCGCTGGCTATACTGGACGGAATTCTGCAGTTGCTGGGATTACAACGACAAGCCTCAGGGTAGTATCCAGTGTTGACTGAGTGGACTATTGGTAATATTGGTGTTGATGTCATTAAAAACCGAACTGATTATCCAATGAATTGTCTGAATATCGTCAGATCGCCCCTCTGGGTATGGAGCAATATATTTCATGTCATTCTTACTTAATCCCATTATTGCATTGTTAAACCAGATGCGTTTTCGCAGCAAGTTTCTGGTGATGTCGCTGGCGACGTTGTTACCTTTATTATTACTGTCCGGGCTGAATATCCATCAGAACTGGCTGGACTGGCTGCAACTGAAAAGCGAGATCCAGGGCGTGCGTGCGGCCGAATCCCTGTTATTGATTTTGCATGATGGGCATCGTCTGCAGGCAGATCTGCGTAGCGGTGCCGATGTTTCCGGGCAAGTTGATACGCTAGCGGCGGATCTGCAAAATGCAGCCCTTGCGGACAAATTTTCCCATACCGATTATACAGAACTGCAGCAGCAATGGCAGAAAGCGGCCCTTGCTGCGCAACGAACGATTGCGCTGCAATCCGTTGACCAACTACTGCAGCGTCTGGATCTGGCTGTCCTGAAAATCCAGGAAAATTCCGGGCTGATTCTTGATGCAGATGCCACACGGTTCGGTCTGCAAAAACTGGTGTATACCGATCTGCTGACGGCGTTGCACAAACAGGGCGATATACAGCAGCTCTTGCTGAGCAGTGTCGGCAGTACCTTGATTCCTCAGTCGATGGGGCAACTGGTTGAATTGCAGCGTGCTTTGCAGGCTGAACAGGCCGTCATCCGCAATTTAGGGGAGTGGGTGTTGCATGATTCGGTGGAAGAGCACACCGTATTGAAACAGCGACTTGATGAACTGAATCAGGTGGTAAATCAGGTAGTGCAGCAAAATCAGTTGGTTATTGAAGGTTCCTTGGTGACTCCTGAGGATTTGCAGAATATTCGTCTGGCCATTGAAACCAGTGTGACTGTTGACAATCAGATAGCCCGTTACTTAAGTCAGAGTATTCTGCAGGATGAGCAGAATAGTAAAACAAAGGCGCTGTTCTGGGCGGTGTTGTTTGTCGTTATTGTGATATTGATTCTGTTATTGCAACGGGCTGTGCAGATGTCGCTGGAAGCCTTTTTGCAGCAGTCGGGAAAGGTACTGTCGGGGTTGGCCAAAGGCAATCTGACACAAAGACTTCAGTGGTACAGTGCCGATGAAATGCAGGAAATAACGATTAATATCAATACAATGGCAGAATCATTTCATGGAGTGGTTCGGCGGTTGGCCGATATGTCGCAACGCCTCGCTTCTTCAGCCGAAGAATTATCGCAAACCAGTGCACAAAGCAGTACCGGAGCGGCGGATCAGGCGACGCAGGCCGAACAGGTGATCGGGGCGGTCTCGCAAATGAATGAATCCATTGCCAACATGGCGGAAAATGCGCAGGTGACTTCGGAAGAAACCAGTCGAGGCAAGGAGTTGACTGAACAGGGAACGGCACATGTACAAAATACCGTCAGTGAATTGCAGGAACTGTCCGTAGATATGCAGCGTACGTCTGAGATATTTACGCAACTGCGACAGAATGCAGATGCCATGAGCACCATTTTGTCCGTCATCCGTGGTGTGGCCGATCAGACCAACTTACTGGCGTTGAATGCCGCTATCGAGGCGGCCCGAGCCGGTGAGATGGGGCGGGGTTTTGCTGTGGTTGCCGATGAAGTCCGTACCCTGGCCGGCAGAACCCAACAATCAACCCAGGAAATTGATCAGTTAATCAAGCGATTGCAGGATCAGGCCGGTCGGGCGGAATCAGCGATCGAGGTGAGTTTGCGTCGATCCGGACAGTGTGTTACCGGCGCACAGGCGGCAGATCATTCACTGCAACAGGTCATGCAGGCGATGGTGCGGGTGGTTGACAAAACCATTGAGGTTGCGAGTGTGGTAGAGCAACAGTCGCGTGTAGCGTCGCAGATCAAAAATAATATTACGGTAATTGGTGATGTGACGCAGAAAAATTCTCTGGTATTCAGGGAAACTGCTTCGGCCAGTGCTGAGTTGTCACGTCTGGCAGACAATTTGTCGACGCTGGTTGAAAGTTTTCAGATTTAAATTTGCAGTTTTAAATCTGGCGTTTTAAAATTTCTTTTTTTACAGAAGGATTGTAGCGTGACCACCTATTTTGCGTTTCCAGCGGGCGAATCATTACAGACGGGTTCTCATGAATTGTTACAGCGTTTTGCAGAGGCACCGCAGGAACCACATCATTCACTGTTTGTGACAGTCGCTAATGCTTTTGCTGATCAGGTCATTCAATACCTGTTTCTGAACATGATTCACAATATGGATGGCCAGAGCCGAGCAGCGCGTATTCTCGATAAACTGGCGGGGCTGATCAAAGCGACCGTACACACACTGATTCGCCAGAGTCTGCACAACCGCAGCAACGAGGAACTGTTGCCTTTGCTGGATTATGTACGCGACCGGCAACTGGTACGTCAGGAAAATGGCGTTGCTGTGGATTATGTCTGTTTTCCCTTGCCGCTGGATTTGGCCGGCCAGTTTACTCATGTCTTTCAGCAGGTTGACCATGGGCATGCGCATGAGCATCGTCTGGCGTTGCGAGATGCGATGCTGGGTTTTGCCGAACTGTCGCATTTTCATTTTTATGAGGAACCCACCAGTTTGTTGAAACTGGGCTTTGTGACCCGCAAGGCAGCCAGTATGGGGGGGGCGTCCATCAAGTCAGGATCACGTTCTTCGATCAATCAGTTGTTTCCTCAGTTGAGTTTTGATGAACTCGTTGATTTTGTAGAATATTTTAGAAAAATGTTTATTGAGGTTGCCGTGGATGAACCTGTTTCACTCCCAGTACAGTGAGGGTGAATCCAGTGCAATGGTGGCAGCGTCAGGATAAAAAAGCCCAAACAGTGATTGCCAAGGACCCTGATGTCCAACGCCGGGTGGAACAGTTGATTGCCTCCTGCCAGGATCCCTGGCTGGGTAGTGACTGGGTCAGTGCTGGTTGTGTGCAATCCCTGGACATTGACGCTAACCGGATCGGTATGGATGTGCTTTTACCGTATCCCTGTAAGGAATCTGTGGCAGTTTATACCGATCAGTTGCAGCAACTGCTGCAGACCCATGGATTCAGTAGCAGAATTCAGGTTCGTAGTCATATTGCTCAGGCAATCATACGTACAGGGCAAACCGCTGTACCTGAGGTTAAAAACATCATTGCGGTGGCTTCTGGCAAAGGTGGGGTGGGTAAGTCCACCACGGCGATGAATCTGGCCTATGCCTTGCAGCGTGAGGGTGCAATGGTCGGAATTCTTGATGCTGATATTTATGGTCCAAGTCTGGCCTTATTGAGTGGACTGGCCAGCGGGACCCATCCGCAAATGACTGCAGATCAAAAAATGTTGCCGCTGCAGCACCATGGTTTGCAACTGATGTCCCTGGCCTTTCTGAGTAATGAAACGACGCCGGTGATCTGGCGCGGGCCCATGGCCACCGGCGCTCTGTTGCAAATGCTGACGCTGACCGCCTGGCAGGCACTCGACTACCTGATTATCGACATGCCACCGGGAACCGGGGATATAGCCTTGACACTGGCACAAAAAGTCCCGGTGACGGCGGCTTTGGTTGTGACAACGCCACAGGATCTGGCGCGTATTGATGCGGCCAAGGCCATTGAAATGTTCAGCAAGGTCTCTATACCAGTACTGGGTCTGGTCGAGAATATGGCGGTTCATGTATGCAGCCAGTGTGGTCATCAGGAACACATATTTGGTGAAGGGGCAGGAGATCGTTTGTCACTGGAATACCATGTGCCGGTGCTGGCCCATTTGCCGCTCGATAGTCGTATACGACGAGCTGCGGATCAGGGGGAGGCGTGGATGCAATCCGAGCACAATGCATCACTCGCTGCGATCTATCAGGAACTGGCGCTCCGCTCAGCGGTACATTTGGCTTCGCTGGCCAGCAAGACCACGCCTGATCCGGGAGCAGAGGGACGTATACCCACACTCACGTTGTAATCCTTGTACCCGTTTTTCAACGCAATTAAGACCAATAATAGTAAGGGAGGAAACGAAAAAACAGGCCATTAAAAGGCCGGGGTTTTCGTAAGATGCAAATGAGTATAAAAGCCGATCACTGGATTCGTCGCATGGCCGTGGAAGCTCAAATGATCAGTCCTTTTGAGGAGTCACAGGTCAGACAGGTTAATGGCCAACGAGTCATCTCTTACGGGGTTTCCAGCTACGGTTATGACGTGCGCTGTGCCGATGAATTCAAGGTGTTTACTAACGTCTATTCAGCGACGGTTGATCCCAAGGCCTTTGACGAAAAGAGTTTTATTGATATTCAGTCGGATGTCTGCATTATTCCGCCGAATTCGTTTGCTCTAGCCAGGACGGTTGAGTACTTTAAAATCCCACGATCAGTACTGACGATCTGTCTGGGTAAATCGACTTATGCCCGTTGTGGTATTATTGTCAATGTCACTCCACTGGAACCTGAATGGGAAGGGCACGTGACCCTGGAATTTTCCAATACGACCAATCTCCCGGCAAAGATCTATGCACATGAAGGTGTTGCGCAGATGTTGTTTTTTGAATCGGATGCACCTTGTGAAACCTCCTATCGGGATCGGGGAGGTAAATACATGGGGCAGCAGGGAGTGACATTGCCCAGGTGCTAAGTGTGAATGCATGTCTATGGCATGATTGCCTGCAGAAATTCGCGTTTTCCTCCAGTCCCCGGGCGCTTGTAAACCTTAAAACCGGTTTGTTGCAATAATCGACGTACCTGTCCGGCGACACTGTAGGTGGCTACGGTGGTGCCAGGATGGCTTAAACGGGCAACGGCCTGCAATAAGGCGCTACTCCACATGGCTGGATTTTTTGCCGGGGCAAAGCCATCGAGGAACCAGGCATCCACGCTTTGCGTGCATTGCTGCAATTGAGCGGTACTGTCACCGAACAGCAGGCGCAGTTCAATGTTTCTGAACGGATAAATACGATGTTCACCGGGCACTGCACGGGGCCAGTGAGCGGCAAGTCGTTCCGCCACGCCTTGCAGCACCTGACCCTGGTGCGCAGCCAGCAGTTGCTCCGCCGTCAGGGGATGTAATTCTGTGGACAGATAAACCAGATGGTCGCCGCAAAAATGTTGAACGCAATGGAGAAAATTCCGACCGATACCAAAACCGGTTTCGCCAAGCACAAAACGTGGTTGCAGCCGCCAACGTTCAGGCAAAAAGTTGCCCTTGAGAAAAACGTGCAGGCTTTCCAGGCGAGGGTTTTGTTGCTGGGCGTACAGATCCTCGTAATCACACGACCAGAGCACTCCATTACGCCATTCGGTATGTGCCGGTGTCAACAATGTTACCATGTGTTACGGTTACCATGTATTACGCCGATTGCGCCCCAGAAACCATCCCAGGATCACACCAATAAATACAGCCACAGCTCCTTCACGAATACCCTCATTACTGCGATCGTTCTCCAGAACAGCCACCTGGGTTTGCAACTGTTCAATCTGTATCAACTGTTTTTGCCGTTGAATCAACAGGTCGCGATTTTGTTGATCAATACGTTCGGCATTGGCCAGTAGTACAGCGGAAGATCGCTCAGTCATTGAAGCGGCGCTGCCCGGAACAGTGTCTGATGTCCCGGAAAATGGCTGTACCATTTGAACACCGGCGGTAACGCCCGTAGGAGGTTCAGTCGCCAGTACCTGTGTGCTCAATAGCATTAGCGCCAACAATAAGCTGAAATAGGTCGTCATCGGTAATCAGGGGAGCGTTTTGCGAAAAGGTTTTAGGGTGGTACGGGCATAGACGCCATGAATGTTATAAGGTTCAGCGTCCAGCCAGCGTTGCGCTTCCTGACGGTCTGCAAATTCAGCAATAATCAGACTCCCAGTAAATCCAGCTTCCCCAGGATCGTCCATATCAATGGCAGGTAAAGGGCCTGCCAGCATCAGTCGCCCCTGATCCCGTAGTTGATGCAGACGCAATAGATGTTCTGGCCGATACTGCCGACGTAACTCCAAGGAATCGGGTCGGTCTTCCGCCCAGATAGCATACCACATGATCAACGATCTCCTTCATTACGCATAAATTTTACTAAAAACAAATTACAGATCAATGACTCATTCTTCATGCGAGACGATATGGTTCCGAAACAGGATCATTTGCAGGACGATAAACAAAAAGGTCATGCCCAACGAACCAAACACCTTAAAGCTCACCCAATAGGCAGGAAAATGAAACGCCACAAACAGATTAGCACTGCCTACCACCAGAAAATAGAGCACCCACAAGAAATTAAGCTGTTTCCAGAGAGATGCAGGCATGGCGAATAATTGATGCATCATCCGTTCAGCCAGGGTTTTTTCTCCAATAAACTGACTTCCGGCAAACAGCACGGCACTGAGGTAGGAAATAATCGGTGCCTTCAGTTTGATGAAAGTATCGTTATGAAAAATCAGTGTCATACTGCCAAACAACAAGGTGGCCCCCAGGGTGATGGCCTGCGTTTGATCCAGTTTTTTATGGTAGAACCAGAGTCCCCCATAAATTAGCACGGTGCTGACTAGCAGCAACGCAGTGGCCGGGTAGATCCCCAGTAGTTTGAAACAGGAAAAAAACAGGATCAACGGGATAAAATCAATTAACTGTTTCATGCACAACCTGGAATAGAAAATAATTGTGGATAGTTGGGGCGGCCTACAGACCAGAGGTATTTTACAGGAAAGTGGCTAAAAGAACTATGCACAGGCGGCGCAGTTGCTGGGAATGACAGAAAATATGCGGAAAAATCAGAAATTCATACTACCATGGGAGATGATTGATCGGCCAGAAGCAATTAAACATTAACTAATGGAGGAAGCAGGACCCGGGAGGCTAGTGAACTTGAATAGACCTTAGCCTCAGCACCTGCGGCAGGCGTCTTGCGAATACATCATGAATATAAAACGAGTACCCGTATTGCTGGATGGTCAGTTCAGAAACAGTAGTGCAGAGGAATGGCTGGACGTTAGTAATCCGGCCTCGGGTGAGGTACTGGCCCGGGTTCCGTTGACTACGCCTGAGGAAGTGGATGCGGCGGTGGCATCGGCGCTACAGGCGCAAAAGGCTTGGAAAAACACACCGCCTTCAGAGCGGGCGCGATTGATGATGCGTTATGTGCAATTGCTCAAAGACCATCTGGAGGAACTGACGCAACTGGTGGCACTGGAAACCGGCAAAGTACTGGCTGATGCCCGCGGCGATGTCTGGCGTGGCATTGAAGTGGCTGAACAGGCCTGTCATATTCCCTCCTTGTTGATGGGGGAGACGGCGGAGAATGTCGCCACAGGTATTGATACCTATTCGCTGGTACAACCCTTAGGGGTGTGTATGGGGATCACTCCCTTTAACTTTCCGGCAATGATTCCCTTATGGATGTTTCCTCTGGCCATTGCCTGTGGTAACAGTTTTGTGCTCAAGCCCTCGGAACAGGATCCACTGACGCCGGTACGTCTGGCGGAGCTGTTTGTTGCGGCCGGCTTTCCGGCAGGTGTGTTGCAAGTGGTGCATGGCGGTGCTTCTCAGGTGAACCAGTTACTCAGGCATCCGGATATTCAGGCCGTTTCATTTGTGGGGTCGGTTCCCGTCGGGCAACATGTTTACCGGACTGCAACGGATCATCTTAAACGGGCGCAATGTTTCGCCGGGGCGAAAAATCATATGGTAATCATGCCAGATGCACATCGCCAACAGACCATCAATGCCTTGGCAGGGGCGTCCTGTGGAGCCGCCGGACAACGCTGCATGGCGATTTCTGTGGCAGTTTTTGTGGGTACAGCCATTTCCTGGCAGCAGGAAGTGGTAGAAGCGTTGCGCCAACTGACCCCCGGAACCAGTGCCGATCCGCGGGCGGCATTTGGCCCCCTGATTTCTGCCCGTGCCAAAAACCGGGTGTTGCAACTGATCGCTGAAGGACAGCGTGAAGGGGCACAATGCCTGCTGGATGGATCAAAGGCAACGGTAGTCGGTCATGAACAGGGCCACTGGATGGGCCCGACGCTATTTGCCGGAGTGACTTCCGACATGACAGTGTATCGGGAGGAGATTTTTGGCCCAGTGCTGCTTTGCATGCACGTCAATACCCTGGAGGAAGCCATTGATCTGATCAATGACAATCCGTATGGGAACGGCTGCAGTATTTTTACCGGCAGCGGTGCTGCTGCCCGACGGTTTCAGAATACCATCCAGGTGGGTCAGGTCGGTATCAATGTGCCGGTTCCGGTTCCTTTGCCATTTTTTAGTTTCACGGGATGGCGTAAGTCGTTTTATGGGGATTTGCATGCCTATGGCAAACAGGCCGTGCGGTTTTATACGGAAACTAAGACAGTCACGGCCCGATGGTTTGATGAGGAATCCGTGGTCAGTGGCCCCAATACAACCATCAGTCTTAAATAAATGTATTCCAGTGGCTCTCAGGAGGTGATTAATGGTTGCATCCGTGGCTTTTTTTGGCGTGGGAAATATGGGTGGGCCAATGGCATTGCGCCTGGTCAACGCCGGATTCAAGGTATGGGTTTTTGATTTAAATGAACAGTTGCTGCAACCATTGATTGCTGCCGGGGCGATTGCCGGCCAGCCTCAGGCATCCGACTGGGGTGATGTTGATTTCGTCATTAGCATGCTGCCAAACGGACGGGCTGTGGAGTCGCTTTATCTGGAGGGGCAGGACAGTGGCACTACAGAAAACAAAGGCATTTTTTCGCAATTACGGAATCACCCGTTAGTGATTGATTGTTCCACGGTGGGTCCTGAAACCTGCCGACGCCTGCATCATGCTGCTGAACGACAGCAACTGACCTGTATTGATGCCCCGGTCTCTGGTGGCGTGGCCGGAGCGCTGGCCGGTACCTTAAGTTTTTTATGTGGGGGGACGGAGCAAGATATTGAGCGGGCAAAACCGGTGCTGATGGCCATGGGCAAGCATGTCCTGCATGCCGGAGGCACGGGGGCCGGAGCCGTTGCTAAAATCTGCAATAACATGCTGTTGGCCGTACAGATGATTGGAACGGCTGAAGCGCTGGCGTTGGGGGTGGCGCATGGACTGAATCCTGGAACCCTCTCGGATATTTTGCTAAAAAGCTCAGGGCGTAACTGGACTCTTGAAGTGTATAATCCCTGGCCCGATGTTATGGAGAATGCGCCGGCCAGTCGTGGTTATTGCGGTGGATTTGCGGTGAATCTGATGCGCAAAGATCTGGGACTGGCACTGGCTGCTGCCGAGCATAGCCACAGCAGTATTCCTATGGGTGCACTGGCGCGGCAGATTTATGCACTGCATAGTTCAAGCGGCCACGGATTGGAAGATTTTTCCGGGGTGCTGCAAATGTTTCGACCAGAACTGACAGACCAGTAAATGAAAAACGCCGCCTTGAGTACTATATACTTGCGTTTTAATCAGTTTATTTTGTAATTCATTGTTTTTTAATATAAATTATTTTTATATTCACAATAAAGGAGTGGTAGTCTATGAAACTGTATTATTCTCCCGGGGCCTGTTCTTTATCGCCGCATATCGTATTGCGTGAAGCTCAACTGGATTGCGAACTGATCTGCGTCCCGACTAAAACCCATAAACTGCCCGATGGCAGTGACTTTTATGCCATCAACCCCTTGGGGTATGTGCCTGTGCTTGAACTGGATAATGGCAACCGTTTGCGTGAAGGCCCGGCGATCGTTCAGTATCTGGCCGATCTGGCTCCGGAGAAACACTTGGCACCGCCGTTGGGAAGTTGGGATCGGTACCGGTTAATGGAATGGTTGACATTTATTGGCACTGAATTGCACAAAGGCTTTTCGCCGCTGTTCAATCCGGCCACACCGGCAGACATGCGGCAGATGGTGCTTGAGCGCCTGCGCGGGCGTCTGGAATGGCTGAATAATGAATTAAATCGTCGGTCGTTTTTGCTGGGTGACACCTTCAGTGTTGCCGATGCCTATCTCTTTACCGTAACGGGCTGGAGCGGTTTCGTAGGTCTGGATCTGTCAGCGTTTACCCATTTACTCACTTGGCGTGAACAGATTGCCGCCCGACCGGCCGTGCAACTGGCCATGCGTGAGGAAGGCTTGATTCCGTAAATCGGCGAACCACCTCCTCTTGTTGGTGTTTGTGAGGATGTGGTTTAGTCTTTGGTGGATTTTTTCACGCTAGTGATCAGTAGTTGACGGTACCCAGTGGCAAGAATCAGCAAGGCGGACAATAATCCTGCCAGGGACCAGTCCCCGGCGGGCCAGTGAAATCCAAGTCCTTCGCCCAACCAGAAGCTGCCCATTGTCGACAGCAGTATCCCCACGCTAAATTTTAACTGATTCTCAGGAATGCGTGACAGGGGACGGTGCAGGAACAGGCCCAACAGGAGCACCAGCAGGAGTGCGGTCAGTGCCGCCAGACTGGCCGGTAACAAGAGGCCTGGTCGAGCGGCACCGACATTGAGCACAATAAATACCACTTCGGTACCTTCCAGCAGGGTGATTTTAAAGGTACTCAGGAAAGCCATTTTATCCAGGCCGACACGATGACGCTGATCGTGTTGTAAACGGCTTACCTGCGCTGCGAAAATAGCGTTTTCATCATGCAGGTGCATCAGTCCTGCCGATCGAAGAATGGCTTTGCGCAGCCAGTGCACACCGAAAACCAGCAGCAGTGAACCACACAGCAGTTGCATGAGTCTTAGAGGGATTTTCGTCAGCGCCGATCCCAGACCCACGATGCTGCCTGTCAGCACGAGCAGTGCTGCCACACATCCCGTCAGTGCCTCTCGCCAGCCGCAGACCGTACCAACGGCCAGAACCACGGTGAATGCTTCGACGAATTCCACCAGAGAGGCCAGAAAAGCCGCAGTGACGGCGGGAGCAACCGCTGCCCAGTGGAAAGTGGTATACACCATGTTGGTGGTTGCTCCTTGAGTGATGAAAAAACATAAAAACCCTTCAATATGTCTGGGTCGCAGGAATCTGCTTCAGGTGTATGAGTATGACGAAGACTGGCATCGTTGCCAATAGCCCTACAGGGGGAGGTGTAAAGGTTGTCCTGCTCATTCGAAGCAATGGATAGGCAAAAAACATAACGAGATGTCGCATTGATAGAACAATCTGGCCGAAATACACAAAATCCTGAACTGCTTTGAATATACTGAAAAAAAATCATATAATTATCATTATATTTCGCCAACTCATTGTAAATAATGATTGTATTTGTAAATTATTCTCGGGTTTATTCTGGAGATAATACAATAATTCTTACATTTTTCAGGAAAAAACAATTATTTTTTGGATTTTTAAAACTAAACTAACAAGCATGTTATCTGGAACAAAAATACTCTTTCATACTACGGTAATAACCTATGAAGCGGCGCGCATCTATTAACCACGTCTATCGTCTGATCTGGAGTCGTGTGCAGGCGGCATGGATTGCTGTTGCGGAAACTTCCTGTTGTTGTGGGAAGTCGGCCATGCGCCGACTGGTTATTGGGGCGTTGTCTGCCGCTTCGGTGTCGGTACAGGCGGCTCCGGCCGGGGGGCAAGTGGCCTCCGGAAGCGGCTCCATTTCGCAAACTGGACTCAAGACGACGATTTATCAAACCAGTCAGAATCTTTCGCTTAACTGGAATTCATTCAACGTCGGTACTGACGAGAGCGTCAATTTCTTGCAACCCTCAGCCTCGGCGATTGCCATCAACCGGATTGCCGGCAACAGTGCTTCGCAGATCCTTGGGCATGTGGAAGCAAATGGACAGGTCTGGTTGCTAAACCCCAACGGTATACTGTTTGGTCAACAGGCACAGGTCAATGTCGGCGGGCTGGTTGCCTCATCGCTGGATCTGCTGGTCAATCATGGTTCCGCCGTTTCTTTCAGTGGCGATGGTTCGGGAAGTATCATCAATCAGGGAACCCTGCAGGGGCATTATATTGGCTTGTTGGGCAACAAGGTCATCAATCAGGGAACGATTACCGCACAGGCTGGCAGTGTTGCCTTGGGTGCAGGGAATGCTGTCACACTGACGTTCAGTGATAATTCCCTGATACAGATGCAGGTGGATCAGAGTGTTCTGGATAGTCAGGCGTCCAATGGTGGCCTGATTTCTGCCAATGGCGGCCGTGTGTTAATGACGGCCGGTGCCAAAGCGGCGCTGTTAAGTAGCGTTGTCAATAATACCGGCATTATTGAAGCGCAGACCGTTGATAATCAGCAAGGGGTGATTCATCTGCAAGGAGGTATGGCCGCCGGTCAGGTGCAGGTAGGGGGCACACTGGATGCCAGTGCACCACAAGGTGGCAATGGAGGTTTCATTGAGACCAGTGCGCATGAGGTGCAGGTGGCACCACAGGCCCGTGTTACGACGGCGGCGCAACTGGGTTTGGCAGGCACCTGGCTGATTGATCCGGTGGATTATAATATTGCCCCTTCCGGGGGCAATATGACCGGGGCGACGTTAACCACTGCCCTGGCCGGTGGCAATGTGAGTGTTCTGTCAAGTTCGGGTAATTCAGGGACGTCCGGGAATATCAATGTCAATGATGTGGTGTCCTGGAGTGCCAATACTCTAACCCTCAATGCGTATAACAACATCAATTTCAATTCAGCACTGAACGGCAGTGGCACCGCCAGTCTTGCATTGCAGTATGGGCAAGGGGCAACAAATGGAATAATCAGCGGGACGACGGCTGCTTACAACGTCAATGCGGCGATCAATCTGCCTGCCGGGACGCATTTTAGTACCATGTTGGGTTCCACCGGCACCACACTTAGTTATACGGTGATTGATGCGTTGGGTGCGCCGGGAAGTCTGACTGCAACAGATTTGCAAGGGATTAACGGTGGCCTGAGCCACAATTACGTGCTGGGTGCCAATATCGACGCCAGTGCCACCAGTTCCTGGAATGCGGGCAATGGGTTTACACCCATTGGCGAGAGTTCTCCCTATTTTTCTGGAATTTTTGATGGCTTGGGCCATACGATCAGTAATATGAAGATTGTGACGACTTCCAGCGTCAATGCTGGATTGTTCGGCCAGACGGCGACTGCGGCAATCATTCGGAATGTTGGATTAGTAGGGGGCAGCATCACTGCGAATGGTAGTACACTGACCACTAACATTGGCGTTGGCAGTCTGGTGGGATTGAACTACGGTTCTGTACTTCATTCTTACGCCACGAGTACAGTGCAAGGTTATAATTATGCGGGCGGGCTGGTTGGAAATAATCATGGGACGATCAGTAATTGCTATGCCACAGGTACGGTGGGGGGGCTATCACTCGACTACAGCCCGGGTGGTCTTGCTGGGTTGAATTACGGCACTATCAATAATTCTTATTCGACGGGTTCGGTGACTGGCAGTAGTTACGTGGGAGGGCTGGTAGGAATTGCGTCTGCCGGTACCATCAGCAATGTGTATGCGACGGGTCTGGTCAATGGAAATGCATCAATTGGAGGGTTGGTTGGGCAGTATCTTGGCGGTGTAATCACTAATGGCTACTGGAACAGCACTGTCAATGCTGGAAAAGGTGCTATAGGAGTAGGCAATTCATCCGGAATAACGGGTTTAACGACCACACAAATGCAAACGGCGTCTAACTTTGCCGGATTTACGTTCACCAGTACCACCGGCGCTACAGGCAATAACTGGGTCATGGTGGATACAGATCAGGGTCTGAATAATCTGAACGGTACGTCGGGGGCCACTTTCCCGATGTTGGCCTCGGAATATTCGACCACCATCAATAATGCGCATCAGTTACAGTTGATGGTCATGAACCTTTCGGGGAATTATCAACTGGGTTCAGCGATTGATGCCTCCAATACGGCCACGGCGAGTACGTTAAAAGATGTGTGGAGCACTTCGGCAGGATTTGTTCCTGTAGGGAATAGTCAAACCGGTAACTCCGCCTTTACAGGAACGTTTGACGGAAAAAATTATACGATCAGTAATCTGACCATCAATCACCCCATCAGTGGCTCAAGTTCCATGAACTATCTCGGACTTTTTGGCTATGTGGATAGTGGCTCCAGCACTATCAGTAATGTCGGCATGACGGGTGGCTCGGTGACGGGGGGGAATTATGTTGGCGAGTTGGTGGGTAGCGTGCAAGCGGGCACTGTGTCTAATGCCTATAGTACGGGCAGTGTGGGGGGGTATGGGTATGTCGGTGGACTGGTCGGCGTCAATCACGGGACGCTAACCAACGCCTATTCCACGGTCAACATTAACGAGTCTCAGGCAAATGTCTCTTATGTTGGAGGGTTGGTTGGGTGGAATGCCGGCTTGGTCAGCAATAGTTATGCCACAGGTTCGGTGGCTTTAACGGGAAGTTATGTTTACCGACAGGGGGGGCTGGTAGGTGCCAACCAAGGTACGGTCAGCAACAGTTATGCCGTGGGGTCGGTCAGTGGCAGCAGTACCACGGATGTAGGAGGGTTGATCGGGGGGAATTATGGAACGGTTTCGAACAGTTATGCGAGTAATACCGTCAGTGGCAGCAGTAATGTCGGTGGACTGTTGGGTTACAACACGGCTTCTGCGTCAATTGTCACTCATAATTTCTGGAATGTGAGCAACACCGCAACCGGAGTGGGGAGTAGTACCGCCACACTGACGTCTGGCAATGATCTGGGACTGAGCAGTACCGATTTACAGAACGTGACCAATTTTATCACCTCGACCTCAGCCAATAGCAACAGCAGCCCTTCTTGGGATTTTTACACGACGCCGATCTGGGGATTTCAGACGGGAGTGAACAACAACTATCCTGTGCTATGCCACTTCAGCACCTGTGCAACCATTGTATTTGTGGAGCCAACCTCGGGTTCTTCGACCTATGGAACGGCACCGACACTCTCTGTGGCATTGGTTAATTCTGCAGGAAGCAGCTATAGCCTGAGCAATGCCAGCACCTCGGGGACGGCTACCTATAGTGCAGGTGCCCCGGCACAAATGACCAATGCCGCCGCAGGCAGCTATTCTTATAACTATCTAAGTGGCTTGAGTCTGACCGGAACCGGTGCCAGTAATTACAGATTGACCCCCTACACGGTGTCGTCTGGCTGGACAATCAATAAACTCGCTTTGGCAGGATCCATTGCTAATGGCAGTTCGGTGTATGGTTCGACGTTGATACCCGGTACGGCCACCTTCACGAATGAAGTTTCAGGCGATAATGTCCTAGCCTCCATTAAGGTTACCACTGCGGCTCAAACCAGTACCAGTGGGAATTTCAAGGCAGGGACGCATACGGGTAGTGAATCAGTCATCGGGCTGACTGGAACAGGCGCCAGTAATTACACTTATGCCGGGGTGACCGGAAATTATACGGTAACTCCGTTGGCGCTGACAGGATCAATCGGTGCCGGCAGTTCTGTGTATGGGTCAACGTTGACACCAGGCTCAGTCTCTTTGACCAATGCGGTTACGGGTGATGTGCTGGGAACGGCCTCGGTGGTGGTGGCTACGACAGGGAATACCAGCAGCAGCAATCACCTGAAAGCAGGTAGTTATACTGGGGTGGAATCGGTGAGCGGATTTTCGGGAACCGATGCCGGCAATTATACCTATGCGGGATTGACGGGAAATTATTCCGTATCGGCACTGGCCTTAACCGGAGCCAGTATTGCGGCGGTGACGACCACCTACGGGATAGGGAATACGCCAGGTGCGGTATCTTTTGGCAATGTGCAAGGCAGTGACCTGGTGACAGGCAGTGCCAGCATTGTCAATCCGGTGAACAGCACCGGCGGGCATTTGGTCGTTGGCAGCTACAGCCAGACGGCGGGCGCAAGCTTAAGTGGTGCAGATGCGAGCAATTACACCTTTAGTGGCGTTACCACGGGAACGGCCAATTATGTAGTGAATAAACTGGCACTGACGGGAGCCAGTATTGCCGCCGTTACGACGACCTACGGAACCACCGCCGCTCCCGGCGCAGTCTCTTTCGGCAATATTCAAGGCACGGATCAGGTGACGGACACCGCCAGCATTGTCGCTTCGGTGAATAGTACCAGTGGTCATCTGCAGGCGGGCAGTTATAGCCAGAGTGCCAGTAGCACCCTGGCAGGCACTGATGCGAGTAATTACAGCTTTGCCGGATTCACCACCAGTACCGCCAATTACGTCGTGAATAAACTGGCACTGACGGGAGCCAGTATTGCCGCCGTTACGACGACCTACGGAACCAGCGCTGCTCCCGGTGCTGTCTCTTTCACTAATGTGCAAGGCACTGATCAGGTGACGGACACCGC
>JAJXWR010000047.1 GCA_021781515.1 Pseudomonadota bacterium
CCGTCCTGGTGATGTGCTACTGGCACTGCCTTCCAGTGGCGTGCACTCTAATGGCTATTCGCTGGTGCGCAAGGTGCTGGAGGTCAATCAGATCGACCCCCGCATGGCCTTTGCAGACAGCACTCTTGGTGAAATACTTCTGGCACCAACTCGCATTTATGCCAAGCTGATTCGTCAACTGATTGCCACTTTCCCGGTTCACGCCATGGCCCATATCACCGGCGGCGGTCTGCCTGGCAATCTTCCACGGGTACTGCCACAGGGAACTTGCGCACGGATTGATAATCAGAGCTGGCAATGGCCGGAAATTTTCCGCTGGTTGCAGCAGCAGGGTAATATCACCACCCCGGAAATGTATCGCACCTTCAACTGCGGTATCGGCATGGTGCTCGTTGTTCCCGAGTCTCATGCCGCACCTATGCTCGAATGGCTGCAATGCCAGGGGGAAGCTGCATGGAAACTGGGGCTGATCATGTTGTCCAAAGAAACTCACCCGCATGTGGTATTTGCATAATGCTTGATCTGGCGGTATTAATTTCCGGAGAAGGCTCGAACCTGCAAGCGATCATTGATGCCATCGCTCAAGAACAGCTGGATGCCCGCATCCGTGTGGTCATCAGCAACAAAGCGACTGCACGTGGTCTGCTGCGGAGCCAGAAAGCCGGCATCCCTACCGCTACTGTGGAACATCAGCAGTTTTCCAGTCGTGAGTCTTTTGACCGGGAACTCATCCGGATTTTAGATCCCTATGCTGTAGATCTGATTGTACTGGCAGGTTTCATGCGTATTCTGAGCCCGGTGTTCATTGCACATTTTGCGTCGCACATCCTGAACATTCATCCTTCTCTGCTTCCCCGCCATAAAGGACTGCATACGCATCATCGCGTTCTCGAAGCCAAAGACCAGACACATGGTTGTTCAGTACATTGCGTTACCGCCGGTCTGGATGAAGGACCGGTACTGGCACAAGCTATACTGCAAGTGCTTCCCGGTGAAGATGAGGGGCAACTGCAACAACGGGTACATCAGCTGGAACATCAACTCTATCCGCTAGTGCTGCAGACCATTGCCCAGGGTACATTGAACTTGAAGGATACAGGTCATGCTAAAACACTCTATTTTCAGGCTGATTCTCTGTTACGTCTGCATCCCGTTACCAGCGTACCCTGATTCTGTTCCCGCCTTCGAGCCTATGCTTTTTGCAGCGGACTATACCTTGAGTATTGGTGGACAGAAAGTAGGCAAGGCGCACCGTGAACTGCATCAAGTCAATGTGAATTCCTACCTTTTTGAGACCACCGCAGATGCTGGCATGCTGGCGCATGCCAGCGAACGTAGTTATTTCAGTGTAACCCCCCAAGGTCAGATTCTTCCCACGCATTATCACCTGGAACGGCAAATGCTGTTTGAACATCGGCATACCGATCTGCTGATGGACTGGGAAACAAAAAAACTGATTACACAGACTGAACGTGACCCACAGCGCAGCTTTGAACTGACCGCCAATACCCTGGACAAATTATCTGTAGAGATTCAGATGCGCCGGGATCTGGCAAGCCCCCACCCTGCATTGTCCTATCCACTGGCAGATGCCGACGGAATCCGTACTTATGTGTACAATACTGGCACCAGTGAGACCCTGAATACGGCAATTGGCACCTTGAGCACCCTGAAAGTAGAGCACTCTCATGTGGCCGGTGCCGCCCGCTATACCACGTTCTGGGTGGCACCTTCCTTGAATTTTCTACCGGTACGCGTGCTCCAGCAGGAACATGGAACCACCTTTCTGCTGGAAATTACCGCTGTGCATTTCCAGAAACCCACAACAACGCTTAAAAGCTCCCTTGTACAAGACAATAGTGCCGAAGACGTCGATCCGAAAATTGATCTGGACAAGCTGCAAGCGCCTGAAGTCCCAGCATCGCCTTAATCCGGATCAGCACCCGGACCACGCATAGCACAGCAAACACTGCTGCAGTGGCCCCGTTAACGGGACGATCTCTTGTGGAATCTCACCGTCAATTGCAAAGCTGTTACTCAGTAACCAAGCCCCTGGCGAAGCTTCGTGCCTGAATTTTTGCCACAGGCGTGGCATCGGTTGTGGCGATAAAAAAACATAAACGACAGCCATCTGCTGTAAATCAGCGTCCCATAGATCGCTACGGATGATCTGGCAATTGGTCAGATGCCGACAATAAAACCGTGCCAGAAGCCATGGGCCCAACGCCTGCTCCACTCCATAAAACTTACGATCGGGAAAACGTTCTGCCAGATGCGCCAGCAGTCGGCCATTGCCACACCCTAAATCAATAAAACAGCCTGGATGTAGTTCAAGCCAGTCACTCAGCACCTTTCGGGTTTCAGTCGAAGAAAAATACAAGGGAACCCGGTCTTTGTCAGGTCGTCCCTGCACCAACCAAATCACAATCAGGCCGGTCAGATAGACCCATGGAGCAAGCGGATGCAGCAGACAAAAGATCAGCACCAAGGAAAGCAGCGCCTGCTGAACATAGAGTTTGCCTTCTGTAACACCCCGTTGTTTCAAATAAATAAAAAATTGTACCAACAGTACTTGCATCCCATAGCACCACCACAGTGGCACAACGCCTGCATGGCTCCAGTGCGCCATCACTGCGCTAAATAACTGCCCCCCTAGCCATGCCATTAACTGCATGGCAACGACCTGCGGCAATGGCATCAGTAAGCGCCATCCTGTAGCTGTTTGACACTCACTGTACTGCTTGAAGTCGAATTACCCATTCCCGACACCGCCGTAGCCTCGGAACTGTTATTCAATACGGTAATGCTGATCCGCCGGTTCGTCGGGTTAAATACATTATCCGGATCATAGGGCACGGCATCCGCCAGCCCGATCACCTGCAATACCTTGTCAGGCTGCATACCGCCTGCCAATAATTCCCTGCGACACGCATTGGCCCGATCCGAGGATAATTCCCAGTTGCTGTACCCTAGCTCATGGGTTACTCCTGCATAAGGGGCCGCATCCGTATGCCCGGCAATGCTGATTTTATTGGGTACGTTATTCAGCAACTTGCCAATTTCATGCAACAAAACCGCAGCGTAGTCCTGTAATCGGGTCGAACCTGAACTGAACATGGGCCGATTTTGCTGATCAATGAGTTGGATACGCAGTCCATCCGGAGTCATACTGAGTTTGATTTGATCCTTGAGTTTAGCCAAATCCGGATTAACCTGAATGATCTGATCGATTTTCTGGCTCAACTGCTTGAGTTGCTGAACTTCCATCTGTTTTTGCTGAGGACTTTGTTCGGTTTTCTGTTGCGGCGTTTTCTGTTTCTGATCCTGAGAAGCCTGTGCCTGTTTCAGTTTTTTCTGATTATCCGATTCCAGTGCCTCAGGTGCCTTGTTGCCATGGGTATTAGGAACTTCTTTAACCTTTTTATTAGAATCCCCGGAAGGCCGGGACAAATCAGCCCCCCCGCCATCCATGATACTTTCCCGATTGCCCGTTCCGTTGGTGTTAAACAGCGCCGCCTGCACTGTCGTTGAAAAATAATCAGAAATGCCACGCAATTTAGCCATATTTACTGATGACAACAGCCACATCAGCAAGAAAAAAGCCATCATCGCAGTAACGAAGTCAGCATAAGCAATTTTCCATGCCCCACCGTGGTGACCATGCCCGCCTTTTTTAATGCGTTTTATAACAATCGGTCGTTGCGCATCAATGGCCATAAGTCTCGCCCTCTGTCAACATTCTGTTATTTGCTTCTGGCCTGTTTGATATGCTCTTCCAGTTCAGCAAACGACGGCCGGTCAGTGGAGAACAACGCCTTACGTCCAAATTCTACGCTCGCCTGGGGGGCCGCTCCATTGACACTGGCCATAAGGATCATCTTGATACACTTGTAAATCACGGTTTCGTCTTCAAGCCGATGCACCATCGCCGCTGCAATCGGTGCCACAAATCCATAAGATAATAAAATACCGAGAAAAGTTCCCACCAACGCATGCGCAATCAAAATCCCCAACTGACTGGGTGGCAGGAATAGCGATTCCATACAATGCACCACACCCATTACCGCAGCCACAATACCAAAGGCCGGCATTCCATCGGCCAGTCCCTGAACCGCTCCGACTGGCGCATGACCTTCCAGGTGGTGTGTATCAATCTCTAAATCCATCAACCCTTCCATTTCCATCGGATTGAGATTTCCACTCACCATCATACGCAAATAGTCACTAATAAAATCAACAACATGATGGTCATGCAGTATTTTCGGGTATTTAGAAAACAGCGGACTGGCATGCGTGTCTTCAATATCCGCCTCAATCGACATCAGACCTTCTTTACGCGCTTTAGACAGAATCTCAAACATCAGCGCAAACAGTTCCATGTACAATTCTTTGGTGACTTTACTGCCTTTAAAAACAGCAGGCACAGCCTTGGTAATGCCTTTCATCGGCTTTCCGCCATTGCCTCCCAGAAAAGCACCGAATGCCCCACCGAAAATCATAACCAGTTCAATCGGCTGGAATAAGGCAGCAATATGGCCACCAGCGACAATGTAACCTCCGAAAATGGTCGCCACTGTCACCAGATAACCAATGAGGATAAACATAGGTGCCCCCCAAGATTGCCAGGAAAAATCCAGATAAAAAATTCAGTATGACAAACTATAGCTTAAAATAAGAAAAACCGAGAGACAAACTCTCATGAACCACAGGCGGGGAAAATGGTCGGGGTGAGAGGATTTGAACCTCCGACCACCTGCACCCCATGCAGGTGCGCTACCAAGCTGCGCTACACCCCGAATTGAGGGCGCTATGATACCCCAATAACACCAAGGTTCCTAGCCCCAGAATGAGGCTTCTCTGGAGAAATTTTCGTATTCCCCAGAAATATTCACCAACACTGTCTAAACGATAGAAGCAATAACGGCGCAATTGTAAGTAGCAACAACACCCCGGAAAGCCAGACAGACATCCACGCCTGGCAATATTTACTTGCACTTTAGTTTCTGGAAACCGAGGTGACATGAGAAACAGAAAGACAGAAAACGACCGTCCACCATTAAACGACTGTCCGCCATTAGCGGACACACTAACCAAAGTGTTACACACCGCACTTTGGTTAGACAAAAAACTCAGTCAGAGAGCAAAGCGACAATCTGTTCCAGATCAAACAACAGATTTTCAATCAGCACAGGAATAATATCCGCATCAGATACAATCAATCCATGTGACCGCCCTTGTGGCCGTTCCTCTGGCAAATGTCCTGAATAAGGGGCCGACATCACTTCGGGCGCTCTGGAACCCTGTTCGAGCAACTGAACGCGCGCCCCACTAATCGTGAAGCCTTTCTCGTAGAGCAAAGTGCGAATCTGCCGGATCATCAAGACATCCTGACGCTGATAATAGCGTCGGTTTCCCCGGCGTTTTACTGGTTTGAGCTGCAAAAACTCCTGCTCCCAATAGCGCAGGACGTGCGGCTTGACCTCACAGAGTTCGCTGACTTCACCAATACTAAAATAACGTTTGCCCGGTATTTCAGGCAGCAGTGCATTATTCCCCGGTTCCAGCATACATCTCAACCCGTTGTTTTAATTTCTGCCCAGGTCTGAACGTCACCACACGACGAGCGGTAATAGGAATTTCTTCTCCCGTTTTCGGGTTGCGCCCCGGGCGCTGGCGCTTGTCTCTGATTTCAAAATTTCCAAAGCCTGAGAGTTTTACCGGTATGTTATTTTCCAGACACAATGCCAATTCTTCAAAAAACTGCTCGACCATCTCTTTCGCTTCGCGTTTGTTAATGCCCAGCTCATTAAAAAGATGTTCAGACATGTCTGCCTTGGTTAATGTACTCATCGTTAGCATCCTACAACTTTCATCGATTAAAGGCCGCTGCCGCAACCTGTTTTGCAGTTTAGCAGTTGCAAAAATATGTGCAGGGAAAAAGCACATATTTGCATTTTATTAACAGAACTCAAGTACGCAATATTGCACCAAACCGCTCCCCCAACCCCTGAAGTACCGCTTGAGTCCATTGCTGAATAACTGCATCAGACAAGGTTTCTTCCAAGGATTGCCACGTCATGCTGATCGCCAGACTTTTATGATCTTCAGGAACCCCTGTGCCACTATAAACATCAAAAAGTTCAACGTGCTGCAAATAACGGCCCGCCCAGTCTTGCACTGAACGTAACACTTCAGCCACCGCCAGTGCCTGTGGCACCACCACGGCCAGATCTCGACGCACTGCCGGAAAACGTGACAACAGCCGTGCTGCCGGTTTTCTCCCCTGTATCAACGCTGACACCGCCAGTTCAAACAGCCATACCGGCCCTTGCACCCCGATCACTGCTTCCGCCTCAGGATGCAAACGCCCCAGACGGCCAATTTCTCGGCCCTCTTTGATTATCACTGCAGACTGCCCCGGATGTAACCCTGCACAGGCCAGCGGCTGGTAATCTGCCCCAGCACACAAAGTTTCAACCACCCCTTTTACATCAAAAAAATCACATGACACGCGTGCCTGTGGCATAGACTGCTGCCATCCTGGAGCTTGCCGGGTACCTGTCATGGCACCGGCTAGACATAACTCCTGCTGCAACCCCTGCGCATCCGCACGAAAACGTAATCCTGATTCAAAAAGACGCAAACGTTCCTGCTGGCGGTTCTGATTGAACTTGACCACTTTCAGCAGTCCTGGCCATAAACAGGTACGCATGACCGCCATTTCCCCACTCATCGGATTGGCCAACGTCATTGGCGTTATCTCTGGATCAAAAATCGCCTGAGTGTCCCGATCAATGAAACTATAGGTCATCACTTCCTGAAATCCCTGATCCAGCAGCGTATCCAGCAAGACATTCCACGGGGTTTCATGATCCGGAGCTGCGCCAAGGTGCATATGGGTAAGCGGACGGTGACTCGGCAAGCGGTTATAACCATACAGCCGGGCGACTTCTTCTACTAAATCCACAGGTTCAGTAATATCAAAGCGCCAGCTGGGCGCTTGCACCAACCACCCCCCCTCCACCGGGCTAACTTGCATCTGCAGTCGCTCCAGAAGCATGGCAACAGTCGTAGCCTCAAGAGGCAGCCCCAGTAATTGCTGCACCAGACTCAACGGCAGATTAATCAGGGGGCGTTGTGGCAACTGTTCAACATTGTGTATGTGCACCAATTCACCGGCCTGCCCGTGGGTAATCTGCACAATCAAGGCGGTGGCATACTCCATCGCCTCAGCGGCCAGTTGTGGATCCACGCCCCTTTCAAACCGGTGCGAAGATTCCGTGCTCAATCCCAGTGACCGCGCTTTACCGGCAATCGCCCGAGGATCAAACCAGGCGGATTCCAGAATAATGGAATCGGTCTCTGCGCTGACTGCAGCGTCTGCCCCCCCCATGATTCCCGCCAGTGCCAACACATTGACTGTATCGGCAATTACCAGATAACGTTCATCCAGTGATAATGCCTGGCCCTGTAAACCAACTAATAGTTCACCGGCCGCCGCCTGCCTGATCTGCAAACCTCCCTTTACCCGGTCCGCCGCAAATGCATGCAATGGCTGCCCCAATTCCAGCATGACGTAATTCGTACAATCCACCACCGGGTGGATACAACGCAACCCACAACGTTCAAGGCGCTGACGCATCCATTCTGGAGTACGTGCCTGCCGGTTAATGTTGACAATACGACGGGCCAGATAACGGCCACAGGCCGCTGAGCTTATCTGCACCTCCAGAGCCGGTACCTGTGATTCACACGCCCACGCCGCCACATTTTTCTGTTCCAGCAAGGCACAACCAGACAGTGCAGCAATTTCCCGGGCCAAACCGCAAATACTCAGACAGTCCCCACGATTGGGGGTAATGCCCAGTTCTACAATCGCATCATGCAAATTAAGCACTTCCAGTAAATCCTGTCCCGGAACCGCATGCTCAGGCAATTCCAGCAAACCTTCCGCCGTGTCCGCCAATCCCAGTTCATCAGCCCCACACAACATGCCTCTGGATAACACCTGCCGCACCTGGGCTTCCGCAATAACCCCGCCGGGCAGTCGAGTGCCGGGTAACGCCAGTGGTACCCGCATACCGGGTCGCAGGTTCTTGGCCCCACACACTATCTGCCGGGATTCAGCCTCACCGCAACGCACCTGAACAACATGCAGACGGTCCGCCTGTGGATGCCGGATGACACTGACTATCTCTGCAACCACCACACCGGCACAGTGCGCCCCCATAAACCTCCATGACTCCACTTCCAGACCGGCCATGGTCAGTTCCTGACTTAAACGTGCAGTATCCCATTCCAGATCTAGCCAGCTCCGCAGCCACTGTTCACCAAATTGCATGAATTATTTCCTTTACTGAATCATCCGCCATTCAGGCAAACTGCCGTAAAAACCGCACATCATTTTCAAAAAAAAGTCGCAGATCCTGTACGCCATAGCTCAGCATGGCCAATCGCTCAACGCCCATGCCAAAAGCCAGACCTGTCCACTGCCGACTATCCACTCCTCCATGCTGCAACACCGAAGGGTGTACCAGACCACAGCCCCCGATTTCCAGCCATCCCGTCTGTTTACACACTCGACAGCCAGAGCCTGCACAATGCACACACTGCACATCAATTTCAGCAGACGGTTCAGTAAATGGAAAATAGGAAGGGCGAAAGCGCACCGCTACCTCCTGCTCGAAATAACGCACGAGAAAATCGGCCACCAATCCTTTCAGATCCGCAAAATTGATGCCTTCATCCACCAGCAAGCCTTCCACCTGGTGAAACATCGGACTATGCGTCATGTCCGAATCACAACGGTACACCCGGCCTGGGCAAATAATGCGAAAAGGAGGTTTCCCTTGCTCCATTGTCCTGATCTGTACCGGCGACGTATGCGTACGCAACAGCGTATGCGCATCAAAATAAAAAGTATCGTGCATGGCACGGGCCGGATGTTGCTCAGGAATATTCAGTGCTTCAAAATTATGAAAATCATCCTCAATTTCCGGACCATCAACCACCGCAAACCCGGCCTGTTGAAACATCAGTTGAATTCGGTTCAATACACGACGCACCGGATGCAAGGTACCCCGGGGTTCTTTTCGACCCGGAAGTGTCACATCAACCACTTCAGCAGCCAACTGCCGGTCTCGGGCTTGTCGCTCTACTTGCAGAAATTTTGCATTCAGTTGTTCCTGCAAGGCTTCCCTTGCCGCATGAATACGTGCTCCGGCCTGTGGGCGTTCTTTGGGATCCAGCGTACCCAGTCCTTTCATCAACTCACTGAACTGACTTTTTTTACCCAGATACTGCACCCGCAACTGCTCAAGCTCTACCAGCGTCGCCGCCTGAGCTACTTTTTGCAATGCCTGTTCCACCAACTCCTGGAGTAAATCCATGCGTACAGTCCTTCATCAATAACGAGCACAAACTGATAAATAAAAAAGGGAAAACTGATTGTCTTCCCTTTTTAAAACCAACCGCCTTTTTAAAACCAACCGCCTTTTTAAAACCAACCGCCTTTTTAAAACCAACCGCCTTTTTAAAACCAACCGATCAGAGCAACACAACCGTCACTCAACCTGCAATAGCGGCCTTGGCACGTTCAGCCAGCGCCGTGAAAGCCGCCGCATCAAACACCGCAATATCCGCCAGAACACGCCGGTCTACTTGCACATTGGCCAGTTTCAGACCGTGAATCAGCCGACTGTACGACAGGCCATTCATCCGGGAAGCCGCATTGATACGGGCAATCCATAAAGCACGGAACTGGCGTTTACGCTGCCGCCGGTCACGGTAAGCATACTGTCCGGCTTTGATTACCGCCTGAAAAGCAACCCGATACACCCGGGAACGCGCCCCATAGTATCCCTTGGCACGATTCAGGATTTTTTTATGGCGACGATGCGCCGTTACTCCACGTTTAACTCTAGGCATGGTCTATCCCCAATTCTCAGGCGTAAGGCAACAGACGTGCTACTTCACGTACATCGCACTCAGCAACCATCGTTTTAGGGCGAAGCTGACGAATCCGCTTCGGAGACTTTTTAGTCAAGATATGTCGCTTAAACGCCTGCTTGCGCTTAAAACCATTAGCGGTTTTTTTAAAGCGCTTAGCTGCACCGCGACAGGTCTTCATTTTTGACATGTCAGTATACTCACTTTTTTCGTTTATCGAACCCGGTCGACCAGCCTGAATGCACTGTCTGGGGGTAGAAATCGCCCGAAAGCTATTTCTTTCTCCGGGGAGCAATGACCATTACCAGCATCTTGCCCTCCATTTTGGGGTGTTGTTCTATCACCCCAAATTCACTGAGATCTGCCTCAATTCTCTGCAGCATCTTCATACCAAATTCCTGGTGGACCATTTCCCGACCACGAAACCGCAACGTTACCTTGGCCTTGTCCCCTTCTTCCAGAAAACGCACCATCGACTTCAGTTTCACATGATAATCCGCTTCCTCCGTTCCCGGACGCAGCTTGATTTCCTTGATCTGAATCTGATGCTGTTTCTTTCTTGCTTCTTTCTGTTTCTGTTTCTGCTCAAAACGGAACTTGCCGTAATCCATAATACGACATACCGGAGGCTCCGCTTCCGGCACAATCTCCACCAGATCCAGTTCAACCTCTTCAGCCGCTGCAATCGCCTGCCTGATAGAGACCACACCAATCTGTTTACCATCCAGGTCAATCAGACGGACTTCAGAAGCTGCAATCTCTTCATTGATCGCCGGACGTTTCTCACTTTTCGCCAGTTGCTGTTTTTCCACCTTGATTACTGTCTCTCCGCTTGAACACCAGATTTACTGGCGATTTCCACTGTAAGACGTTGCACCAAGGAATCGACACTCATCTGTCCGATATCTTTGCCCTCCCGAGTTCGCACCGCAACAGCACCTGTTTCCATCTCGCGATCCCCTACGACCAGAAGGTAAGGAATTCGCTGAAGTGTAAGCTCACGGATTTTAAGGCCAATCTTTTCATTTCTCAAGTCGGCAATGCAACGAATTCCACTTTTTTTCAAAGTTTCTACCACTAATTGCGCATATTCTGCCTGACGGTCCGTAATATTGATCACTGCCACCTGTACCGGGGCCAGCCACAGAGGAAACCAGCCCGCAAAATGCTCTATCAGAATACCAATGAAACGCTCGAATGAGCCGAGCACCGCCCGATGCAACATCACCGGCACCTGCCGATCTCCCTGTTCTGACACATAGGTAGCACCCAGGCGTTCCGGCAGAAAGAAATCCAGTTGTATCGTGCCACATTGCCAGAGTCTTCCCAGACAATCTTTCAGGGTAAACTCAATTTTTGGCCCGTAGAACGCCCCTTCCCCTGGCTGTAAGTCAAATTCCACACCCTGCAATTGCAAGGCCTGAGTCAAAGCCTGTTCGGCTTTGTCCCACAGTGCATCATCGCCTACTCTTTTTTCCGGGCGTAATGATAGCTTATAAAGAATCTGCGTGAACCCAAAGTCATGATACACCTCACGTAGCAAACGAATGAAGTCACTGACCTCTGTCTGCATCTGATTCTGGGTACAAAAAATATGGGCATCATCCTGGGTAAATCCGCGCACCCGCATAATGCCATGCAATGCACCAGAGGGCTCGTATCGGTGACAGGAACCGAACTCAGCCAGACGCATGGGCAAATCACGATATGAATGCAAACCATGATTAAACACCTGCACATGGCAGGGACAATTCATCGGCTTTATCACAAAATCCCGTTCTTCTACAGAAGTAACGTACATGTTTTCCCGATAGTTATCCCAATGTCCTGAACGAACCCATAACGCTTTATCCACCACCTGCGGCGTGCGGATTTCCAGATAATTTTCTTTCTGCAACCGCTGACGCATGTACTGTTCGATGGTCTGCCACAGGGTCCAGCCATGCGGATGCCAGAACACCGAACCCGGTGCCTCTTCCTGCACATGAAACAGGTTCAGCTGGCGACCAATCTTGCGGTGGTCGCGTTTCGCTGCTTCTTCGATGCGTAACAAATAGGCATCCAGATCTTTCTGATTCGCCCAGCAGGTTCCATAAATTCGCTGCAACACCGCCTGATCGGAACGACCACGCCAGAATGCCCCGGCAACACGGGTCAGCTTAAATGCTTTTAAACGCCCCGTTGACGGCACATGCGGGCCTCGGCACAGATCCTCAAAATCGCCCTGGCGATACAATGACAAAGGTTCACCCTCAGCAATCGAGCGAATAATTTCTGCCTTGTAGGACTCCCCCAACCCTTCAAACCAGGCAATAGCCGCCTCCCGATCCAGTACCCGACGAGTCAATGGATAATCTGCTTTTGCCAGTTCATGCATACGTGCTTCAATCACCAACAAATCATCCGGAGTAAAGGGATGCTCGCTGGCAAAATCATAATAAAAACCATCGTCAATCACCGGACCGATGGTCACCTGTACATTTGGAAATAACTGCTTGACCGCCATCGCCAATAAATGAGCACAGGAGTGCCTGAGCACCTCAAGACCGTGGGCATCCCTGTCCGTAATAATGGTCAGATGCGCATCTTCAGTCAGTACATAACTCAGATCAACTGGCGTTGCATTCACCAACGCCGCCAGCGCCGACTTACCCAGGCTGGCGGAGATTGACCGGGCAACATCAAGAACGCTCACGGCATCGGTGAAGGTACGTTGCGAACCATCCGCTAATGTAACAAGAGGCATGACTAATCCTTGCAGAAACTTTAACTGAGCGCCGAAGTATAAGGCATGATCACACATTATTCATCACGAACATGCTAACATGGCACGCCATTTTTTCAGGAGTATTTAATACCCATGGACTATTTACAGATATTGCTGCTGGCCATCGTGCAAGGGCTGGCAGAACTCTTACCGGTTTCCAGTTCAGCACATGTAATCCTTGCTGAAAAACTGATGGGACTTGACCCAACCTCAGCGAAAATGACCTTTATGCTGGTGATGCTTCACACCGGCACCATGTTTGCTGTCATCGTTTATTTCTGGAAAAGCTGGCAACGCACCTGGTTTCATTCATTAGCGCAATTTGTTGAACAGGCAAAACCGGCTTTCTATGCAACTGCAGCAACCGGCGTCCTTGGGTTGGCCTTAATGAAACTGATTCCCAAAGTCATGGGGATACAGGACCATTTCGAAATCGAACAAATATTCGGCAATAGCCGGTTGATTGCCGGATCTCTGGCAGTAGCCGGGCTGCTCATTTTCTTTTCAGGCTGGAAGACTTCCAGTAAAAATCAGCCAGAGGAAATACTGGCAGATAATGCCACTATTGCACCTGCAGATGCCCTGCGCATCGGACTGATTCAAGGATTGTGCCTGCCCTTCCGCGGCTTCTCACGTTCCGGAGCTACCATTTCACTCAGTCTGCTACTCCACATACCCCGCCGTGCTGCTGAAGAATTCAGCTTTGCCCTGGCTGTCATCCTGACGCCTGCTGTCGTTATCCGGGAGTTATGGCGTCTGCTTAAATCAGGCCATCATCCTCCACTCAGTCAATGGCTAACTCCAAGCCTGCTGGGCATGGTCATGAGTTTCCTGGCTGGTCTGGTCGCATTACGCTGGCTGTCGCACTGGCTGGAACGAGGAAAATGGCACTATTTTGGCATCTATTGCCTGCTGCTATCGCTCACTGTAGCCAGCACCTTACACTGAAGCCCTGAAGCACCATCTAAAACCCAACGACCTGACTGTTTGCAGGATTTACCTGGTTCGCCTGGGTTGATTCCTGCAAAGCAGCTGGCAGGGTAATGAAAAAAGCGGCACCACGACCTTCTTCAGTGGCTTGTAGTTCAATCGTTCCCTGCAATGGTCCATTGACCAGGTGATAACAGATATGCAATCCCAAGCCCTGATTTCCCTGTCCGATGACATGAAAAGGCTCAAAAACCCGCTCCGCCTGCTTACGACCAATCGGAGCCCCATTATCCCAGAACAATAAAGTCACCCGATCATTGACCCGTTTCCAGTCCAGATGTATGGCGGGATCGGCCACCCCCTGAAAATCAACCAGTAATGAACGTTCAAACAGATTGATGAGCAACTGCATCAACGCCGACGGGTAACTACGCATGGATAAGCGGGCATCCAGTTGACAAGTCACCGTGATACCTTTGGAAGTCAGGCGATTTTCAAATATCAACAGTACATCCCTGACGACATCATTGATTAAAAACGGCTTATACTCCCCTGTCGTGTCATTGACCGACAATTCTTTAAAACTACCAATCAACGACACTGCCCGTTGCAAATTATTCAATGTCAGTTCCAGCCCTTCCTGATGCACCTCTAGTAGATAATTCAGGTCAGAACGTCGAAGCATCTGTGGTGCAATATTGCGAAATTCCTGATTGGCACTGAGGATACTACTGGCCGCAGTCAGTGCATTGCCAATCGGCGTATTTAACTCATGCGCCACACCGGCCACCAGCCCCCCCAAAGCAGACAGTTTCTCACTTTCAATCAATTTATCCTGGGTAAAACGCAGTTCAGAGATCGTGGCCTGCAGACGATTTACCGACTCTTCCAAGGATTTAGGCGCAGGAATCGTCAATGCCACTGGCACCGCACGATACAAGGCCACCGCAGTGATCAGTGAAACCACCGCCACCAGCACATCCAGAAACGCCTGCAACCAATAATCCGGACGCCAGATCGTCCAGATATTCATGAAATGAGTCAAACCACAAGTAGCAATAAACAAAGAAAAAAGCACAAATATACCAATAAAACCCATGTCTTTTCTTTTGATGACAAAAAAAGTCAAGGTAATGGGGATGGAGAAATAGGCCAGCGCTGTAAATAAATTAGACAGAACAAAAGTCCATAACAACACAGGCTCCCAAAAAAAACAGTGCCCATGCGGCATAAAATGCTCAGAATCAAACAACAACAAAAATTTATCCATTAAATTCATTTGATTAAACCAGGACGCTTCGCCCAAAAATCAAGAGATTTATCGTGAACTTTAGTCCATGTCCTGTAAAAATCATATCACCTGATATCTTATTATAGTTTAATCGAGAGGCAAATGTACAGATTTTACCATGCATACTAAAACGTTGGTTAAATCACTGGATAATTAAAAATTGAACTATAATTCCTTAAATAGAGATACTGATTTGTCTAGGGTCTCTCCCACTATCCAGGACGGGAAGAAAGTTCACTTGTCCGGTTGCACCGACCTGTTCACTAAAGACTTGGTTAAAAATTGCCAGAAATCATCTCCAATAAAATGGTACGATGCCGATAGTCAGACTTCACTCTCCCGTTTGACTCTGCAACTGGTTATAATATGCTCACGTTTTCTAAAGGATTCAGATTCTCTGATGTTAAAAAAAATTTTTGATCGACTGCGCCGAACTCAGCGGACTAAATCTTCACAGCAGATTATTCCTGCCAGCCAGCACCCCATCACCAGTAAACATATTTCTTCAGCAGCCCTTCGGGTTCTTGAAGGACTGCACAAAGCCGGTTTTCAGTCCTATCTGGTGGGTGGCAGTGTTCGGGATCTACTGTTGCAAAAAACTCCAAAAGACTTTGATGTAGCCACCAATGCAACACCAGAACAGGTTCGGCAGATTTTCCGTTCTTCAAGGATAATAGGACGGCGTTTTCGTCTGGTGCACGTGCAGTTTGGTCGAGAAACCATTGAAGTAGCCACTTTTCGTGCACATCATGAGTCTTCGGAGAAAACCAGCATATCCACACCACATGCACAACGTGCCAGTGCTCAGACCAACGCCTCAGGGATGATTGTCAGAGACAATGTCTATGGTAGCATTGTCGAAGATGCCGAACGACGAGACTTCAGTATAAATGCGCTGTACTACAAATACCCGGAACAGACCGTACATGATTTTACCGAAGGTGTTGCTGATCTGCGACTTAAACGGCTTCGATTGATTGGCCACCCCGAAACACGATTTCGCGAAGATCCGGTACGAATATTACGTACTATTCGCTTTGCTGCCAAACTTGGCTTTACGATTGACCCGGCAACCGCTGAACCGATCCCTACACTGGCACCGCTGTTAACCCATATCTCTCCGCACCGGCTATTTGATGAAATGCTCAAATTATTTGCCTGCGGCCATTCGCAACAAGTGCTCAGGTTACTACTGGACTACGATCTACTTAAACTTCTTTGTATGGATCTGCATCTGAACGATCAATTTCTGAAACTGGTCGACTCAACGGCAATCAATACCGACCTGCGGATTGCTGAAGGTAAATCCATCAATCCTGCATTTTTCATAGCGGCGCTACTCTGGCAGAAAGTACAGGAAAAACAACTGCAACTGGTCAATCATGGCGTCGCACATTCCCCTGCCTGGCAACAGGCAAGTCATCAGATTCTACAGACACAGATGCAACGTACTGCATTGACGAAATCAGTACAGTCCACCCTGCGGGAAATCTGGGAACTCCAGGTGCGTCTGGAACATCCGGATTTTCGTAATGTACCTTCGCTAATACAACACCCCAGGTTTCGTGCCGCCTTTGATTTCCTGGTGTTACGCGAAAAATCCGGAGAAAAAACCAATGACATGGGCGAATGGTGGGAACGTTACCAGGCCGCTGAACATGGACTTCAGGTAGAAATGCTGCGTCATCTGCAAGATAAAACCACTCCGTCAAAAAAAAGCGAACCACGTTCTCGCCGCCGAAAAAAAACGACCAACAAAAAAACAGACTGAAGTGATTTTGCAACCAATTCCTGTTTGATCGGCATAGATGGCGGTAGTTAACACGCACCTGCCACACCCACTTGGCATGCGAGTCCGGATTCTTGAATATCTGCGGGGGCTGTGCGAGGCAGAAGCAGGATTTCCAACCCGGCAGGTAGGCCAACCTCTGTTCTGCGATCCGGGCCAGCCCTTGCCATCAATTCGACTCGTGATGCGCCGAAAAGTCTTGCGGACGGATGAACATAGGAACCATGGGGGTGGTATTATACCTGCAAGATCATACGATAGAACCTGACGGATTTAACCCTTTGCATTAGCAGCAAATGCAAAGTTAATTTGCACAAAATTGATATTAACTAAAAAAGTGAGGGAGGTATCGCAATGCGCCCTCGATATTCGTCATGCAAGATAACCATTTTCAGGAGCAGCAGATTTTCATGCCCCGTTATTTGATCCAAGTACGCGCCACCGCAATGAGCGAAGCTGGTGACTTCCCTGATGACCATACACTCGTACCACGTATGCTGGCCTTCCACGACGAAATGGCCAAGGCTGGTGTACTATGCGATGGTGCTGGTCTGCTGCCTAGCAGCCAAGGATTTCGGGTGCAGTACGACGCCGCTGGCCGGACACAAGTTATGGATGGCCCCTTTGCCGAGACCAAGGAACTGATTGCCGGATACACGCTGATCGAGACAGGCTCGCGCGACGAAGCGCTGGCTTGGGCGCAGCGCTTTCCGGCACCGTTTTCTGGCCAACCCTGTTGCATCGAGGTGCGCCAGCTCATTGGCGGCATCGACCTACCACCCGAAGATGCCGAGCGCATCATCCGTGAACAGCTGGCCACCACCAAACTGGGCAAATGATACCTCCCGTAGATATACCGTCTGGCACCTGGAAGTCAGACCCCTTACAGGTACGCAGTTTGTCGCTGCTAAAGCCACAGGCTGCGGCTGTTATCAACGCAGCCAGCTCAATCTTCAAACCAGCAATCAGGGTAAAGTTACTATCCGTGCTTCAGGTGGTTGCAACATCACCACCCTATAAGGGTGGTTCAAGACAAGGGTGGTTCAAGGGTTCTTATCGGCATTGCTAGCTAGTACGGCCAACCGATGGGTACAGTGACGTTAACGCAGCATTCTACTTCACCGGCATAACTGCCGGTATTTAATACGTTTAATTATGAAAAACACCCAACACCCTGTTTATCTGGGCGCAGGTTCCAATACTGGTGACAGTGTTTTACTGCTAAAACAGGCACGCCAACAGATCGGCGATACTACAGGTACTCTTTTGGCCACCGCCAGCCTCTACCGCACCGCCCCGATCGGTCCAGTGGAGCAACCCTGGTTTTACAATACCGTCTTTTATCTGATGACCTCTCTCGACCCATGGACGCTACTTAATCAACTACAAACCATTGAAAACCATTTCGGCAGAACCCGACAAATCCATTGGGGACCACGCACCATGGATCTGGATATATTATTGTATGATAATCTAGAGCTTCAACACCCACAACTGACACTTCCACACCCTGAACTGCATCGGCGCGCCTTTGTGCTCTACCCACTGCTGGAACTGAATCCTGTTCTGACATTACCCTGCGGTCAATTACTCTCCAACTTCCTACCCGACGTTAAAAATCAACACATTGAAAAACAAAACGGATCAGGCTGGCCATCAAACACTGGCCAGCCTATGGACTAAACAGGGAATTTTTCAGAACAAATGCTCAAGAAACACCAGCAGGTGCTGCCACATGCGTTTAATGAATCCTGCCTCTGCATCGGATTCCAGAGCAACCAGAGGATATTCCGCATACGGTTTGCCATCCAGCGTCGTCACAATTTTTCCAACCACCAGTCCGGCTTTCATCGGTGCCTGCAGATCAGGTCTGATGACCATCGTTGCTCTCAGGCCATTTTGAGAACCTTTGGGCACTGTCAAGTTCATATCGCTGGCAAGACCCGCTGCAATATGGTCCTTTTCAGCATACCACACATGCACATGCGACAATACTGCATTGGCTTTATATGGCGTTACCGTCTGATAAAAACTGAATCCCCAATCCAGCAAGGCTCGTGCCTGCTCGGTTCGTGCATGCATGGAATTCGTTCCTAATACCACGGCAATCAGGCGCATACCATGCCGATGCGCTGAGGCCACCAATGAATACCCGGACTCTTCTGTATGTCCGGTTTTGAAACCATCCACAGAAGGATCAGAATAGAGTAACTCGTTACGATTTCCCTGTTTATGTCCTCCCCAAGTAAAATCATGTTCACTATAGATCGAATAATAACGTGGATTATCCATAATAATATGTCGGGCCAAAACCGCCAGATCATGCGCCGTAGAATAATGTTCAGGATCGGGCAATCCTGAGGCATTGACAAAGTGCGTATTGCTCAGCCCCATCGCTCTGGCTGAATTATTCATCATATCGGCAAACGCAGACTCTGTACCTGCAATATGTTCAGCAACTGCCGTACAGGCATCATTGGCTGAAACCACAATAATCCCGCGCAATAAATCAATTACTTTAGCCTGACCATGCACCGGTAAAAACATCGTGGATTCTTGGTTACTACCATGTCGCCAGGCCCGTTCAGAAATACTGACCGTATCGTCCTCATGCAAACGCCCGTCCTGCAACGCCTGTTCTACCAGATAACTGGTCATCAGCTTGGTGAGGCTGGCAGGTCCCAGATGTTCATCTGCATTATGTGCCGCCAATACCTGACCGCTTTGATAATCCAGCAGTAAGTAAGCACGATCATCCAGTGTTGGTGGAGGTGGAATATAAAGAGCTGCCTGTACATTGTGAAGCACCAGGAAAAATGCAATCCCGAAATACCGAATTACTACTGACATTTTCTGCCTATCCATATCGCCATCCCTAAAAAGCTCTGACAAGGAGCGGCACCTATTCTATCACCATTCCTCAGCCAACCGATGCCGGGCAAGTTCGCAAAACATAAATTTTAAAAAAATTGTCCGACAATTAACAATTTTTCAGGATTTATCGCCAGCCACTCTTCTACCACATATTACTGTCGAGCCGTATTTTTCTAACCCGAGAACCATGCTGACCATTCCTGACTTGCGCTTACATTTGCATACCGGAAAACCGCCCGTTCTTGAATTGCATCAATGCAATTCTTTGCCTAATCAAACAATACCGTTATTTTCCAACAGGTTGCGACAACCTACTTACGTTACATGCAATACCAACCTGAACAGACCACTTCTGTACAATTTCTGATAGACCGTACGACTGGCACATACCGCCGATCAACTCACCCATTTCCAGCAAGAAACCATCATTTTTTTGGGATAACCTTTACTGTCAGCAATAAATTCAACTAAAATAGCCGTTCATTACGAAGAAGTTTCCGTAGTTCATGGGGGCATAGCTCAGTTGGGAGAGCGTCTGGTTCGCAATCAGAAGGTCGGCGGTTCGATCCCGCCTGTCTCCACCATATTTACGGTAAAGCCCGAACATGCTCCGTGCATTTGGAATGCGCCCAGAAAGCCCAGTATTGGTGCGGATTCGCAGGAAGTGCGAATTTCACGCTGCCCCGTTTCTCGTCGATTTAGGCCTGCCCGTGAGCAAATTTGCTCTCTGTTTCTCAAGTTTCGGAGTTCATTTTCTCAAAAAAATTGGCTCTAAGTCACTTCAGACGTGGCTTTCATGCGCAGTGTGAAACTGTCCATTTGCATGACTTGCACAAAATAGTCTTTTACTTTTTGGTCAATGAGTTCCAGAATTCTGGTCATAGCCTCGCCATATTCCTCCTGGAGTTCATTCAGGGCTCCCAGAATCAACGCTCGGAACAATATCCAGAGACGGCTGGCAAAATCCATGGTATACATGGTGTCCTTCATACGGGTTCGGCAAGCACCGAATGACGTCATTCCCTGTTCATACTGAGCGAACAATAAGATACAAAAGCGTAGTGCAGTCAGATGGATAGAAGCCAGATAGACGCTGTAGTGAATGCTTTGTTCCTTGAGCCATCCCAGATGCTGTTTGGCTTCCTTGAAGTACACTTCGATGCCCCAACGCAAAGCATAAATCTCCAGAATGGCACTGTCCTCAAGATGACATCCTGTCGTCAGAAATACCGCCCAGTCGTGCTTGCCCGGTTGTGATTTTTCGTCAGCAACGCCTCGAACAAACAGCAGCTTGACCTTCACCCATCGATCGACATCATGGTCTGTTGCTGCCAGATTCAGTTCCACCACGAGAGACTGCGCCTGATAGAAATGACGACCCTTAACTTGGGCCACTGCTTCTTGACGTGATTTTGGTAGAGTTCGACTGTGTTGAGCATCTGCGTGCTTTCATCCGCCAAGGTAAGTCGATATTTTGTTTTGTT
>JAJXWR010000048.1 GCA_021781515.1 Pseudomonadota bacterium
AAAGTGTCAATGGTATTTAATTTGGGTGCATTGGTAATTTGATTCAGAAGCAGGAGGTTGGTCTCTGGATTAAAATTACGCAGCAAGGCCAGTTTGTAAAAAAAACCATGCAATGAGGGCAATGCCACGGTTTTTTTTCCGGATTCTTTTTTTAAGGCAGCGATCGCTGCCTGATAAAAGTGCAAGGCGCTTTCATTGTTGCCCTGCAGGAAACTGGAAGTGCCAAGTAAATATAAACTGCGCGAACTCGTATCGGCCTGCAGACAGGGTTCAGCGGCAACATACGCTCCTTTAAAAATATGGTATTCACCAATATCCTGGCGGAGTGCGAGGGGCAGTTGTTCGTAGGGCTTGGCATTGACGAGATAGTGCGCAAACAAAGGAGGCAGCAGTTCATGGGCTTTAAAATTTATCCATTGGTCTTTGAGAAGCGCCCCCAGGCAGGTTCCTCTGATCTGGATATCAAGACGGTTAAACCACTCTGTATCAAAGCCATGGAAAAATATCCAATGAATGATAGGCGGAAGATCATTTGGAAGCACTGTGTTAATCACAGTGAAAAACTCATGAAATGCATCAACAAGGTTCAGGTTGGCCGTCAGACGCAGGCAATGGATATAGGTATCTGGTATATTGTATCTGTTGTTAGTACTAGTGTTTTGATACCTTAGATGTCTGGCAATGGTACCCGCTGCCTGAGTTTTTTCTCTGTCGACGATAGCCGTCGCCGCAGTGACGTACCACGACTGCTGTAGACCGCGCCGCATAATCAGGTTGATCACCGCAGGATTGCATTCCATTTTGTTGTCTTCATACAGCACCAGGCCCAACGCCGCTAGCGAATTCAGGGTCTCCCTTTTAACCAGCACATAAAGCGGTGCATGTTTAACATCAAATTGACCCAGCATGGATTTCAGTGTGGTTTGATTAATCGGGTCGGCAGACAGTGAAAGCACCAATAGTAGTTGCTGTAATTTGTTGTCGAGGTTGTCAAACTTGGCAATCAATGGATTAACTTTCACACCGACCTCTGCGAGAAATTAGGCAAAACACAGGTTTAAAAAGAGTGGTCTACGTCGTTATGCGGCAAACGGCTTGCCCCCGAAAACCAATGGCTCGGTTTCCTGTTTTGGCTGGATTATAACCGGCACGAAGAATATCACGTTATTGCCACGGATTTAATGGATAGATTTGCAATAAAGTTGTAACTATTTAGCGTGCATCCTGAATTGGCTTCAGATGGCATGTTCTGTGCTTGGTTACTGTTGACAAGCTTTCTGCATGTGTCCTGAGTGCTTGAAAGGCTTAGATTTTAAGGAGACAGTACCATGATCACAGGTGTCAGTCAAATGTCACAAATGTTGGCGGAAATGGACCGGATGAAAGGTCTGGGCCGCCCCTTGTCTGGCAGTCCGGTGCTAGAACCCGGAGGGGGAGCACTGGCGGGAAACCGGGCGACTACTACTGATTTTTCTCAGGTTTTTAAAGGTGCAGTGAATCAGGTCAATCAATTACAGCAATCGGCCAATGCGCTGGAACATGCCTTTGAAATGGGTGACAGTAAAGTGGATTTGACGCAGGTGATGGTGACAATGCAAAAAGCCAACGTGGCTTTTGAGGGCATGACGCAGGTGCGCAACAAGTTTATTAACGCCTATAAAGAAATCATGAATATGTCGGTCTGAGGTAAATGATCATGAGTGAAACCACCGCTGAAACGACTTCTGTATTGCAATCTGGGGTTCAGTCGACGTTGCTAGAGAATTTGACCCGGTTGACTATTTTGCGTCAGGTGGGGATCATGTTGGGCTTGGCAGCCAGTGTGGCTTTAGGGTTTGCGGTGGTGCTCTGGTCCAGGGAGCCTTCTTTTGAGACCTTGGTGACGCAGCCTGATCCGCAGACGGCAGCGCAAATTGGCACGTTGCTGGAACAGAGTCATATTGATTATCGGCTGGATCCGGACAGTGGCGTGATCACTGTGGATTCCCGGCACCTGACACAGGCTAAATTAAAGCTGGCGAGCAGTGGACTGGTTCCCAACCCCAATCCAGGCTATGAATTGCTGGATAATAATCAGTTTGGCAGCAGTCAGTTTATGGAAACAGCCCGTTATTACCGTTCTGTGGAAGGAGAACTGGCACGAACCATTACGGCGATGGCGGGGGTTAAGGAAGCGCGAGTGCACTTGGCTATTCCTAAACGCTCGGTATTTGTTGAAAATGAGCAAAAACCGTCGGCGTCGGTCTTTGTGGGGTTTATGGCCGGTCAGACGGTTGACCGTTCGCAAGTGGCGGCTATTGTGCACCTGGTGGCTTCGAGTGTGCCGGGGATGCAACCGGCAGATGTCACCTTGGTGGATCAAAAAGGCCAGTTGTTGTCCAGTGATCTGAGTGATCCGGCGGCCTTATTGTCTGCGCATCAACTTGATTATCAGAAAAATCTGGAAAAGGATTTAAAGAAACGGGTTGAAAGCATTTTGAGTCCGATTCTTGGTATGGAAGGTTTTCATGCCGAAGTGTCAGCGGATGTGGATTTTTCGCAGGTCGAGCAGACTTCTGAATCCTATAACCCAGATCAGCCGGCTTTGCGCAGCGAACAGACGGTGTCGGAACAACAAGGACCGAATGCGGGCGTGCAAGGTGTTCCGGGGGCGCTGTCCAATCAACCGCCTCCGGCAGGGCAGGTTCCTTCCACCACCAATGCCGCCAGTCAGCCGATTACCGGAGGCGGTGCGGCAGCGGCCAGTGCCAGTAACACGACGACGACATCGAGCGCCAATGGGAGTTCGCGTCAGCAGGCGACGCGTAATTTTGAACTGGATCGCACCGTGAGTCATGTGCAGCAGGCAATGGGCTCCATCAAGCGCTTGTCGGTGGCGGTGGTCGTGGATAATGTGATGACCCTGCAACCGCCGGCCAAAGGCGGTAAAGGAGCAAGGCTGTCAAAAATGCCGGTGATGAAACGGATGCCGATGTCACAGCAGGATCTGGATAAACTGACTTTGCTGGTGAAGGATGCTGTGGGGTTCAGTCCCTCGCGCGGTGATCAAGTGTCGATGGTGAATCAGCCCTTTGTTGATGAATCGGCACTGAATGAAACGGTGGCGGCACAGCCCCTCTGGCAGCAGGAATGGTTTCAGACATTGAGTAAGCAGGTTCTGGGGGTATTGGTAGTTATCATATTAGTGCTTGCAGTTTTGCGGCCAATCATGAAAAATCTATCCATGAAGCCGGTTGAAGAATCCGAAGAAGCACAGAAGGAGCATCAGGGACTGGGGGATCTGGGACTGGATGGACTGTCAGGACTGTCTGATGGTAAAGGAACCGGGGACCAGAGCAAAGTGACCTTGACGGGTGAAAATGGCGATCTGTTGTTGCCAGGTCCCCATGAAGGGTTTGAAAGCCAACTGGCCGCTGTGAAAGCCATGATTGCCGAAGATCCAGGGCGAGTTGCACAGGTGGTTCGGGACTGGATTAATGAAGAAGACTCTTGATTTCAGGTTCTTGATTACAAGTTAAGGAGGTGCACGGTGGCAGAGGAAGTGAAAGGCAGTGACAGCACTAACGTCAAACTGTCGCCACTGGATCGGGCCTCGGTATTGTTGATGACTGTCGGGGAGCAGGATGCAGCGCAAGTGCTGAAACACTTGGGGCCGCGTGAAGTCCAGAAGGTCGGCATGAAAATGGCGCAGCTGGCGAATGTCCAGCGGGGCAGTGTCGAGCAGGTGTTTAATGATTTTATCGGCATGGTGCGTGAACAGACCGGGCTTGGCGTCGGCAATGAAGATTATATCCGCAAAATGCTGGTTTCAGCCTTGGGAGAAGACCGTGCCGGTTCATTGATAGACCGGATTTTGCTCGGTGGCAGTACCAAGGGGCTGGATACCCTGAAATGGCTGGATGCCCGTAGTGTGACCGAACTGATCCGTTATGAACATCCACAGATTCAGGCGATTGTCATCTCTTATCTGGAGGCGGATCAGGCGGCCGAGGTGCTGCAGAGTATGCCGGAAAATACCCGGCTGGATCTGGTGGTGCGTATTGCCAAACTGACTACTATTCAGCCGACAGCGATTCAGGAACTCAATGATATCCTTGAGAAACAGTTCTCGGCGACCAATGCCCCGCAAAAAGGCCTGGGAGGGGTCAAATGTGCAGCGGACATTATGAATTTTCTGGATACGACGATTGAATCGAAAATTATGGAGGCATTGCAGACGGCGGACGAAAGTCTGGCGAATTCCATTGCTGATTTGATGTTTGTGTTCGATAATCTCAAGGAAGTGGACGATCGGGGTATTCAGAGCCTGTTGCGGGAAGTGGCGTCTGAGACGCTGATTTTGGCCATGAAAGGTGCTGATGAAGAATTGCGGGAAAAAATATTCAGAAACATGTCCAAACGCGCTTCAGAATTGATGCGTGATGACCTGGAAAATAAAGGCCCGGTAAAAGTCAGTGATGTTCAGGTGGCGCAAAAGGAAATTCTGGCAGTGGCCCGTCGTCTTGCCGAATCCGGTGAAATTGTTTTGGGAGGCAAAGGCGGCGAACAGATGCTCTGAAGCGACAAGGTAGCCCTTGAGCGTGCAGTACCGTGGTGCCACTGAGAGCATGTCCAAGAGGAAGTGTCAACTGATGAAAAAAAATTCACCCGTCATTCCGGCCGGACAGTTGACCGCCTATGAGCGTTGGGAACTGCCAACGCTGGGGGAACCGACGGTGGCAGCCCCGCCAGCATCGGCGGTTCAGAAAAAGCAGGTGATTGAGGAAGAATCACCGTTAAATCTGCCAACGGCACAGGAACTGGAGGCTATCCGCAAATCAGCCTACGAAGAGGGGCGGGCGCAAGGGCATCAGGAAGGACTGCGGGCCGGTCAGGAACGTGGTTATCAGGAGGGTCTGCAAAATGCCCGTGAGGAAGTCACGGCACAGGCGACGCGTCTGGCCTCGATGTTTAATGCCTTGACCCAACCGCTGCATAACCAGGAAGAGGTGCTGGAACAGGATTTGCTGGAACTGGTTCGGCAACTGGCGTCGGCGGTGCTGGATCATCAGTTGCAACAGCCGCTGCAGGCCTTGGCCCCTTATGTGCGAAAATTGCTGGAAGCGATCACTCAGCGAGCCGCCGCTTTGAATATTCAGCTTAATCCTGCCGATGCGGCTTTGTTGCGTGCGCATTTGCAACAGTCGGATGTGTGGCAGTCGCACTGGAATATCACAGAAAACCCAGTGATCAGTCAGGGCGGCTGCATTGTGGAATCGCCGCAGCAGTATATTGATGCCCGCCGCGAAATACGTCAGAACGCTGTCTGGGCCCTGCTGGATACACCACATGACCCTGCATGAGCGGTTACAGGCCAGATTGCCCGGGATTCAGCCGCCACCGATCGTGGTGGCAGGGCGTCTGGTGCGTATGGTGGGCTTGACTCTGGAAGCGGTTGGCCTGAAGGGGGTGACCGGCAGTCGCTGTTTTATTGAACGTCAGGATCAGGAACGGGTGGAGGCGGAGGTGGTTGGATTCTCCGGAGAATCGACCTTTCTGATGCCCGTTTCGACGATAGAAGGATTGAGTCCCGGGGCTTGTGTCTATCCGGCACCGGGAATTGCGCGATTTCCAGCCGGACGGGGCTTGTTGGGACGGGTACTGGATGGTCGTGGCCGGGCACTGGATCAACGGGGCAGTTTGCAGGCAGAAGCGAGTGTGGGTTTGCAGGGGGCAGTGATCAACCCCCTGTCCCGGCAACCGATTCGTTCGGTGCTGGACGTCGGCGTGCGCTGTATCAATGCCTTGTTTACGGTGGGTCGAGGCCAGCGGATGGGGTTGTTTGCCGGTTCTGGCGTTGGCAAAAGCGTGTTGTTGGGCATGATGGCACGCTATACCCAGGCCGATGTAACCGTGGTGGGACTGATCGGTGAACGTGGTCGGGAAGTCAAGGAGTTTATTGATGATATCCTGGGAGTTGACGGCTTGCGGCGTGCCGTGGTGGTGGCTTCACCGGCGGATGATCCGCCTTTATTGCGGCTGCATGCCGCTGCCTATGCGACGGCCTTGGCGGAATATTACCGCGATCAGGGTTTGCACGTACTTCTGTTAATGGATTCACTGACGCGGTACGCCCAGGCGCAGCGTGAACTGGCGTTGGCAATTGGCGAACCACCGGCCACCCGGGGATATCCGCCCTCGGTGTTTACCAAATTACCTGCGCTGGTCGAACGAGCCGGCAACGGTCGGGAAGGACAGGGCTCATTGACGGCTTTTTATACGGTATTGACTGAAGGGGATGATCTGCAAGATCCGGTGGCCGATGCGGCTCGGGCAATTCTTGATGGCCATCTGGTACTCAGCCGGACACTGGCCGATGAAGGGCATTTTCCGGCGATTGATGTCGAGGCTTCTATTTCCCGGCTGATGCAGCAGTTATCGACGCCAGAGCAGTTGCGCCGGGCCTTGCGATTCAAGCAGATGTGGTCGCGCTACCGTCAGAATCTGGATCTGATCGCTATTGGTGCCTATGCCCGCGGGTCGGATGCGGACACGGATTATGTGCAGGAACATCGCCCAGAAATTCTGCAGTTTCTGCGTCAGGGGATGGTGGAAGCAGCGCCGTTGGAGTTGGCCCGGGATCACTTGATGCGATTGGTGGCTGCCGCTGGAGGGTAATTCGTGCATCTGGAATCCTTGCGCAAGGTACAGCAACAGGCATCTGCCCTAGAGGCTCAGGAATTACGCAAACTGGTCGGGATGCAGGATCTGTTGCAACGGGAACAGCAACAGGGGCAGCAGTTGCTACAACATCAGCAGTTGTACCGGCAGCAGGTGCCGGGTGCCGGACAGCAGGTCAGTGCGGCATTGTTGCAACAGTATCAGCATTTTTTACTGAAACTGCGTCAGGCCATCGAACAGCAGGATGCCCGCATCCAGCATTTCAGTAGCCAATGTGAAAAACAGCGGGAACAGTGGAAGCAGTCACATAGCCGGGTGCAATCCCTGGATTTTTTGATCGAAAGAGAAGAAAAACGCCTACAGGCACTGGAACTGAAAAAAGAACAACGGCAACTGGATGAATTCAATCATCGGCTGAAAGTACGTCCTTGAATCAAATCGGATCATTGAACAGGGTGGATTGTGGAAAACTGTCCAACTTCTTACTACACTGTTGGCCCATATGTCGTATGTTTTTGAGACAATCACCGAAGTGCAGGCATAGTGACGTAAACAGGGAACAAAGCGATGAATCTGGATGAGGCAATTGCCAAACATGCCGAATGGAAAGTCAAATTCCGCTCAGCAATGGAACGAAAAGAACAGTTGGATCAGCCCACTATCCAGAAAGACAATTGTTGTCAGCTAGGTCAGTGGCTGTATGGGGAAGGCGATGCGCAATGTGGCGAAAAGGCAGAATTTCGTTATCTGGTGGCTAAGCATAAGGATTTTCATGTGGAAGCGGGTAAGGTGGCTTTATTGATTAACGCCAGAAATTACCCGGAAGCGGAAAAACAGTTAGCGATGGGGACAAACTACTCCAAGTCATCGGCTGAGGTGGCCTCAGCGATCCTGCGGCTGAAAAAAGTCATCTGAAAAATGAGTACAGGGGCGAATCTTGGGTACAGGCGCTTAATGATGAATGCTGAGGAAAATGTGCAGGACGCTGATCGGCAGGCCGTTGAACTGGTCTGGTCTGGGGGCATGGATATTCGGCGGGTGGGGGAGTATTACCAGATATTGAACGCGCAATTAGCTGATCCGCAATTACTGATCATTCAGTGTGCGGCGGTTGAGCGTATGGATACGGCATTTATCCAGATGCTGGTGGTGTTTGTCAATGCCTGTAAAAAGCACGGCAAGCCGTTGTTGTTTCGTAATTTGTCTGAACAGGTTCAAGACGCATGGGCCTTGTTGGGTCTGGCCGATGTACTGGAATTTCATATAATGCAAGAACAGGTCGGTGAGTTAGACAGTTAATGGGGATGGAATGGTATGGCTTCAATATTGGCGGTGGATGACTCAGCCTCTATGCGGCAGATGGTCGCATTTACTCTGAAAAATGCAGGGCATCAGGTCACTGAAGCGGCGGATGGTTTGCAGGCTCTGGAATTGGCGAAGCGACAGAATTTTGATGTGGTGATTTCGGATGTGAATATGCCGAAAATGGATGGAATTACCTTGATCAAGCAACTACGACTGCTTAGTGCCTACCGGATGGTGCCGATCCTGATGTTGACCACTGAATCTGGCGGTGACAAAAAATCAGAAGGCAAAGCGGCGGGAGCGACTGGCTGGATTGTCAAGCCTTTTAGTCCCGAGCAATTGTTGCAGACTGTCAAAAAAGTGACAGGTTAGGTGTCGTTCCTGAAGAATTGCCCCGCCGGCAACGCCGATCCGGTCGAGAAATGGAATCGCTATGTCGATTGATTTGAGTCAGTTTCTTGCTGTTTTTTTTGAGGAAAGTGAAGAAGGACTCGCTGTGGTGGAGTCTTCGTTGCTGGAGATGGATACTGAAGCCCCCGATGCGGAGGCAATCAATGCGGTTTTTCGTGCCATTCATTCGTTGAAAGGCGGGTGTGGCACTTTTGGCATTAATGAACTGACGCCTTTGATTCACGGAGAAGAAACGCTGCTCGATGAAGTTCGTTCCGGTCAGCGGCGGATGACGGAGGCGTTGGTTGACCATCTCTTGCGAGTGGCTGATGTCTTGCGGGATCTGTTGGCGACCCGGCGCCGTGGCGATGCAATGGATATGACCGAGGCAGACCGGCTGGAACAGGAGTGTGAGGTACTGTTGCACGGCAATGCGGTGGTGCCAGTGCCTGTCTCAGCCCCTGACCCCGTTGCCGCAGTGGTGGCGAAGAGGGACACCGGTCGGTGGCGACTGGTGTTTGAACCGCAACCGCAGATCTTGCAGACCGGCAATGATGTGGTGCGCATATTTCGGGAATTGCGCGAGCGGGTGACGCACTGGGAGGTAGCGGTTAATGCCACGGGTTTGCCGGAGTGGGCGGATCTGGATCCGGAACGTCTGTATTTGCAGTGGCGTATTCAGGTCGATGGTAACGATCTGACGCAGGCTTTATTACAGGAACCCTTTGACTGGATTCTTGATGAATGCCGTCTGGAGGTGTTCCCGGAAACGGCCATGCCGGCAGCCGCTGCCGAGCCGATGCCGGCCACAGAGACAGCGGTGGTGGTTCAACCGTCAGCAGCAGTTGCAACACCGAATCCATCGCCCGTACGAGTGGTCAAGGCGACCGAAACATCCAAAGACAGGGACATGGGCACGATCCGTGTGGGCCTGGATAAAATTGATGCGCTGGTCAATCTGGTGGGAGAACTGGTGATCAATCAGTCAGTCCTCAATCAGATAGGCGAAAATTTTACGATGAATCGCCTGGATAAACTCCAGGAAGGCCTGGCCCAGATGGCTCAGCACACGCGCATGATCCAGGAAAATGTCATGCGTATTCGTATGTTGCCCATCAGTGTGGTGTTTTCCAGATTTCCGCGTCTGGTGCGGGATACGGCCTTGCAGTTGGGAAAGCAGGTGCAATTGCAACTGCGGGGGGAGCAGACCGAACTGGACAAGACCGTCCTGGAAAAAATTTCTGATCCGTTGACGCATCTGGTGCGTAACGCACTGGACCATGGGCTGGAACCGCCGGATGAACGTCGGGCGGCAGGAAAATCCGAGACAGGTACCCTGATTCTCGAAGCCTACCATCAGGGCGGGCACATTACGATTGAGGTGCGGGAAGACGGTCGGGGGATTCGTCCGGACAAAATCCGCGCCAAGGCCGTTGAAAAAGGCCTGATCAGTGCCGATGCGGTCCTCTCCGAGGCGGAAATTGTGGATCTGATTTTTGCTCCGGGTTTTTCTACGGCGGAAAAAGTCTCGGATCTTTCCGGTCGAGGGGTCGGCATGGACGTGGTACGCAGCAATGTTCAGGCACTGAAAGGTTCAGTGGATGTGCGTACCCGGACCGGCGAGGGCTCGACTTTCAGTATGCGCCTGCCCTTGACCCTGGCGATTCTTGATGGTCAGTTGATTCAGGTGGGTGATGAAATTTTTGTGTTGCCCATGGTGTCCATGATTGAGTCAGTGATTATCCGCGAAGAAGATATTCAGTGGATGGCCGGTTCAACGGCCGTGTATGCATTGCGTGGTCAATATATCCCCGTCGTTCGTCTGGATGAGATTTTTGCCATCAGTCGCTCAGGGGAATTCTTGCGGCAACAGCAGGAATTTATTCTCGTGGTGGTGGAATCAGGAACGGAAACCGTCGCCTTGCAGGTTGATGCCCTGCTGGCGCAGCAACAGGTGGTCATCAAATCACTGGAAACCCACTACCGTCAGGTGCCCGGTATTTCCGGGGCGACTATTCTGGGGGATGGCCGGGTGTCGTTGATTATTGATGTACAGGAGGTGGTCGGTCTGGCCGGTTCCCGGTCGTCGAACCGGGGATCGAGAAAATCGTTGGCAGTGGCCAGTAAATCGTTGGACAGGGGAGCAAAACATGGCTGAACAGAGTCCGGGCCGTGAGCCTAAAGGGAGCGGTTCGCTGGAATCCGTCTCCTCAGTGCGTCAGTATCTGACGTTTATGATGGCCACGGCCGAGTATGGGGTAGACATACTGAGCGTTCAGGAAATCCGTGGATGGGATCATCCGACGCTAATTCCCAATGCACCTGATTATGTACGCGGGGTGATTAACCTGCGCGGGAGCATTGTCCCTATTGTGGATCTGCGACTGAAGTTTGGCCTGCCTGCACTGGAAATTTCTCCGGTGACGGTGGTGATCATCCTGCGGGTGCAGATGGAAAAAGGCGAGCGCATCATGGGGATTGTGGTGGATGCGGTATCGGATGTCTATGACGTCCGTCAGGAACAGATTCGTCCGGCACCGGATCTCGGCCATCATGTGGATGTCAGTTATATTCTGGGGCTGCTGAGTGTACAAAACCGGATGGTGGTGCTGCTGGATGTCGATACCTTGTTGAGCCAGGACCGTATTCTGAATTTGGCCGAGGCGGTCTCCAGTGTGCCGGGAATGGCCGGGATGGATGCCTTGTCCGCAGATTCGACGAATAACCTACTGAAATAACTGATATACGTTAACTGAATGTTTAAGCACTGAATGATTTGAGGAGACCGGTTCAATGTTGACAAAATGGATGAAGCAGTCACTGACTTACCGGGTGGCGGTGTGGGTGGCGGTCGTACAACTGGCTGTTTCATTGGTGGTGTACGTTCCGGGAGTAGTACTGATCCGTAATATCATGACCGACAGGCAGGCGGCAGGTATTCAGCAGGTGGTTCAACGGCTGAGTGCTTTTGGCAATTCCTATGTGGATACGCTGAACAGCGAAGTTCGGCAACTGGGCCGCGGCCTGTTGCTCGGATTTAACGGCCAGTGGGGAGTGGATTCCACGGGCAGCCTGACACTGAACGGTGCAGCACTGACCGGGCTCAATGAACGACTGGACCGGATGCAGGTGACGCCGGGGGTATCCGTCACCGTGTTTGCCCGCAAGGGCGATGAATTTGTGCGGATTGCGACCACGCTGCGCAATGAAGAAGGGCAGCGAGCGGTCAATACCACCTTGTCCCACGACAGTCCGGCCTACACAGCACTACTGGGTGGGCAGGGCTATTCCGGGATGGCGCAGTTGTTTGGTAAAGAAGTCGCTGTCGATTATGAACCGTTGCATGATGCTCAAGGTCAGGTGATCGGCTGTTTTTATGTGGGAGAGAGTGCAGAGTCTGCACTGGAGCATATGGTGTCCCAATTGGCCTCCAGCAAGGTGGGGCATACCGGCTTTGTCGGGTTTGTGTTGTTGAATCAGCCGGGGCATGCGACTGCCTTACATTTTCCCGGACATGAGCAGGGCAATCTGTACGAGGATCCGGCGCTGGCCAGATGGTTTCAGGGCCTGAATGGTCACGATGCCGGCGTTGTGGATTATGCCGATGCAGAAGGTGCGCATGTATTGAGTTATCAGAAACTCGATGCTGTGCCGGTCTATGTTCTGGTCAGTCAGACGCAGAGTGAATTCGGTGAGGTGGTGCGCTGGGTGACTGAAATTATTTTGCTGGGCGTGATGGTGCTGTTGGCGGGGTGTGCGCCGGTGATCCTGCGCCTGTTGAAAAAAACCATCCAGGAGCCTTTGCAGCAAACGGTGAACTATTTTGACCGGATGGCCGAAGGAGAACTGGATAGCGTCATCACGGTGACGGGTGTAGATGAAGTGGGTCGTTTATTGCTCGGATTATCCAGAATGCAGGCGGGATTAAAGGAAATCCGTGCCAAGGAGCAACAGACGCTGGAACATACGGTGCGGGTGGTGTCGGCGTTGGACAGTTCCTCAGCCAATGTAATTATTGCCGACAAGGAGGGGGTTATTGTCTATGTCAATCGCTCTTTCGTCCGGACTTTCCGCCACCGGCAGCAGGAGATTCGTAAAGTATTGCCGCTGTTTGATGTGGACAAGGTGGTCGGTTCCAATATTGATGTGTTTCATAAAAACCCAGGGCATCAGCGCCATCTGCTTAAAACAGTGACAGACACCTACCGTTCGAATATCAAGATTGCCGATCTGCATTTTCTGTTGACCTTGAATCCCATTCGGGCGGAAGGCCAGGCGGAAGCGAGCGGTTATGTCGTGGAATGGCTGGATCGTACCCAGGAAGCCCTGGTGGAGCAGGAAATTGATGAGGTGATGCAGGCGGTGATTGGCGGTGATCTGACGGCCCGTCTGGGGGTTGAAGGCAAGGCCGGCTTCTTCCTGAGTTTATCGCAAGGCATCAATGAGTTGGTGCAGGTGATTGAAGGGATGTTGAGTGATGTGGCGCGGGTGTTGCAGGGACTGGCGCAGGGCCGCCTGGACTCGCACATCGACAATCAGTATCAGGGGGTGTTTGGTCAGTTACGTGAAGATTCGAACCGGTCGCTAGCGCAACTGGCAGATGTTGTACGCCAGATCAGGGAGTCTGCCCAGGCAGTGGCGCGTGGAGCTTCGGAAATTGCCCAAGGCAATCAGGACCTGAGCCAACGCACCGAAGAACAGGCGTCGAGTTTGCAGGAAACGGCGTCCAGCATGGAAGAAATGACCTCGGTGGTCAAACAGACGGCTGAGAACGCAGCGCGGGTCAATACACTGGCGACGACGACCCGGGATCGGGCGCAGGCTGCGGGTCAAGTGGTGGAACGGGCCATCGGGGCCATGGAAGCGATTAACAGTGCCAGCAAACGGATTGCCGACATTATCGGGGTGATCGACGAAATTGCTTTCCAGACCAATTTGCTGGCATTGAATGCCGCCGTGGAAGCTGCCCGTGCCGGGGAACAGGGGCGCGGGTTTGCGGTGGTTGCCGGGGAAGTCCGGAATCTGGCGCAACGTTCAGCGGCGGCGGCCCGGGAAATCAAGGATCTGATTCGGGATAGTGTGGTAAAAGTAGAGGACGGTTCCGAACTGGTGCTGACCTCCGGTAAAACGCTGCAGGATATTGTGCAGGCGGTGGAGCGGGTATCGTCCATGATCAGCGATATCAGCAGTGCGGCGCAGGAACAGAGCATGGGGATTGAGCAGGTGAATGTGGCGGTGTCGCAGATGGATCAGATGACGCAGCAGAATGCGGCACTGGTGGAAGAAGCGGCAGCGGCTGGTGAGTCCATGAGTGAACAGGCGCGCACCATGCTGGGCGTCGTGCAGTTTTTCAAGCTGAGTGAACGTAGTGGTGAGGATTTTGTGCTGCATCCCAAAGTGGTTGCGGAAGTGGGACGCACGGTGCGTGCTGGTTTGAAACAGGAAGCCGGGGATTGGGATGAGTTCTAGCCAAGACGATTTCTTGCAGCGGGAATTTCCGATGAGCGCTGCTGATTATGAATTTTTGCGGACGACGGCCAATCGTGAGACCGGGATTGAACTGGCAGATTCCAAACGCGAGATGGTGTACAGCCGGATGGTGCGACGGATTCGCGCCCTGCGGCTGAGTAGTTTTGCCGCCTACTGCCGCTTTCTCGAACAGAACAAGGAAACGGAACTTACTCATTTTATTAATGCGATCACCACCAACCTGACGTCTTTTTTTCGGGAAGGGCACCATTTTGACGCCTTGCGTAATGTGATTTTTCCGGAACTGGTGAAAAAAAACGCTGCCAGTCGCAGTGTGCGGCTGTGGTCTGCCGGCTGTTCGACAGGAGAGGAACCTTATTCCCTGGCGATCACCTTGGCCGAAAGTGGGTTGTTTCAGGGGTGGGATGCCAAAATCCTGGCCACCGATATTGATTCGAACGTATTGGCCCAAGCCTCTTCGGGAGAGTATATCCGCGAACGTATCCAGGGATTACCTGTTGATATCCAGCAGCGCTACTTTACCCGTACCGACCGTCTGGAAGTCGCCCGGGTGGATCCGCGAGTGTCGGCGTATATCAGCTTCCGACAATTGAACCTGTTGAATAACTGGCCGGTGACTGGGCTCTTCGATGTGATTTTCTGTCGTAATGTGGTGATCTATTTTTCTAAAGACACGCAGCGGCGGCTGTTTGACCGTTTTGCTCAGCAAATGACACCCAATGGGTATTTGTGCATCGGACATTCCGAGACCTTGCATGGGTTAAGCGAGCGTTTCGAGAGTCTGGGACGTACCATATACCGAAAGAGAATGTAGTGATGGTGAAACGTTTTGGATTACGTCCGTGTTTACCGGGCTTCGAGAAAATCAACCGTTTTCATGACAAAGAAAGCGGAAGGATCATGGTCAAGTTATTGCCGGGAGAGTTTTATGTCTGTCGGGAACCGGAGGTGATGGTGACCGTCCTCGGATCTTGTATCTCTGCCTGTTTGATGGATTTACGCAACGGGATTGCCGGAATGAATCACTTCATGCTGCCGGGTCAGAAATATGAAGAAACCGATGTCTTGAGTCGTTCGGCCCGCTATGGCAGTTGGGCGATGGAAGTATTACTCAATGAAATGCTCAAAGCCGGGGCGGTGCGGGAAAATATCCAGGCGAAGATTTTCGGTGGTGGCCGGGTGATCAGTAGTTTGGAATATATTGAAATCGGCCGGCAAAACACCGAATTCGTCGTGCATTACCTGAGCCTGGAGCACGTGCCAATTATTGCGCAGGACACCGGTGATATTTTTCCGCGCAAATTGCAGTTTTTTTCCGACAGTGGCCGGGTGCGGGTGCGCAAGCTGGAAATGTTGCGTAATGACACGGTGGTGGAACGTGAACAACGTTACCGCCGGCAGTTGCAACAACAGCAGGACACGACGTCGGTGGAACTGTTCGGAGAGGAAGAATGAGTATCCGGGTGGTCGTGGTAGATGACTCGACGCTTATGCGCACGCTGATCAGTGCGGTGATTAACGCAGAAAAGGATATGGTGGTTGTGGGTCAGGCCGCCGATCCTTCTGAGGCCCGCGAAGTAATCAAGGCGACGAATCCGGATGTGTTGACCCTGGATATTGAGATGCCACGCATGGACGGCCTGACGTTTCTGAGCAATCTGATGCGTTTGCGGCCCATGCCGGTGATTATGGTATCAACACTGACGCAGCGCGGGGCGCATGCCACGTTGCAGGCACTGGCGACGGGAGCCGCTGATTTTATTGCCAAGCCCACGGATCCCAATGCCGACTGGCAGTATGTTGGTGAAGAACTGACCATGAAGATCCGTGCGGCTGTTGGGGCCAGACTGTTTGATGCTTCTGCCAGAAACCGACCGACGGAAGCCATCAGTTACCATGGCGACAGCACCCGGTTGCTGGCCCTTGGGGCGTCCACCGGGGGGACCGAAGCCTTGATGACGGTACTGGGTACGTTGCCGAAAAATGCACCGCCGGTGGTATTGGCCCAGCATATTCCGCCGGTGTTCAGCACCAGTTTTGCCAAACGCCTGAACCGTTTTTGCCAGATTGAGGTGATGGAAGCCACCGACGGGATGGACGTGCAAGCGGGTCATGCGTATCTGGCCCCCGGGGATTTTCATTTGCAGATTGTCGGCAAGGCCGGGGCGTGGAAAACCCGAGTCACGCAGAGCGAACGGGTGAATCGGCACCGGCCTTCCGTTGATGTATTGTTTGACTCTTTAGTGCCTTGGGCCAGGCAGGTGCGGGTGGCCTTGCTGACAGGCATGGGGGCTGATGGTGCAAAAGGGCTGCTGAATCTAAGGAATGCCGGCAGTTATACCATTGCCCAGGATCAGGCGACTTCGGTGGTCTGGGGAATGCCTGGGGCTGCCGTGGAATTGGGTGCCGTGATGGAAGAACAACCGCTTGACAAAGTGGCCGCAGCCCTGTTGAGAAGCGCTTGATTGCCGGCCCGACAGCAGGTGCCCGTGGTGGCAAGAAGCCGGAGTAATCTCTCTGTGGGAATCCGGTCAATAATAATCCAGAAGGATGAGGGAATAAGAATTGTCGAACTCGATGCATGCAGAGGATTCTGAAATCCGGTTGATCAGCTGGGAATTGCCGGTGCTGATGCTGTTACTGGTGGCCATGGTGTTACTGCGGCAGCAACTGCAATGGCTGCTATTGACAGCGCTGCTGAATGCTGGGGTGGTATTGCTCTGGTTGTATCGCCTGCTGCACTGTGTGCAGCAAGTACGGCATCGCCTGCGACAGGTGCAGGAGGAAACGCAGAGTACCGTAGCTGCACTGTTTGCCATGGAAAATCAACAGTTGCAACTGATGCAGACCCAACTGGGTAAGAATGAGGAGCGGCTGAATCAGGCCATGACCTTGATCAGTGATGCCATGAAAAATGTGTCTCAATCTTTTTTTTCACTCAATTCCACCAATGAAAAGCAAGGGGAGCGCATTCGTCTGGTGATGAGTAACCTGTCGTTGAAAGAATCGCTGGGTGCCGAGTTGGAGCATCGCATTGATATGGGTGGATTTGTTGAGAACACACGGGAAGTGTTGTCTTTTTATTCACAGATCATCATCAAGGTGGCGCAGCAGAGTCTGATTACCGTACAGAAAATTGATGACATGTCCAAACAGATGGATAAAATTGTGACCCTGGTTAAAGATGTGCGCTATATATCGGATCAGACCAATCTGCTGGCCTTGAATGCGGCTATTGAGGCGGCGCGTGCTGGTGATTCCGGGCGGGGATTTGCCGTGGTTGCTGATGAAGTGCGCACCTTAAGTCGCAGTTCGGATCGCTTCAGTGATCAGATCGGCAGTACGGTCATGGATACCAAAAATGTGGTGAACCAGGCGCGTAATATTGTCAGTGATCTGGCTTCCATGGACATGACCAAAGCCCTGAGTGCGCGCAGTGAACTGGACGGGATGCTGGACAAGCTGCATAAACTGGAACTCTGGCTGGCCGATGGTCTGGAAGAAATTACCGCCTCGGCGGGTTTTATGAGTGCGGCCATTCAGGATGCAGTGCGTGGTTTACAGGTGGAGGATATCATCCGCCAGTTGCTGGAAGAAATCCAGCGGGAACAGTCTTCCCTCAAATCGGTGTTCAACGACGTGGAACAACGGCAACATCGTCTGAAGTCTCAGTGGAATCTGCAGGACTGTCAGCAACTGTCTGCATTGATGCAGGAACGGCAGCAACAGATTCTCGCTGGAAAATCCGTGTCGGTGGTCAAACAGCAAAACATGACAATGGGGGATGTTGAGCTATTCTGAATACGGGATGCGTGCGGTAACCGGTGATACTCACTTTCAAAATACAGACAGGAGCGTTTAGATGAGTGTGTTAGTGGCAACTTCTCAGGATGGCAAGCAGACAACGATCCGGGTCAAGGGGCGTTTTGATTTTAGTACGCATCAGGAATTCCGAGGGGCCTACGAACATGCACCGGCAACAACGACGGTTTTTGTCGTCGACTTGCGCGAGGCCAGTTATCTGGACAGTTCGGCACTGGGGATGCTGCTGTTATTGCGGGATCATGCGGGTGGCGATACGGCACAGGTGAAAATTATCAACTGCAATCCGGATGTGCGTAAAATCTTGACGATTTCCAATTTCGAGCAGCTGTTTACCATTCAGTAATCAGCGATGGGCCGAACCATTCATGGATGCAGAAAAAAGCCAGACCGAAAGCCTGACCATTCTGATTGCCGATGATAATGTGACCGACCGGATGATTCTTCGGGCGATTGTTCGGCGTCTGGGGCATCGGGTGATAGAAGCCGATGATGGCCAGAAAGCCCTGAGCCTGTATGAAGCACAACGGCCGGATCTGATATTGATGGATGTGTTTATGCCCAATATGGACGGGCAACAGGCGACGTGGCTGATCAAGCAGAAGGCCGGTGATGAGGTGGTACCAATCATCTTTTTAACCTCGCTGACGGATGCAGATCAACTGGCTGATTGCCTGGATGCCGGTGGCGATGATTTTTTATCCAAACCCTATAACCGGGTGATACTTCAAGCGAAAATTCATGCTTTTGCCCGGATGCGCAATCTGCATAAGCAGGTGCAGCAACAGCGGGAACATCTGGTGCGTGAGCAGGAAACCGCCAAAGCGGTGTTTGACAGTATTGCCCATCATGGGGCATTGAATCTGCCGAATATTCGTTATCTGATTTCCCCAATGTCGATTTTCAATGGCGATGTCATGCTGGTAGCCCGTCAGCCTTCTGGTGGGATAACCGTTTTTCTGGGTGACTTTACCGGACATGGGTTGCCTGCCGCCATTGGGGCGATGCCGCTTTCGGAGATCTTTTATGGAATGATCCAGAAAGGTTTTGGTCTTCGCGATGTGGCGACAGAAATCAACCGTAAACTCAAATCGATATTACCCGTCGGGGTGTTTTGCTGTGCGAACCTGGTAGAACTGAGTTTTCGTAACCGGACGATTGAAGTCTGGACTGGCGGTTTACCAGACAATGTGATTTACAATCGGCGTACCGGCGAAATCAAATACCTGCAGTCGCGGCACATGGCACTTGGGGTGCTGTCGGCGCAGCGCTTTCGTTATGAACCCTATTTCATTGAGATGGATGCCGATGATGTGCTGTACTTGTGGTCGGACGGGATTCCTGAAACGACCAATGACCGCGAGGAAATGTTTGGAGACGCACGGCTACTGGCCATGTTTGACCGGCAGGCGGAACCGGATGCCATTTTTTCCCGGATAGTGGCCGAGGTTCAGGAATTTTCTGGCCACTTGTCGCAGAACGATGACCACACCCTGTTGCAGATCAGTATGGTCGAAGAACAGGATTTACCCGCCATAGATGATCCCGGAGTGTCGGGCGATGCCGCCAAGGGAGCGCGGCAGTGGAAAATGGATTTTCAGTTAACGGGGGATTCATTGGCACAATTTGACCCGTTGCCGATGCTGACGCACATGGTGATGGCGGTTCCGGGGCTTAAAAGCCGCTCCAGTCAGGTCTATACCATTTTGGCGGAATTGTATTCCAATGCGCTCGATCATGGCGTACTGAAACTGGATTCAGGATTAAAGCAGTCTGCGGCAGGCTTCGCAGAGTACTATCGGCTGAAAAATGAACGATTGCAGCAACTGGATGCACATCAACACGTGATTGTCCATTTGCAGCATGAGAACTGTGCCAGCGGCGGGGTTTTGCGCATTGAAATTGCTGATTCAGGCACTGGTTTTGATTTTTCCTCGAAAACTTATGATCTGCATGTGCAGGGCTATTGTGGTCGGGGGCTTCCCCTGATCCGCTCTTTATGCAGTCAGTTTGGCTATCTCGGCAATGGTAATCGAGTGTATGCGGAGTATCAGTGGACATGATCATCCAGACGGATGGGTTGCAGAAACTGCCGGTACTGGATGCCAGCGTGATTGATTCCTTGCGTGAAATCATGGAAGATGATTTTCATGATTTGCTGGAAACCTATCTAGGCGATGCCGTCCTGAGGATGCGGGCCATTGAGGAGGCGGCAAGGCGCGAGGACGCCGACGCCCTGCGTAAGGCCGCTCATAGTTTTAAGGGCTCCAGCGGTAATATAGGCGCACGTCAACTGAGTGAATTGTGTCGGCAGGTGGAAGAAGCGGCTGCACAGGGAAAATGCCCTGAAGTGGATGCGTTTTTTGGTGTGGTGCAGGAGGCTTATGGGCATGTGGTACAACAGATTCAGGTGCTGATGCCCTGAATGACGGTCTATGCCAGGTTGACATCCGCCGCTCCCTCAGCCGATGGCTGTGGGTAAGACGCCTACGGATGCGCACGTGTTTTTTATCGATGTGCATCCGCATTTTTATCCCAGGATGTTCAAGGATCACATTTTTTCAATTATATTACGGGATATTCGCTGTGTTGCTCTCAAATAGAGTGGGACAAATTTCCTATTATATTTCGGCAGGTAACAGCTTGCGCTCACACTTTGGCCAATTCCAGGAGACGCAGCTACTCTGGTAGATCGGTCAGCTCATAGCTGGTGCTACGCCCGCCCGCATCCAATTTTCGCAGTACGCCCTGCCCAAGTAGGTCGTTGATATCGCGCAGAGCCGTGTCCGGCGAGCACTTGGCGATGGCCGCCCATTTGCTGCTGGTGAGTTTGCCTTCGAAGCCATCGAGCAGCTTGTTCAGTAACTTCACTTGTCGGTCGTTGATTGGCTTAGTCGCCAAACGTTGCCAGAACCGCGCTTTGCTGACACTCCCCATGGCTAAAGCCAGGGGGTTC
>JAJXWR010000049.1 GCA_021781515.1 Pseudomonadota bacterium
CGATCTCTACGTGCATCGGACGTAGACTGGTAAATTCCTGGAATGGTTGCCAGTATTGGTCTCAATGATGACCACTCTCCATCGGCGGTGACAGCCATCGGCCAGTCGGGTATAATCTCGCTCAGGAGATGGCATCATGCCACAGAAAAATAGGGCATTCTATTACATATTATGGAATGTCAACAGAGCTTGGTATTCATGAAAAAATTCATTGCAGAAAGAAAACTGATTTATGCCTTAAAAGGCAGTGATATTAAAAATGAGTTTTTAATAGGAATATGCAATCCATTTAAGAAGAAATTTAATACTGAAGACGTTATTAATGCGGCTGATTTTTATGGCTGTCTGGTAGAATTCTCAGGCCTTGATGAACAAGGAGAGATTGTTTATGGAGCAGATTCTCTTCAGGCGATAAATATAGCTTCTGACGTTGAAGTGCTTCTTATGAGATTGAGTAAGAAATACGATTTTTTCTGGTCATCTGGAGAACCATATTTCGACGAATAATGCCACGTTCCCAGGGCTGCAAGACTTTTCTTGTAGACCAACGGGGTTTTTGCTTCAGGAAATCCTGTTTTTTATCAATGCTGTTGATATAATGTATAAAAATGTTATATTTAACCATCTGTATTTTATAACATTAGTAAAATTTGATGACTGAACTGTTGTTTTGTGCCTGCCCAGTGATCTGTTTTAACGCCGTGTCAAATTTTTTCTTGGGACTTGTAGAGAACTGATGAACTACTTTCGGATTGGTGGGTTTTTTTCGGCTGGCGTTTTGCTGTGTTGTTCAATGCAGGCATTGGCTGCTGCAGTGCAGCCGGTGTTGCCTGATGCCGGGCAGTCCTTGCGGGAAATTGCGCCAGAAAGTCGTTTATTGCCGCAATATTCCGGTCGGGTTCCTTTACCCATCTCCGGCGATGTAAATGCGGCGGCACCTGCCCCAGGGGGGGATAAAATCAAGGTCAGCCGTTTCGATATTTCTGGTGCCAGGCTGTTCCCAGTGGCGAGGCTGCAGGCTTTGTTGCAGTCGTATTGTGGGCAGGAACTGGATTTGGCGGGCTTGTATGCGGTGGCACAGAAAATCACCATTTTTTATCGGCAACAGGGCTATTTGCTGGCTCGGGCCTGGCTTCCGGCGCAGGATGTGCAGCAGGGGGTGGTCAAGCTGGTAATTCTGGAAGGTTATTATCAGCAGGTGCAATTGCAGAATCACTCGCAGGTTCGTGACGGCGTGTTTTCTCAGTTTCTCAAGGCCTTCCCTGAAAAATCCCCGGTAGATGCCAATGTACTGCAACGTCAATTGTTGTTACTTGATGATATTCCCGGGGTGGTTATTCACTCAACGTTGAGGCCGGGGTCGCAAACCGGCTACAGTGACCTGGAGGTTGAAGCGACTAGCGGTGAGCGGGTACGGGCACAGGTGGGGAGTGATAACTGGGGTGAACGTTTTACTGGAGCAATTCGAGCGTTTGCGTCGGCTGATTTGTTGAATCCACTCGGCCTTGGTGATCATCTGAATGCTTATGTGATGGATACCCAGTACGGTGGCACTAAATATGGCCGGGCCTCTTATGATGTAGGTACGGGAGGTTCCGGTGTGCGTTGGGGCACGTCCTATGAACGTCTGAATTATTTGCTGGCTCAGGATTATAATGCATTGCATGCCTATGGTTCGGCGGATACCTCCAGTATCTATGGTCTCTGGCCGTGGATCCGTCGGCGCGAGACCAATGTGACCCTGCAGATCACTTATGATCATCGGATTTTGCACGATGAGGTGGCCAGTGTCGGTTCCTCTGATGCTAAATGGTTTCAGGTGGGTACTCTGAGTCTGAATGGGTCACAGCAGTTTGATCGTGGTCAGATGGCCTTATGGAATATGAGTGTGACGCATGGGGATTTGCAACTGGATCCAGAGACGTTATTGCACGACCGCATGAGTTATAACACGGCGGGTGCTTATAATAAACTTAATATTGATGGTAGTTTACTCTGGCCGGTGTGGCAGGATTGGTCTGTGTTCGGGCATGTACAAGGTCAACGTGCTGCTAAGAACCTGGATTTGGCGGAAAAAATTTCCTTGGGTGGACCCAATGGGGTTCGTGCCTATCCGATGGGTGAGGTACAAGCCGATGATGCGGTGACCGGTACTATGGAATTACGCTATAATTGGTCGACGGCAATGCAATTGTGGGTTTTTTGTGATGCCGGTTATGGCCATAGCAGCCATCAACCAATGGCGACGGATGTGTTAAACCGTCGGAGTATCGCCGGTCCTGGGGTAGGGGGGAGTCTGGAAATTGCCAAAGGTTTAAGTATGCGTACCGACTGGGCATGGCCTGCAGGATCCCCGGCGATTTCTGCACCGACCGAACGTCCTACTATCTGGTGGCGGGTTACCCAGTCGTTTTGATAGTACAGAAAATGCAGCAGATTCACTAACTTCCGGAATATTGAATGAATACTACCAAGTCGTTAATTCGTAAATGCCTGTTTCCTGCTGCCGGTTATGGCACCCGGTTTTTACCGGCCACGAAGGCCATGCCCAAGGAAATGATGCCGATTGTTAATAAACCGCTGATTCAATACGGCGTTGAAGAAGCCATGGAAGCCGGTTTGACAGAAATGGCCATTGTAACCGGCCGGGGGAAAAGGGCACTGGAAGATCATTTTGATGTAAATGTTGAACTTGAGGCGCAAATTCAGGGCACGGACAAAGAACTGCATCTGACGGAAATCCGCAAGATCATGGCTGAAACCCGTTTTACCTATACGCGGCAAAAAGCCATGCGTGGCTTGGGTGATGCCATATTAAGCGGCGAAACGCTCATTGGGGATGAACCGTTTGCTGTCGTTTTGGCCGATGACCTGTGCCTGAATGATGGCTCTGGTGTTTTGTTGCAAATGATAGAATTGTTTAAACAGTTTCGCTGTTCTATTGTGGCTATCCAGGAAGTGGCTGCTGAAGACACAGAAAAATATGGGATCGTTGCCGGGGAGGCTTTGCGCGAGGACTTGTATCGTATTTCCCAGATGGTGGAAAAACCCTCACCTGAGGAAGCACCCAGTCGCATGGCGATCATTGGTCGGTATTTGTTGACGCCTGATATTTTTGATATTTTGCGGAGCACCCCGACGGGACGCAACGGTGAATTGCAGATTACTGATGCCTTGGCTGCACAGGCACAGCGTGGGTGTGTGCTGGCCTACCGTTTTAAAGGCAGACGTTTTGATTGTGGCAGTATCACGGGGTATGTAGAAGCGACGAATTTTTGCTATGAGCAGTACCGTCTGCGAAATTTTTAAATTTCCTGTACAACCCAACCCGGTACAACATTGTGAACGGATCAGGTATTCTGCTGTCAGTAGGGTGTCTCGGCTACGGTACTGGCCAGTCCCTAGGGTAGCGCCCTTCCAAGTGATAGATAAATGCAATAATCTCAGCGACCACCTGATAGAGTTCTGGTGGTATAAGTTCACCTTGACGTTGTCGGGACAGTAGCTCAACCAGTTCCGGATTTTCGTAAACAGGAATCCGGTGTTTTTTAGCCTCGGCAATAATTCGTTCGGCCACGGCGTGGGTGCCAACGGCTGATAATTCCGGGGCACGTATTCCGTCATAGAACAACGCCACGGCTTTAGGTGCTTTGCTTGTTTCAGAGGACGTCGCTGACTCGTCGGAATTGCGGTTCATCATGGCCTAAATCGATACATCAATTAATCGCAATGGGGCATCGTTTATTTCCCGTTGTGGCAAGCCCAGGTGCGTTTGCACTGCGGCGGTTTCTATGCCTAAATGGAGTAACTGCTCGCGTAACCAGGGCATATTTTCTTGCATCAGTCGTAGCGTCGGTGATCGATCCGACCAGAAATCAGCGCGGAGTGACTGTTGTTGCAATTCCCCGCGGATCAGCACAGCACCCAGTTGATGCAGTTGAAATCCCAGCGAAATAATCCATCGCGGCTGAGAAGCTCCGGAGGCTGTACGTCGGGTACCGGGCGTATCTTGTTCGCCATTCTCGTCTTTTTCATCCAGACCTTTGCCAATCTGCAAATCCAGCGTCTGGATTTTTTGTTGTACCATGAGCGGAATCTGCCCTGCAAACAGAATTTGTTGCGTTTCGGTGGACAAATGCTGCAGTGGCGAAGTGATTGGCAAGGCATTGGTCGGCAAGGCGGCCAAGGCCCTGTGCAATTGTTGATTGGCCAGAAAAGACTGGACCTGTGATTTTAACTCGTTAAACAGCCGGTTCAGATCCGGGGGTGGCAACGCCGCAGTGGCCAAGGGTAACTCGGCGTTTTCAGGCGCAGCGTTCTGTTGAGCAGAAACAGCGGCATCTGTCGGCGAATGGGACAACAGTGCGGGGGGGGCGGGACGGCGTTTGATGACATAGACCAGTGGTTCTGCCTCCTGGTCGGGGGTATTGGGATCATTGACGAGGATCTGGTCTCCAAGGATTTGCTGAGTATCGCCGGCGCTGTGCGGAGCATCGCCAGCGTGGAGGATCACTTCAATGGTATCGAGCAGTTGCTGCATTAATTGTTCCGGGTCTGTTGCTGCAGGCAACTGCTGATTGGCCAATAAGGATTCGGGAGCAATTCGGCTGGATTCCACCCAGTTTTTTAGACGTTCGGCCCAGTGGCCTTGCCCGAGCACAGGGATTTGCTGCAGAATAATCCCGGCTTGCGTCAGTAACGAATTTGGTAATGCACCCGCCGGTTGTTGCAGAAGTTCCTCAAGACGTTGCCCTAACTGTTGCAAGGTGTCCGGTGCGGTTTGCGGGAGCAGGTCTTTCAGGGTCTGGGTGGCCAGTTGCATCAGGGTGGAACCCGGCGGTTCCTGGTTAATCACCCGAAAACCTTGTGTTCCGGTAGACTGCAATTCCAGTGTCTGTCCCACTTTCAGCGGACGTTCACTGAGGTAACTTAACAACTCCTGTGTTTCATTGAGCAATAACTGTCCGGCGAAACTTTCTCCAGTCCCAGGCACTGGAAAACTGGTCAGGATGGTGGCAATGGTGCTTGCAGGGAGCGGCAGCGTCAATTGAGGCGTTGTATTGACCTGCCGTAAGTTGCTGGCGGGAGTCGTCAGTCCCGGGCCTGGAGCATTAACCTGCATACTGCCTCCTTATGTGCAGGGGGAACAGAGTTCCAGACCCCTGCGCCTACAGATTACCGCTAAATAGCTGGCGCATCAAACGTTGCTTCAGGTTTTGCGGGTGATCCAGATTCATACGTTCCAGATAACGATCCGGTACAGGTTCGCTGCGGAACACTGAACTGATCAGTGTTTTGACCAGATCAATAGGGTTGGAAACACTGGCTTTGAGTTGTGTCAGCGCATGGACGATGTGCAGTTCATCATCGGTAAAATCAGTGCCAAACGGGAAGTCGGGGAGCACGTTCCCGGTCCACGTCGCTAACCGATGTTTCAGGATTTCCGGGCGATTGTTGGTGGCCCATTCGGGAACCAGCCAGTCCTTGCGCAGTTTACCCGCCGCTTTGGCTTTATACATTAAATCGGCCTGAAAACGGGAATCCGCAATACAGATCAGCCGTTCAATGATCTGCTGATCGGTCTGGCCTCTTAAATTGGCGATCCCGTATTCGGTAATGACAATATCCCTCAGGTGTCGGGGAATGGTGACATGGCCATAATTCCAGACAATGTTGGATTGTGGGCCATCGGCAGTTTCACGGACGGCTCGCAGCATGAGAATGGATCGGGAATCCGGTAAGGCATGTGACATGGCGACAAAGTTATATTGCCCACCCACGCCGCTGACCAGATGGCCATTTTCCAGTCCGTCAGAAACGGCGGCCCCTAACAGGGTCATCATCATGGTGGTATTAATAAACCGGGCTTTGCGTCGTTGTACTTGCGCCAGTTTTTCCTGGCCGTACAGTTGGTTGATAAAGCTGATCCGGCCCATATGGATGCCGTAAAGGTCAGTTTCAGGCATCTCGCGCAAAGTCTGGTAAAAATCGCCCGGGCCGATGAAAAAGCCGCCGTGCATATAAATACCGCCTTTTAACTGTGTGCCGAGGTGCATCCGCAAGACTTTCTGGGTTTCCGGATGGCTTAGGCGATTGGGAATCGATTGGCCGTTGAGTAACAGACTGTTGCCTTCGATCAGTATGGGGGTGGTGATAATGCCAAAGCGATACAGGAACTGGAGATGTTCAGGATTTAGTTCTTCATTGATCAGTCCGTGACTGCGGAGAATTTCCAGAATATCCGGAGAAATCCGTTCAACAATGATTTTCTCATTAAGCAGTTTTTGCAAGCGCACATCGTCATATACTTTTCTGCGTAAAATGCCTGCCTTGTGAAGTTGTAGAAATCCATTGACAAACATCTCCGAGCAACCATATAAACCTTCATGAAAAGTGCCGGTTTGCTGTGGCAATGGCTGTGAACCCGGGGGCAGTGCTTCCAGCATTTTCTGGTAAGTTTCAGGTTCGGTATGCCGGACGATCAGGGCGTTGGCAATGGCATCGCCCAACGAGCCGATACCGATCTGCAAGGTTCCCCCGTCTTCCACCAGTGAACTGGCATAAAGGCCGATGACATGGTCTGCCAAAGCCACTTTCATGTTGGGTGGGGCAAAAAGAGTATGGGTTGTTTCTTCGGTTTCTACGATCATGTCGAGATCATTCGCTTGAATCTCAGCACCGTGCGGCATAAATGGCATCAGGTGATTGACAACACCGACCATGACCACCCGGTCACGTTGACCGTATTCCAGCAAGGCCTCACGGATATCCAGCGAAACGTCCGGGTTGCTGCCCATGCTGTAACGGGTATGTTCTCCCTCTTTTAGCACCCCGATTTCCTGGGCGAGCACATTAACTCCGGAATGCATCATGTCTCGGGCGACATGGGTGTAATTACTGCAGATATAATGTTGCTGTGCCTCGGCATTATTCAACATTTCTGCGGTCTTGAAGAAAAATTCACACACTTCGATATTGGGGGGCAAGGTGCCGGATTTTACGGCGTGGGCATAATCCAGATCCGGATAATTACCAAACACCCGTTCCGCAAAAGGCTCCAGGAAACGGGCTTCCAGATCCGATTTGGCTTGCGGACGTAACAGGGATAGGGCGGTGATGATCTTCAGGCTGTGATCCGGTCGTTTGGCGATAGTCTGGTAGAGTCGATTGACCCAGAGATTGGGTTTACCAATGCCAAGCGGTATGCCCAAAATGACATGTGGGCCTGTCCTGCGCAGGACTTCGTTGATGGATTCGTCCAGATCATTACAAAAAAGCGCCATACTGATGCCCTCGAAGTTGGATAATGTGTATTAAACAGATGACAAGGTCTGCTAAGACTAGACGATTAACAGATGACTGTGACCTGTTCCGGATCAATACACGGGTTTTTAAGTTGTGTTAGCATTGTTTTGGTGAAAATAGGACATCGTTTCTGGATGTGGCCGACTGGGTTCGTTGAGGATAAGGTGTTGCTTGAGATCAGCAAAATTACGGTAGAACGTGGCGGTGTTGCGTTGTTTCATGAATTAAGCAGTGTGTTGGAGCCGGGCACCTTGCTGCAGGTGGTGGGGCCCAATGGGGCAGGAAAAACCACCTTGCTGCTGGCGGTAGCCGGTTTATTGCCGCTGGCCGCTGGACGGATTCTCTGGAACCGCAAAGAGGTGCGGCAGAATCCGGAAGAATTTGCCAGAAACATGAGCTATCTCGGGCACGCACCTGGCCTGAAATCGGCGCTGGATCCGCTGGAGAATCTGGCATTTTTACTGGCATTGCGTCAGCAGCCGCTGGCGCAGGCCCGTCTGATCGAAGCGTTGCTGAGGGTGGGTTTACATGGCTATGAACGTACACCTGTCGGGCAATTGTCTGCCGGACAACGACGCCGGGTGGCGTTGGCACGTCTCTATCTGGAACAGAGTGTTTTATGTATACTGGATGAACCATTTACTGCCATTGATCTTCATGGCGTGGAACAGTTGGAACACTTGCTGGTGGATCATGCGCATAATGGGGGGATTGTGCTCTTTACTACACACCATCGGCTACAGGACACAGACACGTTGACTGTGCTGGATTTACGCCAGTGGAGTTCAGCGGTTCACCCGGACGAAGTACGCTGAGGAACTTATGCAAGCATTCACGGCAGTGTTGCGACGAGATCTGGGACTGTCTTTACAAGGTGTCGGTGAATGGCTTAATCCATTGGCTTTTTTTTTGATGGTCATTGTGCTGTTTCCCCTGGGAGTCAGCCCGGAGCCCTCCTGGTTGACAAAAATGGCGGCTGGTGTGGTCTGGGTTGCTGTCGTGCTGGCCGTCCTGTTGTCCATGGATAGTTTGTTCCGCCAGGATTTTGAAGATGGTACGCTGGAACAGATGCTTGTTTCTCCAGCGTCCCTGCTGGAACTGGTGCTGGCCAAAGTACTGGCCCACTGGATCACCGGAGGGTTGGCATTGACGCTGCTCAGCCCTTTAGCCGCTTTAATGCTGGATTTACCAGTACGGGCGTTGGGGGTACTGATGTTGTCGCTGTTATTGGGTACACCAGTGCTGAGTCTGCTGGCCGCATTGGCAGCGGCGTTGACGCTGGCGTTACGGCGTACCGGGGTATTGTTGCCGTTAATCAGTGTGCCATTGATGATTCCTGTGCTGGTGTTTGCCACTTCAGCCGTGCAGGCCGCTGAAATGGGGCTGCCTTATAGTGCGCAGCTGGCACTGTTGGGTGTGTTTCTGATCCTTGCCGTGTTATTGTTACCATGGGCGATTGCCGGGGCCTTGCGCCTGGCTTTTGCTGTCTGAAACAGACCATGTGTTGCGGAAGTTGAAAAATGCAACAGAATCAGCATATAATGTGGTTTATGCCTTGCTCCTCTACTCGCTCTGGAATGTGCGCTAGTGCTTAACTTCTTGCAAAATATCTGGAATTATTTTCAGAAAACCGTGGGGCCCAAACATTTTTATTATTTGACCGGGCGCTGGCAACCGTGGCTGGGATGGTTGAGCCTGGTATTGATAGCAACGGGGAGCCTCTGGGGACTGTTGTTTGCACCGGCAGATTATCAGCAGGGCAACAGCTACCGTATCATGTTTATTCATGTGCCGGCGGCAGCAATCGGCATGGGTGGCTATGTACTGATGGCGGTGGCCAGTTTCATTTATCTGGTGTGGAAAGTAAAGACTGCCGACTGGGTTGCCCGGTCGGTAGCCCCCTTGGGTGCAGGCTTCACGTTGATTTCGCTGATTACTGGTTCGCTGTGGGGCAAACCGACGTGGGGAACTTACTGGGTCTGGGATGCCCGGCTGACCTCGATGTTGATTCTGCTGTTTCTGTATTGGGGGGTGATGGCACTGTACCAGGCTTATGCGCATTCCGCCGAAGGCGGGCGAATTGCTGCCTTGTTGTCCGTGGTGGGGGTGATTAACCTGCCGATTATTCATTACTCTGTGGTATGGTGGAATACTTTGCATCAGGCTTCCAGTTTTAGTTTTAGTCGGGGAGCCAGTATGCCGCCTTCCATGTATTTACCCTTGCTGGTCAATCTGGCGGGATTTTATGCATTATTTGGCTGGTTATTGCTGTTGCGTACCCGTCAGGAAATTCTTGAGCGCGAGTGCCGCTCGGCTTGGGTGCGTGAGGTTGTCCGTCAGCAAGGTGAAAAATATGGCATTTAACTCGTTAGCAGATTTTCTTCGAATGGGGCAGCATGGATTTTATGTCTGGATGTCCTACGGTTTGAGTTATGGTATTATTTTTTCAATGGTTCTTTTGACATTAAAACGGCAAGATTCCTGGTTGCGTCAACAGACCCAACTGCAGCGTCGGGAAAAATAATTGGTAGGCGTTTGACCGTCGGGCATTGATTGGTTTTTCAACATTGCGCTGATTATCGTTTTTTATAGCCCAGATAGCATTTCCCTTGAGGAGGCAGCGAGTCAGGTGGCCAACAGGCCAGCGCTATCCCGCCGGTCGCAGGGCCGGGTGTCTCGCACAATACTTATGAAACCACAAAGAAAACGCCGTATTATCCTTATTTTGCTTATCGTCGTTGCAGCGGGTCTGGCGGTGGGTTTGACGGCCTATGCCCTAAGACAGAACATCAATCTTTTTTATACACCGAGTCAACTGGCGGGAGGAGAAGCCCCTGAAGGCGCGCGGATCCGTGCAGGGGGGATGGTGGTCAAAGGCTCGGTACAGCGGGATAGCCATTCGTTAACAGTGCGGTTTCAGTTGACTGATTTTAAAAAGCAGATTGCCGTGGTTTATACGGGAATACTGCCGGATCTGTTCCGCGAGGGACAGGGGATTATTGCCACGGGACATTATTCCAGAGGCGTGATGCAGGCGGATGAAGTATTGGCCAAGCATGATGAAAAATACCAGCCTCCTGAACTGAAGGACATGAAACCGCTTTCGCAATAGCTTCCAGCGGTTACGAATTTACATAGAAATTTTGCAAAATGCCATTGGACAGAGGGAGGCATCACTAGCATACTTTCTGCAGGCGGAAATAATGATGTTCTGGAGGTGCTTGTGAAAGTTGGTTTTTTCGGCATAATGACCGTGCTGGCCTGCTGTCTGGCGACGGCGAGGGCTGAGGAGTGTGCTGATCTGGCACGTATGTTTGCCAGCGCCAGCCAATCTATGCGTGTCGGTGACCTCAGTCAATTGAAAGACTGTATTGCGGATGTCATGCAACGCAAGGCACAGGTGGGTGGGGATCTGCCGGATGTTCCCTCGTTTACGCCCCCGGGAGGGGATGCAGACTCAGGGATGCCGCATATCAATCTTGACATTAAACCCGATAGTGATGGAGCAGATTCCAGTCGTTACAGTATGCCGGCGACCGCTGCGGGCAATAACTAATGCAAACCCCCAGGCTTGGCGTCTGGGTTATTCCTGGTCTGGGGCTGTTTATGACGGGGTTGACGCTCTGGCCGGCCGCTTTCCGGATGCTTTGTTATGACCGTCGGGCGCTGCAGGCGGGCCAGTGGTGGCGTTTGCTGACGGGCAACTGGGTGCATTTCAGTGTTTATCATCTGCTGATGAATCTGTTGTTTATTGGGGGGGTTATCTGGTTTTTTGCTCCATTCGCTACTGTTCGGCGCTGGGTGGTGCTGATGCTCTGGTTGTCTGTGGTAGTGGGTTCGGGTTTGTGGTGGTTTGAGCCAGGTATTCAGGTGTATGCTGGTGCTTCAGGTGTGGCCCAAGGGCTATTGACCTGGGGGTTGTTGCAACAATTAACCAGAACTCCTGTGCTGGCGTTATTGTTTTTGCTGTTGCAATGGGGGCGTATTATTTTTGAACATACCCCGTACTACCATGCCGACTATCTACAGACATGGATTTACGTACCCGTGGCCGTGTCGGCGCATCTTCTGGGCGCAGTGGGTGGGTTGATTTTTGTTTTATTTCAGGGTTTGATGCGTTGGTTAGTGCCTGTGATTCACGGTTCTGCAATGATATCAGTTAAAAATGCTGAATAAAATTTCAGCAGGATACTGATTTACCTCTCCTGAGGCTATCGGCTATACTGTCCGACTTGATTGTTTATACCCGCCTGGAGTGACCGCATGCTCGAGATTGTACGGGAAGCCTTGACTTTTGATGATGTCTTGCTGTTACCGGATTATTCCAATATTCTTCCCAAAGATGTGTTGCTGAAAACCCGTTTGACGCGATCTATTTCCATCAATCTGCCCGTGGTGGCAGCAGCGATGGATACCGTCACTGAAGCGGCCATGGCCATTGCCATGGCGCAGGAAGGGGGGATTGGTATTCTGCATAAAAATATGGAGATTGAAGCACAGGCCATGCAGGTGCGTCGGGTCAAGAAATTTGAAAGTGGGGTGGTCAAGGATCCGTTTACTGTCGGGCCAGAGAATACGGTCGGGGAATTACTGGCACTGACGCAGGCGAACCGGATTTCTGGTGTGCCCGTGGTGGACGGTGCTGATCTGGTGGGTATTGTGACCAGTCGGGATATTCGTTTTGTCAGCGATCTGGACATGCGTGTTGCCAGTGTCATGACACCGAAGGATAAACTGGTGACGGTGCGTGAAGGCGAATCTGCGGCACGGGTGCGGGCGTTGTTGCATGAGCATCGTATTGAAAAAGTGCTGGTGGTCGATGAGAATTTCCGGCTAAAAGGTTTGATCACGGTCAATGATATCCGTAAAGCTGAAAAGTACCCTTCGGGCAGCAAAGATAGTCTTGGACGGTTACGGGTAGGAGCAGCGGTGGGCACGGGCCCGGATGCCTATCAACGGGCGGAGGCACTGGTAGAGGCCGGTGTTGATGTACTGGTTGTTGATACCGCACATGGCCACTCGCAGGGCGTACTGGATACCGTGGCCTGGATTAAGCAGCATTTGCCTGCGGTTCAGGTCATAGGTGGTAATATTGCGACAGGAGCGGCGGCGCTTGCCCTAAGAGATGCGGGTGCCGATGCGGTTAAAGTCGGTATCGGTCCGGGCTCAATTTGTACCACCCGCATTGTGGCGGGTATAGGCGTACCGCAAATATCGGCAGTCGATGAGGTGGCCCGTGCGCTTAATGATGATATTCCCCTGATTGCAGATGGTGGTATCCGCTACTCTGGTGATATTGCCAAAGCCATTGCGGCAGGAGCCCACACGATCATGATCGGTTCGCTGTTGGCGGGAACTGAAGAGGCACCGGGTGATGTTGAATTATTTCAGGGCCGTTACTTTAAGGCCTATCGCGGCATGGGGTCGCTAGGTGCCATGGCGGCACGACACGGCTCTTCTGACCGCTATTTTCAGGATGCCTCGCAGGGGGTGGAAAAACTGGTTCCGGAGGGAATAGAAGGGCGAGTGCCTTATAAAGGGCCCGTGAGTGGCATTATACACCAGTTGATGGGCGGATTGCGTGCGTCCATGGGCTATACAGGCTCGGCTACTATCGAAGAAATGCGCCAGAAACCCCGTTTTGTAAAAATCACCTCTGCCGGTATGAAAGAATCGCATGTTCATGATGTCAGTATCACCAAAGAAGCGCCCAATTATCGTATAGGTTAAGCACACTCATGCGCATGGATATTCACGCTCACCGTATTTTGATTCTGGATTTTGGCTCACAGTATTCGCAATTGATTGCCCGGCGCATACGTGAGTTGGGTGTCTATTGTGAGCTGCGCTCATTTGATATCACTGATCAGGAAATCAAGGATTTTGCGCCTAAAGGCATCATACTTTCCGGTGGCCCTGAAACTGTAATACAGTCAGATACGCCCAGGGCTCCTGAGTCGGTATTTACGGTGGGCGTCCCCGTCCTGGGTATCTGTTATGGAATGCAAACCATGGCAGTGCAACTGGGTGGAACGGTGACCCCCTGTGCGGTGCGGGAGTTCGGTTATGCGTCACTGAAATTGGCAACAGCAGACAACTGGCTGCAGGGCATTGAAGATCATGTAGGGGGCGAGGGCACGCCCTTACTGGATGTCTGGATGAGTCATGGGGATCAGGTCAGCAGATTGCCGGATAATTTTACGCAGGTGGCCTCCACGGAGAGTTGCCCGGTGGCGGCGATGCAAGACAGTCAGCGGCATTTTTACGGGCTGCAGTTTCATCCTGAAGTAACGCATACCCCCCAAGGGGGGCGTATCATTGAACGTTTTGTGCGTCACATTTGTGATTGTGCAGCACTTTGGACCACCGAGCATATCATTGAAAATCTGGTACAACGACTGAAACAGCAGATTGGTGCCGATCATGTGCTGCTTGGATTGTCGGGTGGCGTAGACTCTTCAGTGGTCGCTGCTCTATTGCATCGGGCGATTGGCACGCAACTCACCTGTGTTTTTGTGGATCATGGCTTGTTACGCCTGCAGGAAGGCGATCAGGTGATGGCCATGTTTGCTCGATCCATGGGCGTACGGGTGATTCGGGTTGATGCAGCGGAACGGTTTATGACGCAATTAAAAGGGGTTACGGATCCAGAAGCCAAGCGAAAAATTATCGGTCGTACTTTTATTGAGGTTTTCGATGAACAAGCCAGAAAACTCGATAACATGCGCTGGCTGGCACAGGGAACGATCTATCCGGACGTGATTGAATCGGCGGCCAGCAAAACAGGTAAAGCCCATGTTATTAAATCCCATCATAATGTGGGTGGATTGCCTGAAAAAATGCATCTGAAGCTGGTAGAACCGTTACGGGAATTATTCAAGGATGAAGTTCGGGCCTTGGGTCTGGCTTTGGGCTTGCCTGCTGAGATGATACATCGGCATCCATTTCCTGGCCCCGGGCTGGGTGTGCGTATTCTGGGCGAAGTATGTCTGGAATATGCCGATATCCTGCGTCAGGCGGATGCGATTTTTCTGGAGGAATTGCATCAATCCGGCTGGTATGGCAAAACCAGTCAGGCATTTGCAGTGTTTCTTCCGGTACGTTCCGTGGGCGTGGTTGGAGATGCGCGGCGGTATGCCTGGGTTATTGCGTTACGTGCCGTTGAAACCATTGATTTCATGACCGCACGCTGGGCTCAGTTGCCCTATGAGTTGCTGGAAAAAGTCTCCAGTCGAATCATTAATGAAATTGAAGGGGTATCGCGGGTGACTTACGATGTTTCTTCTAAACCACCGGCGACTATTGAGTGGGAATGATCATAGGTCTGGCACCTTCAAGCTTCGGCAAGTACGCTTTTCTTATGGTATGGCGGGGGGTATCTACCTATCCAGTGCAGCATCCCTTAATTAAAAGGTTAAAACCACCGACTTTAGTCGGTTAGCTTTAGCTGCGATAATGTGCTGCCTGGTTGGAGAAGCAGCATGGATTATAGATACGGTAGTCTCACGGCATTTCAGATTGAGTGACATTTTGTATGGGTAACAAAATATCGCTATAAGGTATTAACTGGGGAAGTAGCTGAGTGAGAGAGATGGGTTGAAGCACCAAGACCAATGGTCCTGGTGCGACGTGAGTTTGGTAAGAATTCGGGGCACCAAGAGACCCCACATATTATCTCTCAAGACCATTCCTTCATCGAGTCTTTATATCAACAGGAACACGCCGTACATGGCTTACGGCGTCGCCGAAGCCACGTAGCCACCACTCCAACATGGCACTATCAACTACCGTTGCCGTGATTTCCAATTCCCCGCCCACAAGTTCAAGCACTTCCTGGTCGCTGGACAACGGTGATTCCTTAAGGTGAAATCCGGAATTACTTTCAATACGGAAGGTCAGACGTACTTTCTCTCCCTCACCGAAGCCAAACCGCCCATCGTCGTCGTATTTCTTGAGGTCAAATTCCTTGGGGCGATCAAACGTCAGTGTAGACATCTCTCCCGACAATATGCGGTGCAGGGCCAAGTTTCGTTCGTTGTCATAGCCACGGTAGCGGCAAACGAGATAGAGGCGGGGCCCTTGTTGGACGAGACCTAAGGGCATGACTTCCACATTGTTCCGTTTTCCACCCGAATTTTGGTAATCGAGATGAAGCCAGCGATTGCTATACAGAGCCTCGCTGACGATTTCGAAGACGCCCGGAGCAATTTTGGGGGGCAAGAGGGCCTGACTGGTGGCAACGACCCGTATCTTGCTGGGCCATTCGCGTTCAAGGCGCGCACTGCTGTCAGGGCCGAGATTACGCTTAGCCTGGCTGAAGAACCCTTCCAAGGATTTCATCAACCGAGCGGGTAGTAGATTCTTGAGGTATTCCTCGGCGAGCTGAAGCAGCAGCGACTCCTGTGGTGTGAGATTTGGCACGGCCATCGCCTTGGCCTGCTCTAGCCAGCGATAACCATAGGGCTTACTGCGGTCATCTCGCTCGATTGCGAAATGTTCGCTGAGCATTTCCAGTTGTCGCTGGATAGTGCGCAGATCACGCTCAATGCCGGCGTCCTTCAGTTGACGGTGCAGTTCGCTGGCCGTAACCTTGCGGCCGCGCGGAATACGGCGCATCAACTCGAGAGCAAGCAATACGGTTTCGAGGGTGTCGGATCGCTTCGCCATTTCAGACCTTCAATGCCAAACCGGAAAACACGGACCACAAGCGAACCATGGCATAGGCATCGAGAGCACAGTACGCAAGCAATTGTGTTCAATTATAGTGTGCCTTCGGCACGGAAATATGCTTCAAAAATTGGCTGGGTAGATTGCAGCAATGCTTGTGTGAGAGAAAATGCCGCCTCGAAGCCATCGACTTGCGGATCAATCAGCGCCCCTTTGCTATCGGGGTTGTACAGTTGATGCGAGATATCGCCAACCTGATGCCCGACAACAAAGCTAGCCTGAGTAGTGGGAGAGTCGTTACGAAGTTTAGGACGATGGATTTCCAACCACAATCGCCTTGGGCCTTGCCGAAAGGCAAGGAGCTTGGGCTTTGAAAGTGTGCGCATCATTGTCTCCCTTGTTTTTCAGAATTATCCCATGCGGTTGCTGATTAAAGAAACCCAATTGATGCCTTTCCTCCATCCTTCACCGCACATTCCGCCTCGAGTGCCGACACCATTGCAGAGGATGAGTCGATGGGACGGAAACGATGCTGACGCAGCACCGCCGCGAAGTCGCCTGGCGTCAAGCGTCCGAGACGCATGACCCTGGCCAGCAAATCCGGTTGTGGTGTGGGAAGGTTCAGTTGTGAGCAGTGACGACGCAGCAGCTCCCCTGCCTGTTCGGGGCGCAGGAAATCGAATTTCACCTTGAGATCGAAGCGGCGCAGCGCAGCCTGATCCAGCCCCGTCATGAAGTTTGTCGAGGCAATGAATACGCCCGAGTAAGATTCCATCTGTGTCAGCATCTCGTTGACCAAGCTGACTTCCCAGCTCTGCTTCGCACCACGACGATCCTGTAGAAAACTATCCACTTCGTCGATCAGTAGCAGCGATCCATCCTGCGCTGCCTGACGGAACACACGAGCGATGTTCTGTTCGTTCTTGCCAATATACGGTGACATCAAGTCAGATGCACGCTTGACCAACAAAGGGGCATCGAGTTGTAGTGCCAACCAGCGCCCATAGGCTGTCTTGCCGGTACCGGGTGGTCCATATAGACAGAGCCTGCCGGAACGTGCCTTGACGATCCCAGCGGTAACGCTATTCAAATTCGCATCGGCGTGAATAAAAATCGGGTCATACACCTCGGGCAAGCGACTAAGGTCGTGCTGCATAAGCGGCCTATGGCCTTGGGCTTCGAGGGTGTTAGAGATCAGTCGCTCAAAGGCGGTCATCGTTCCAGCCTGGCCGAGGTCGTCTCGAATCGAACGTACGACCGAGCTAGCCTTGGCTATCACCGCCGGTGCCAAGTTTTCCGTCTCGGCAATGCGCAAAATATTGCTGATATCAAGCATATCACCGCAGATCTCCCGAAGAATACGTTCTCGCTGCGTCTTCGGCGGCACCGGCAGTTCGAATACCATGTCGAAGCGCCGGATAAAGGCCGGATCGACGCAGTGAATGGAATTGGAAAGCCATAGTGTCGGCACTGGGTTTTCCTCAAGCATCCGGTTGATCCATGCCTTGCGCACTTGAGCCGTGCTCTTCCGACCAAAAAAGTTGTCGCCATCGTTGAATACATCCTCGACCTCGTCGAAAACGATAAGTGCCTTGCGTTGCGCGAAGAAGCTCTGTGCGACGCGGAAGGCCCTCAGACGGCGCTCTCCATTGACGGAGTCACCATCGGCATCCTCGCTAGCTACCTCAAATAGTTCACAACCCAGTTCATAAGCCAGAACGCGTGCCAACTGGCTCTTGCCCGTGCCTGGCTCGCCATGCAGGAAGATATTGACGCCACGCCGCCGGGTCGTGGCCGCATGCCGTAGATACGGACGCAGAATTTCTAAGGAAGGATTGATGTGGCTGTAATCGGCCAGATTGAGTTGTGCTGGGCTTGCGGCAGATACGGTGCCGCGCAGCAGACTGATCGGATCGGCCTCTGAAGATACCATTAGATCGGCAAAACCATCGGAGAGCAGATCCAACTTACCGCCCAATGAGTTGGTACCATTACGGTCGACCGAAACCAAGCCAGAGCATGCGAGAATACCTTGTGAGCTAAGGGATGCGCGGATTTCCGGCTCGGGCAGATCCAGAATGGTCGCGATGGCATGAAAAACCTTGGCCGATGAAAGCTGGCCAAGCAATTCAGCAGTGTCGTTCAAGAGCCGTTCATTGTGGATCGATACGGCGAACTCCAGGATTCTGCAATCCGTCGTGCTGATCCCTACCAGATCGGACAGTTGTCCAACGTTGTTGCGGAGGCAAGCGGGCAGAGAGGCTCTTGCCCATTGTGTTTCTGCTTTCTGGTGGAGAAACCGAAGTTCTGATTGAACGGCCTTCAGGTCAAAATCTTTGGGAGATGGGTCGATCCAATGCCCCAAACCAATCGCCTCTGCCAGAGTGTCGTCGGCGAAGCCGTTTGAGTGCACGAATTCACGGTGTCCACCCAGCGGCACCAAAATGCGCAGGAACCAGAGATGAATGATTGGATCGGGATTAACCGCATTTGCGGTGAAACGCGAACGAAATCTTGGCATGAAGGTTTCTCCTTGTTGATAGGAACCATCATACGGGTTGTTGCGACATAATGTGTCATAACGATGGGTGGTATTGTCAAATTAACTGGATTCTTCAGGTCAAGATCGGCCCGAGCGTATCGCATTGTTGTGTTCAAACTCGCATGGCCGAGCCATTGGCTGATGGTAGCGAAATCGATCCCAGCTTTGAGCAGATGGATGGAGGTCGTGTGGCGCAAAGAATGGGGGTGAATCCGCTTTCCGGTCAGGGACGGAGCTATGTTTGCGCTAACGGCGACATATTTTTGCAAGAGGTGTCGAACGCCAAATCGAGTCATTTGATCTCTATGACAATTATGGAAGACATATTGGTCGGCCAGGTCGTCACAATTGGTCTTCTGTTGGTGCCCAAACAGCATTCCAGTGGTGGCAATACGCTCCTGCAAGGGATCAGGCTGTGGTCATTGACCTCCTTGAACCTTATTTGACGCAATAACTAAACATCAAAAAATATTCGGTGTAGCCAAAAAAAACGTCCATGGCCCAAGGTTAATAGCGCTGACCAGCGATGCCAGTCACAGTGGCCATTGCACGAACCCTTTACTTCAAGCATAAAAACAACACGAAAATTTGTGCAGAATAAAACTGATGGTCAGCTTACTGTCATGAAAATAAATAAAACTAATTAAGGGATGATGCACTAGTGATCGGCTGAAGCAGGAGTTACGCTGAAGCCTGACAGCGGTTTTTTGATTTTACCGGATTGTTGCTCGTGTTGCCGGATCCTTAGTGCCCGGCATGTTCAATATCTTTTAACAGCTTTCGCAGTTTTTCATCGAGTCGCTTTTTATCTTTCATACAAGCATTGACTTCTTTATGAGATGACGGAGTTGTATGCGCCAGGGAGTTGCGCATGCTTCTGAGAAAATGAAAGGATGATTTCAACCAGGTTGGGCCCGTGTCATTTTGTAGTTCACGTTCAAATTCCTGAACAGACGCTTCACGATCACTGTAATTGAGTGGGTCTTTCTGGTTTTTCAGCGTCAGCTTGCTGATTAGCGATTCGTGGCCAAGAAGGACAGCACGCATATAATCTTTGCGATGGAGTGCCAGAAGCGCCAGAGTTTTTTGCATTTTATATATATTTAATTCTTTAGCCCAACTCAAGTGCTGAGAAAGTCTATCGCGGAACAACATGCTGGCTCCGGAATTGATGGCGTTGAGACCCTTGAAGAAATAGCGGAGTTGCGCTGCCGCCGCACTGATGTTGTTGATGGATTCAAAAAAAGCTGCATTTCGCAATTGATCAGCATTTTCTTTAGGGAGATTATCTTCCATCAACAAATCTGCAAATACGGCGTAATTACCGCTGGCTTCAAATTGGTCCATGGCTTTGATCCAGCGCTGAACCTGTTGAAGTCCATTGAGATTTATCACTGGAGTAAGCCCATCAGTCGTCATGTCCATGGCCCCGTACCAGATTCCCTGAATGGTCAGATCGGGACTGAGACGTTCTAACAGGGAGGCTGAAAGGAATCCGGTAACACTCATGTGGCGAAAGCCATGTGTAATGTCGATGTGTAAGGCCTGGCTGGTTTTTGTTTCCTTCATATAGCCTGAAATCGATTCAAGAATACCAATCTGGGTATTCTGGTCGGCGGCAGCAGAGATGAGTTTAAGAAAGACGCGTACCGGTTTACCCAGTTGCAGTGACAGCGACGATTCAAGGATACTGGCGACAGAATCCAGCATCTCCTGCGGAACATTTTTTAGTTCTTCGTGCTGAAACAACTGCAGACGCAGATCCTCGTACTCATTATTTCGGGCATAATACTCAATCAGCGAGGACCACATGCTTCCGGATGTACCTAGAAAAATCAGTGTATCCGCTTTAATATATTCGGACAGTATTCCGCCGATGAAGCGGGCATTCGGATACTGCCTGCCATCGGCAAAAACGTAGGTGGCTTGACGGTAGCCATGACTGGTTTTGTCGACATTGCCTCGCCCCAGAAAACTGATTAACGTACTCATGAAAACTGCTCCTAAAAACTTGAGCAAAGTTGCTCATAGGATTTATCCGCACTTCGTTGACGCGGCTTTCGCCGCCCAACTGAAGCCTCTTGACGCTCAGTT
>JAJXWR010000137.1 GCA_021781515.1 Pseudomonadota bacterium
AAACTCACACAAAGCTGAATCCGTTGGTGCCGAGTTCGACTCTCGGGGGGCCCACCATTTTTTTGTTGACTGCCTGGTGTTTTCTGCAACACCGGGTTTGAGCAGTAGCAATGTGCTTGCTCGCACTACCCATCAATGTGCGTCAGGACGTTACACTGGCCCTTGCCTGCACTGGGTGGGGGTTTTGCCGGTCCATCGCTTGAAGGCATGAACAAAGGCGGCCGTCTCGCTGTACCCCAACTGGATGGCAATCGATTCGATGCTCATGCGTGTATGCTGGAGGTAATGGATTGCCTGCTGTCGTTGTAACTGCAAGACTATTTTCTGAAAAGAAGACTTCTCTTCCAGCAAGTGACGTCTCAGACTACGTTCACTGCAACAAAGCTGACGGGCTATTTCCGAAAACGCATGCACGCCGTCCAGCACCAGACGTTCGACCCGATCTGTCCATGCCCCTGGCATTTTACCGCACTCTCCCTGACGTCGAGCCAGTAAATCTTCACATTGCCTGACCATTAATTCCAGGGTCATTGGATTCGCCAGGCGAATTGGACGCAGCAACTGTGCTCTGTCTGCCACTATCCTGGTGTCTGCTGCGGAAAAATTGACAGGCCACTGAAAGTATTCCTGGATAACAGTGGCCGCCGCAGGTGCAGGCATCGCTATATCCATCCTTACGACTAATTTTTCCCAGTGTTCTGGAGCCGCCTCACGGCACAAATGCCGTACGAACGCCAGATCTCGCAGTAAATAATAGTCCCGACAATGACCCAGATTACTGTGATCAAGATAAGACACGCTGAATTCATGAGCATTTTCATGATGTATGATCTGAAAAGGCGTAAAGGTCAATGCGACAAAGCGCAGCAAAAACCGGCTGGCTTCCAGTAAGTTAGGATGACTAATCAACGCCGTGCCCAGCACACCAAAGCTATTGTAATGATAATAGGCGCTGGCTCTGAGCCCTGGATGTGGTTCCCGGGTTAACTGCAGGTAGTTGTTCACCACCACTAATTCTTCGGAAAACGGAAGCATACGTTCATGATCCTGCAACAGGGCTGCTGACAGCTGACTGCCCTGCAACAACGCCGGAACCGCAATCCCTTCCTCCTGTGCACATTGCAACAGCGGGAACACGGACATTGTGGATACAAAAGACTCACCCATGACAATTTTCCCTGAATTCTCTTTTTGGCCATAATGATCAATAAACTGGCCGTCCGCAACATTACTGAGCCTGTACTGATGCATCTAGTATGAGGCATCCGTCCAAAGGTGCCCAGAGGATAGCCCGATGCCAGTGAGTCAGGAAGAGCATGTTCTCGTCAGTTCAAGCATAAGTCATATTTGTCAGGAACTGACCCGGCAGTTTTTCTCCCGATCAGAGGTGGTCTGTGAACCTGAACATTTTAGTCAGGCAGAATCATTATTGTTTAGCCAGGGCGTGGTTAATTTATCTGACGAACCCAGTTATGGTGTATGGGAGAACAGTGCAGATCCGGAGCATCTGCACCTGAGCTTGACCCTGTTGCGCCTTATCGGCCGCAGTAATGCGGCACTGGGCTTGAGCATGCACCGAAACGCTCTGGTTAAACAGTTAGTCGTTGATTTTCAGGATCACCAACGTTTCAGTCTGTGTTTGCACGGGCATCAGGGAATTGGTCGTCATGCCTTGTGCTCCTGGTGGCAACAGGGATTTATCGACCCGTTATTGATCGACTGTTTTGATAATCAACAACGCCGTCTGTCTATTGGTGCCTCAGGCTCGCCGATTGTCTATCCGGTTTTCAGTGCGGATACCAGCAATCCGTCCGGTTTATGCTGGTGGATCGCACCGCCTCCCTCCGGCAAATCGCCAGGGATGGGTCTGGATGAATTATGCTACAGCTACTTTACTCCCGAGTCAGGTCAGCCCTTACCTTCCCAATCAATACCTTCTCGGCATTTCTGGCATCAGGAATGGCTGGGCCTGCTGGCTATTCAACTGGGCTGTGTGGATGCAGCGGAACAACGGGCCAGTCAGTATGCCAACCTACGTTACCAGGGCGGCGCATTAATCCGGCAACATGCAGCCGTCCAGGCCTTACTCAACGATATCCACCTGGCACAGCGCCAAACCAGTCAGTTTTTGCACACCCAGTCCCTAGAAGCTGATGCCTTTGGCAGTCTATTGCTTGCCCGCAATCATTTGCAGCAATTACTTAGTGTGGCCATTAACGCCGCCATGCAAATCCTGGGAGGTGTGGGGTATATGCAGGACAGTGGTATCGAAAAACTATTGCGTGATTGTACACAATTGCGGCTGCAAAGCGGCGGACCGCTGGACATGCAATCACTAGCCGCCACCTGGGAGACAACATGAACAGTAGTTACCACTGGCTCGATGGGCAAGTCAGTCCTCAGCACCCGCTGAGTCCATTGCGACGCATGCATGAACTCAGTGCCTTGGGCCGTCTGCTGACCCACTATAAACCGGCGGATCTCTGGGAACTGGACACACAACGCCTTCCGCCGCCTTTAGCTAAACTCCGTCGCCGATGCCGTGACTTTGCGGAACAGTACATGACTCCCAATATCCGGATTCTTGATGAGGCAGCACACACCCCGCCTGGAACATTACACCCTGCCGCCTTGCAATTACTTAAAGCCGCAGGACGCGCAGGATTGATGAGTAATCTGTTGCCCGCTCCTTTTGGAACAGCCACTCTGGCTGAACTCAAATACCCTGTGGCCTATCGCTTTGCTATTCAGGTCGAAGAATTATCACGAGTCTGTGCTGGTCAAATGTTGCTACTCAGTGCGCATCATTTAGGTCTGGCCCCACTTTGCCTGAGTGGTGATCCCCGAGCACTATGGACATATTACCGCCCCATGGCGCAGGATTTCTCCAAGGGCATCGTCCATCTGTTTGCCTATGCCATCACGGAGCCCTCGGCAGGCAGTGATGCGGAAGATGGCCACGGTGCCAGTACCAATCAACCCCGGCTACGGGCACGCCGCCTGAAAAATGGTTATGTGCTCAATGGCCGTAAATGTTTTATCAGTGGTGGAGATGTAGCCCGGCATATCGCCGTCTTTGCAGCACTTGAAGACGAAGGATTTGACTCCTGGACCTGTTTTATGGTGAATTCCGGGCACCCTGGGTTTACTGCCTGTCATACCGAGCTCAAAATGGGGATGCGTGCCAGCAGCGCCGCCGAACTGCATCTGTCGGACTGTTATGTCCCAGAGACAGCCATTATCGGCGGTTTGCGCCAAGGCTGGGCACTGAACCGTGCGACCCTTAACAGCTCGCGTTATCCCGTTGCGGCCATGGCCGTTGGAATTGCCCGACGGGCCTGTGAACTGACCCTTGAGTATTGCCTGCATACCCGGCTGGCAGGCAAACCTTTACTGGCGTATCAGGAATTTCAGTTACAACTGGCACAGATGCTTGCGGAAACCCGGGCGATGCGTGCCTTGATCTGGCAACAGGCCAGTGGATCCTTTCAGGCACGTCAGTCCGAAGCCAGCATGAGCAAGTTTTTCGCCACCGATCGTGCCCAGGCGGTCTGTGAATCAGGCATGGAACTGTTGGCTGAACATGGTGCGAGTCGCACAGAGTGCCTGGAAAAATTACTGCGGGACGTGCGTTTGACCCGCATCTTTGAAGGCACCAACCAAATCAATCGACTCAGCGTTATCGAAGATTTGCAGCCGCTGTTATTTACAGCGGCAACAGCTCACCATTCCTTCAGTATTTAACCAAGATGTGTTTGATTTTTTATAGTACTGTTTTTTCCATGAGGACTTACTAATGAGTGATTATTTTAAGGAGCCGCAACATCCAGTAAACACCCGGCAAGGAGAAATCGCCTTACCGATTTTTTACTACAACACCGCCTGTGTTTTTGCCTCCTTCGTGGTGGATACTTGTGCCACTCGGCAACTGTTACCCGCGGTCCTTGAACCTGTCGTCATCGCACCGGGCAAATCACTGGCCACCGTCGCTTTTTTTCAGTACACCGATTCCTCCGTCGGTGCCTACAACGAAATGGGACTGGCCATTGCGGCTCGCCCTTCCCGGCATCATTTTCACAATACAGCCGCCTGGCACCCCTTACAATCGGTGATGCCGGGCATGTTTATCGTGGATCTGCCCGTAACCACCGCTATTGCCTATGCGGCGGGACGTGAGTGTTGGGGGTATCCAAAAATTGTAGTGCCTATTGATTTCAGTCTGCGCGGGTCGGTTTTTGACTGCAAAGTACTGG
>JAJXWR010000002.1 GCA_021781515.1 Pseudomonadota bacterium
ACCAGCACTCGCGCAATCTCGCCACGCTCGATACGCTCCAGCAGATCAAGCCAGCAGATCAAAGAATCGCTTGCGCTTGAAGTTCATACCGCCGCCGACTTCCTTGATCCACTCATCGACCGCAATGGCCCCGGCCAAACAGTACGCTTCCATGGCTGCAACTTGGGCTGCAACTTGCAATGCCAAATCGTCCTTTTGCCCTGCGCTACTGATGCGGCAGTACACCACGGTAAGCCGCTTCTCCGGTGCGCCGCCCAACATTACCCTCACGTCCGATTCGTCAAAATAACGCTGACCGGATGGAAGGCGCTTGGCGGTCAGTCTGCCCTCCCAGCGACGAATCGTACTTGTCGCTCGACCGATACGTTGGGCGAATTCGAATATCCGATATTGCTTGCTCATAGGGAGTAATCATAGATAGGTATAAGCAAATATCAAGCATCAGTTAATTGCTCCGGTTTCAAATATGCAATCAATGCACTGGATTCACCGTGACCGCCACCTGTAATTGTGGCACTCCCCCCCCCTGAATCACACCGCGCAACGGTGAAACATCCGCAAAATCCCGACCCCAGCCAACTACAATATGGCGTTGATCTGCCAGACAACCGTTGGTTGGATCCATTTCCACCCACCCCCACTCCGGTGTCCAGACGGCCACCCAGGCATGTGTCGCATCCACCCCGCGCAAACGTTCGGTATCTGTAGGTGCCTCAGTGCAAAGATACCCCGCCACATAACGGGCTGGCAAGCCTAACGAACGTAAACAGGCAATCATCAGATGTGCAAAATCCTGACAAACTCCAGTCCGGCTGCGCCAGATATTCATTACTGAGGTGTGGACGTCGGTTGTATTCGGACGATAAGTAAAATGTTGCTGTATATACATAGTCAGTGCTATTGCGCCTTGCAGTACCGAGCAACCGCCTTTAAAAAAATCACGACTGAACTCTACCAGTTGTTGTTTGATCTGTACATGCGTTGACTGATAACGAAAACACAACTGATCCAACTCTGGCTGTTGACCAAAATCCAGTGCCGCACTGACCTGTTCCCACGAACTATCCGGTGCCGGTATACGCAAACAATAGTGCCAAGGACGTTCTTCAACTGCACAGCGGGCTTGCCAATGCACTGATAATCGATCATGCCACCCTTCATAGCTGAGCCAGGTGGCTGGATTGTTCCATACATCCAGTGCCTCGGTACGTTCTTCCGGAACAGGATCAATCAATAGCTGACAAGAACGCCAAGTTTGCCAAGCCACTCGCCGCGGATTCAAATGCAACAGATGCCGGGCACGGCCGACCGGTTGAGCATAATCATAAATCGTACTGTGCTCGATCTGATACACAACAGGCCCTGTTTTCATTGCAGAACCTCCTCCACTGGCAACAGACACCAGAACATCTGCGCTGTCAGTTGCTGCGACATTTCAAGCAACTCACGATCCATGGCAATGAACAATGCCGATCCTGTACCAGTCTGGCTTAATTGTTCAATAATCTGTTGCCAGCGTTCGATCCAGGCACCTTGTACCGCAGGCTCCGGCAATAATTGCAGATTCCGAGCGATACACCGGGCCAAATACACGAGAGACAAGGGGTTGTCTGCCTCGGCAATACTCCACTGCCAGCAACGTTCCGGAGACTGACCCCCTGTGCTAAGTTCCCGGTCATACCATAACGCATAAATTTCCGGAACAAAACGCCGTGGTTCTGCCACATGTCGCAACATCAAAGTCGCATACAACATCCGCTCCATGCACTGTCCCAGCGCAAAAAGCGGAGCAGCCCGCTGCCGTTCCAGGTCATGCGCTGCACAGGCCATCAGTGATTCACCGAGCATCTGCAATTGCTCCATGGAACGGTATTGATCAAGCGGCGTAACATCCTCTGCATATTGCGGTTCTGATAGCTGCGCCAACGCCTGAACTACACGGTTCAGACGTTGCTGCCAGCGTTGTGGCAATTCCTGATGCAGGTGCTCCAGTTGCCATAAAGCCGCCTGCGCATTAAAGTGTCCCTGCGCACACAACGCATGCCATAAAAATTGCTGTTGCTGTTCAACAGCCTGCGTCTTTGACAACGCAAAACCAACCGTACCCGTTTCCTGCAAATAGTAAGCAACCCACTGCATGGTCAACGAAGGTTCCAGAGACTCTGAACTGAAATCCTGAGCCAATGCCGTCAACATCTGCAATTGCGTTAACAAACGTTCAGCATAGCGCCCCAGCCAGAATAAGGATTCCGCACTGCGACTCCTGCGGCCAGGTTGCACCACCTGTAGCGTCGGGACATTCACTTCAGGTGCTCCACCTCCGGCCACCCACAAATCTTTGCTGGCCCCGCCACGCTGCATACTGATCATGCGTTGCTCCGGTTGTACCGCCAAGCGTACCAGTCCACCGGTCAACACCTGATAACCGTGCTCACATGCCAATGCATAAACCCTGATGCCCATCGGCCTCGGCTGCAACGTCCACCCGCTATCCTGCCATTGCGCCAACGGACTTTGCGACAATTGCACCAATTCCTGGGCCACATAGGCCTGTGGCAAGCGTTTGATTTTATCCAGCCACACTTGTTGTTCGGCTGCCGTCAGCTGATCGCCATACACCGTCTCCATTCGCTGATTGGGAAATGCCGGTTTAAGTACGAGATATGGCAGGTTTTTCAATACATAGTCCTGCGCCGCCCTCTCTCCACACCACCAGGTAGCCACGGCCGGCATCAACAATGAATCACCCAGCCAGGCACGGGCGATTGCCGGTAAAAACGCCAGCAACCCTGCGGATTCCAGAATATCCGAGCCTAAGGGATTGGATACCAGCACTCGACCGGCACGCAACACCTGCATCAGCCCAGGAACCCCCAAGGCAGAATCCGAACGTAACTCCAGCGGATCACAATATTCCGTATCCATACGTCGCAGGACGCCATGTACCCGTTGTAAGCCTCGAACCGTTTTCAGATACAGTGTATTGTGGCGCACACACAGATCATCCCCCTGAACCAGAGGAACCCGTAACAACCGGGCGAGGTAGAGTTGTTCGTGGTAAGTTTCATGCCAGCTTCCCGGGCTAAGAATAACCGCCAGCGGTGCTTCACCGGTGTCAAGCGGTAAACGGCGTAAAAAAAAAGCCCAGGCCTGTCGCCACTCGTTTTCTGCAGACACCACCTGCAGTGCCCGCATTTCCTCAGACCACAAGTGCCCAAGCACTCTCCGGTTTTCCAGCAGATAACCGAGTCCGGAAGGGGCCTGGGTGCGGTCCGCCATCACCCACCACTGACCATCGGCAGAGCGTGCCAGATCCGCCGCATAAATATGCAGATAACGCCCACCGACCGGCTGCACCCCACTTTGTCCCCACAAAAACCCCCGCTGCCCATAAATTAATGCGGAAGGCAGCAATCCCTGGTGCAACAATGTCTGTGGCCCGTACAGATCGCCCAGAATCCGGTCTAACAACTGGGCACGTTGTACCATGGCGCAGCTGATGAGTGCCCAATCCTCTGCTGACAGTAACATCGGCAATACATCCAGCGGCCAGGGACGTTGATTGGCCAACGGATCGCCATAGACGTGATAAGTCATGCCCTGTTCATGCACCAGTCGATGCAAGTGCTGGGGTAAAATCAACTGCTTTCGCTGTTGCCAACTGTCACAGAACTGTTGCCACAACGGGCGCATCTGGCCCTGCGCATCGACCAACTCATCATAAACAGCAACGGACGAGGCCTGCACTTGCTGCAGATACATCTGCAAACTCTGCGCATCCACTCACATTATCCCCACTCAGCCTTCTCTATGCACCAGAATCACAGATTCAGCACCCCCATGCCCCAATAATCAGCGTAGCGGGTTATGCGCAAATCGCAGATCCAGTGTCGCGGGTGTATCATTCTGGATAACGCTGTTGCCAACACTGAACGTGCCCGGGGTGTGGCCCAGACGGAAAAAACGCTCCAGCCGCCGGCTCTCCGCCTCGAAGGCATTCACCGGAAAAGTTACATAATTTCTGCCTCCCGGGTGCATGACATGGTACTGACATCCACCAATCGCCCGGCCCGTCCAGGTATCGTAAAGATCAAAAACCAGTGGCGTATTGACCCCGATCGTGGGATGTAACGCTGAAGCCGGACGCCAGGCACGGTAGCGCACCCCGGCGACCTGCTCTCCAGCGATTCCACTGGCCTGCAAGGGTACCGGATACCCATTGGCCAGTAGTTGGTAACGCCCGTCGGTCATCCCGCTCAATTTCACCTGCAGACGCTCCAGCGAAGAATCCACATAACGTACCGTGCCACCCGCCGCTCCCTCTTCACCTAAAACCGGCCATGGTTCAAGTGCCTGTCGCAATTCCACAGTAATTCCCCGACTCGTGAACTCCCCCAGCAGCGGAAAACGAAATGCAAAATGCGGTGCAAACCAGTCGGTGGTAAACGGCAAGCCCGCCCGTTGCAACACTTCAATGACTTCCCCAAAATCCTGCCAGAGATAATGCGGCAACATCATTCGGTCATGCAACTGCGTGCCCCAACGCACCAACCGTTCCGGTGTATAGGGGGTTTCCCAGAACCTGAGCAACAGACCACGAACCAGCAACTGCTGTACCAGTGCCATCCGGGGATGCGGCGGCATTTCAAAAGCCCGCATTTCCAGCAGACCCAGGCGCCCCTGACTGGAGTCTGGATTGAACAGCTTGTCAATACAGAACTCGGTCCGATGCGTATTTCCCGTCACATCCGTCAGAATATTGCGTAAAATTCGATCCGTCATCCACGGTAAAACCGGTCCATGATGGGATTGCAGCGCTGCAAAAGCCAGTTCCAATTCCTGTAAAGACTCATGCCGGGCCTCATCCACCCTCGGTGCCTGTGACGTAGGCCCGATAAACAACCCGGAAAACAGGTAAGATAAAGAGGGGTGATGCTGCCAGAAACTCAGCATACTCTGCAACAAATCCGGCCGCCGGAAAAACGGCGAATCTTCCGGTCGGGCTGCCCCCAACACCAGATGGTTCCCACCTCCCGTTCCACTGTGCCGACCGTCCAGCATGAATTTTTCTGACTGCAACTGCGACAGATGCGCCATGTCATACAAATGCGTGGTTTGTTCCACCAGACCCCGCCAGGAATCCACCGGATGAATATTAACCTCAAGCACTCCGGGATCTGGAGTTAAGCGCAAAGATTGCAGACGGGAATCATGGGGAGGCTCATAACCTTCCAGTATGACTCGGGTCTGTAAAGCGCTACAGGTTTGTTCCACCACCTCCACCAACGCCAGATAGTCTTCAAGGCGCTGTACAGGCGGCATAAACACATGCAGATGGCCTTGACGCGGTTCGACACACAAGGCCGTTCGCAAAACATCATCAGGCTGCCAGCCGTGCGCTTTTACTCCATCAGAGGATCCAGCAGAGGATCCAGCAGGAGATCCAGCAGAGGCTCTATGGGCCGGATTTGGGCGCTGATATAAAGGATATTGCGCCAGTGCCTTAGGTCGCACCGACGGATCAATGGGGTGAATCCAGGGAAAATCGGTAGCACGCACCCACGGCAACCCTTCCAACGGTAAGCGATACCCCATCGGAGAATCTCCCGGCAACAACTGACAACGCTCACGTCGCAAAAACCATGGCCCGGTAATCCACTCTCCCTTTATACAACCCAATGGCAGTACCCATCCAACCGCCTGTCCCAAACCTTGTTCAAACAGATGCGCCAGACGTGCCCTTTCAACAGGATCATCCAGACGAGCTTCTGCGATATCTACATTCGCCGGCAATTGTCTTTCTCGCCACAGATAGTACAACGCATCTTCATAGGCGGCAAACGCTGCAAACGGATCCACCCCGAGAAAACCTGCCAGTTGCTGAATAAACGCCTGCGCCGAATCCACGGTGCTCAACCCAGGCTGACGCTCATCTGCGTACAGTTTATGGTCATTCCAAAGTGGCTGACCGTCTTTACGCCAGTAACAGTTCAACGACCACCGCGGCAAAGGTTCCCCCGGGTACCATTTCCCCTGTCCCAAATGCAACAACCCCTGAGGCGCATAACGTGCGGCCATTCGGTAAAATAAATCCAGTGCACGCAACCGCTTGGTAGGCCCTAATGCCGCTGTGTTCCATTCTTCAGCATCCGGATCATCCCGACTGACAAAAGTCGGTTCTCCCCCCATGGTAAGACGCACGTCGCCCGCCTGCAAACGTTGCTCTACCACATCACCCACCGCAAGAATATCCTGCCAGACAGTTTCTTGATACGGTAAGGTGACCCGCGGCGATTCATGGATCCGCTGAATTGTCATGGAATGAACCAATCGAGTCTCACTTTGTTCTACCGTACCACTCACCGGCGCTGCAGACTGCGGCGATGGCGAACAGGCCAAAGGAATATGCCCCTCACCAGCCAATAACCCCGAGGTGGGATCCAGTCCTACCCAACCCGCCCCCGGCAAATACACTTCACACCAGGCATGCAGATCCGTAAAGTCCTGTGCCGGACCCCCCGGCCCTTCCAAAGGCGCGACATCCGCTTTCAATTGAATCAGATACCCTGAAACAAAACGAGCAGCCAGACCCAGATGCCGTAGTAAATGCACCATCAACCACGCCGAATCCCGACAGGAACCCTTCCCCGACGCCAACGTTTCTTCAGGCGACTGCACTCCAGGTTCCAAGCGAATAATATAGCTAACGTCCCGGGCCACCGCCTGATTTAAATCCACCAGAAAATCAACCGTCGGCGCAGACCGATGCAGCCATGGCTCCAAATAATCCACCACACTCGCCCCTTGACTATCCAGCACCCGATAGGGAGCCAATTCAAGGAGGGTATCCTCACTGTAATTAAATGGCAGACGTTCTGCCGCTGGTTCCAGAAAAAAATCAAAGGGATTTTGCACAGACATTTCAGCAATCAAATCAACTTCAACCCGAAAGGTATCCGTTTTTCCCGAAAACATCACCCGTGCCTGATAGTTACCCAAGGCATCCTGTTGCCAGTTGAGAAATGGCGTCTCTGGACCCACACGCAAACTATAGGATAAAATCCGTGTACGCGAGTGCTCACAAGGCCGCAGCCGGATAATTTGCGGACCTAAGTTAATTCGCCGATCATAATGATATTCTGTAACATGTTGCAAAGCGACATGAATTGACACCGAACTCTCCTGTATCTCACCGGGGACACCACCTACTTCAAGGCACACAAAACAAACACAACGCTGCCAAACCGCACACGGACTACCCTATCATCCAAGCACAGGACGTGCCATATATACAAAAATCATTAATAACAACATATTATACAAAATACATACCGGTAACCCTGCACATGAACGCCATGCAACCCGGTGCAACACCGCAGCAATCGCACCAAAATAACGCACATCAACTTTGGTCAATGGTTTTGATTCTCCCCGCCCCACAGTCGGCATTGCGGTAATTCCGGCCTATGCGGTTAAGTACAAGCTGAGCGGATTCCTGCTACGCAAGAGATACCCTGCGCACAACATTTATAGTTGGGCATAGCCACGCCACATTATTTGATGTCCCGGCGGTAAGTCTGATGTGCGATCGATGTATCCACCCCATTGAGCGACCAGTAGAACCGCAGAGCCTAATACACTCACGGGCACGATCATGGTTTCGGCCATTCTTGGACCAGGCCACATCACGCACCAGATTTTTAATGCTGAATTCAAAAGAAGCTCCCAAGGGAACATCCTGGCCATAGCTAAGAATCTGCAACCAGATAATCTCATCATCCTCAGCTCTGAGCTCGATGCCGATGTACAATATAGAAGCAGCGTAAAACAGGAAAAACGGTTTGATGTAAAGCAATCAACAAACCAAGTATAGGAGAACCACCACCGATTGCTCAGGCAATGATGACATGATGGTAAAACAGGTCAGACCGTGGACAGAACAACCCGTGGGGGCCAAAGCGTATTAATTGCGATATAGTGATTGGGAACTGTCCAGCGAAATCCATCAGAGAGCCGAGGCACAACCTCGATCAGAATCCGGATGTATGGCGGCAATCGAACCTTGTTTAAAAAACATGAAAACATGCTTGGCAAACCGGGGGCGACCATAAATAGGCGATGGCAGTTGCTGTGTGGTTGATCATGTGCAGGCCATCCTTGCCGTTTTCGTTGGCGACTATAACAACGTTCGCCAAGATCCCCTGCTAAGCAAAAAAACGCCTGTTTTCGGGTGAGTTCACTCCTGTAAAGAAGATTCATTCAACGCTTAATGGAGACTGGAGCGGTTCATTGCAGCGTTCAACCTCAGATTATCACGAAAAACATGCCTTGATGTCGCTACCATGACTTAGGTACAATCTGCCGCATTGCCATGCACAGGCCGCTCCCCCAGACAGCCAGGGCAGACTTCAGGGGCTCATGCCGCTAACGCATTCACCCCTGGGTACTACCGACCCGTTCACCGTGCCGGTGGCTACTCTTAATTTTGATAGCTCAACCCACAATAAGGAGGATGCGAGAAAAAGGCGGCCTAATTGCCGGTGCTATCCCTCCACCCCATCATTGCGGTGGTTTCTCGCAAAACATGATGAATCAGCGTGCCGTCGAAGATCTGAATATATTATCTACGGAAGTGCTTGTCTCGCCCCATGATCTGAAAACAGCCCAACCCATTGGTGCAGAAGCAGAACAGACGGTCATACAGGGACGTCAGGCGATTCGCTCCATACTGGATGGCAGTGACCCTCGTCTCTTTATTGTCGTCGGCCCTTGTTCGATTCACGACACAACGGCTGCCATGGAATATGCCCATCGCCTGCGGGAGCTGTCTGCTGAAGTCGAGGACACGCTGCTGCTGGTGATGCGAGTTTACTTTGAAAAACCCAGAACTACAGTTGGCTGGAAAGGGTTAATCAACGACCCCTACATGGACGACACCTTCCAGATCGCCGATGGCCTCTCCATCGGCCGCAAATTACTCAATGATCTGAACAGTATGGGTCTCCCCTGTGCCACAGAAGCACTGGATCCCATATCCCCACAATACATGCAGGACCTGATCGCCTGGTCAGCCATTGGTGCCCGAACCACTGAATCACAGACCCACCGGGAAATGTCGAGTGGCCTGTCCTGCCCTGTCGGATTCAAGAACGGTACTGACGGGGGATTGAAAGTCGCCATTAACGCACTGTTGTCAGTCAGTCACCCGCACAGTTTTCTCGGCATCAATCAGGAAGGCCAGGTCGCCGTTGTTAAAACCCGAGGCAATGCCTATAGCCACATTGTGCTGCGGGGTGGCGATGGCAAACCAAACTACGACTCCGTCAGCGTGGCACTCGCTGAACGTGAACTTGGTAAAGCCAAACTGCCGCTCAATATCATGATTGATACATCACATGCCAATTCCAACAAGGATCCGGGACTGCAACCACTGGTTCTGGAAAACATCGGAAATCAGATTATTGAAGGCAACCAGTCCGTGGTGGGCATCATGATGGAAAGCAATCTTTTCTTTGGCCGACAGGACATCCCCGCCAATCGCAACGAACTTCGTTATGGCGTTTCCGTGACCGACGGCTGTCTGGACTGGGATTCCACGGCACAATCCCTGCGTCGGTTGCGAAACAAGATCAAACCCAGTCTACTGCACCGCCGTTCATTCCCCAGGAACACCTGAAAAGTGCTTCACTTGCCTGAACTACAACGCCGGCGCACGTTCTGCGACCGGTGTTGTACAGGATTTCTTGCATCAAATCCACTATAGTGATCGTGATTTTTTGAAAAAGACCGGTGTATTGTTTTCACTGGATGACTTCGGAACCGGATGCTCGTCATTGCCAAAGGCGTAGAAACCGCAGTACAAAAAACATTTCTGCTCAATAACGGCTGTTCCCTCTACCAGGGTTTCCTGTTTTCCCGACCGGTACATGCTGAGCAGATCTCCGCTGTACTCGCCACTTATCCTCCGGTAGCACCGAAGTAATTAAACAGCGACAGGCTACTGATTTTCATAAAACTCTGCTCAGAGGCCTGCAATACGGTCTGTTGCATGCTCAACTGGGTAGATGCTTGGGCATAATCCACCGAAGTCAGGGAACTCAAGGTGGTGGTCACACTCAGGTTAATGCTGGTATCCACCGACTGTGCCTGTGTGACGGCATTTTGCGCCGCCCCAACTTGCGCCTGGGCCGTATTGACCGATCCAATGGCATTGTCCAGATTACCCAGGGTATTACTCAGCAACGAAGTCAAGGTTGACTGGTCGGCCGCCGACCCCGTCAGGTTATTCAGTCCGTTCACCACGTTCTGTAGCGTAGACAACAGACTCTGGTTCGGACTTGAATCAACAAAAAAAGTATCGCCCACCTGTGGAGCCCCGTTAACGGTCACCGACAATCCATTAAATTGAATCGCTGTTCCCGAACTGTACACCACGTTTTGTAGCACTGGCTTTCCGGACTGTGTATTGATGACACTGTAGTTCTGTTTGCCCGGAGGGGAACTGCTACTGATCGGATTAAAAACAATTTTGTAATCCGCTGGATAATTACTGTCAAAAGTAGCCTGATCTGTCACCGACCCCCCATCAATACTGGCCGGCGGAATACTGGTATTCAGTGGACTGGTGGACGTTTGCAGTGTTTTATTGACCGAAGGAATCGTATCAAAAATGCCCTGGCCGGGTAATGTGGTAAATATCTGGGTGTTGGAAGTTGTCAGTACACTATTTTGCCCCTGATCCCCGTTGTACTGATACTGTCCGTTGGTACCCAACTGATACGGGGCATTATTGGTCTGAAAACCACCGAACATGAACTGGCCCAATACGTTCTTACTGTTCATCAGCCCCACCAGGCCATTCATCTGCTGGTTGATCTGAGCGGCAATGGCCTGGCGGTTGGCCTGGGTCAACGTGCCATCACCGGCCTGAACCACCATTGAACGAATGGACTGGACCGTACTCGTTATGCTGGTCAATGTCGACCCCATCGCCGACAGTTGACCCGCCGCTGTGCTGACATTTTTCTGGTATTGGCCCAACTGACTCTGCGTCGATTGCAGGCTCATGACATTGGAGGCAATTCCCGGATCATCCGCCGGTGTATTGTATTTGAGGCCAGAAGACAGTTGGGCTTGCGTCTGATCCAGATTTAACTGGTTCTGATCCATCGCCTGCGTCGCTGAGGTATAGTAATAGGAACTGCCTATTCGGGTCATCTCAAACTCCTTCGCACTGTTCAGGCACCAATTGAGGTCAACAGGGAATTGAACAGCGTACGCGCCGTATTAATCACCTGCGCCGAGGCGGTATAAGCCTGTTGATATTGCACCAGATTGGCGGCTTCTTCATTCAGATTCACACCGGACACCTGACTCACCAGTTTGGTGGTATTTTGCAGCAGGGCGGTGGCTGCCTGCTGACTATTACTGGCCTGTACCGACTGGGTACCGATACCCTGTACCATCGAGCCATAAAGGGTCGTGATGCTCATCGTACTGTTATTGATATTGTTAACGTTCTGCAATCCCATCATTACCTGGGCATTACGGGCATCCCCCGCCACATTGGTATTGTACCCTACGGTGAAGGTATCCCCGGTCACTGGGGAACCGGTCAGGCTCAAGGTATAGCCCTGATAGATGGATTGTGCAGTCGGACTACTGGTGAACAGTCCATTGCCCGATGTAGTCAGGCTGGAACTGCCCGGCAACTGCACATAGACCACGCCACCCACAGTGGCCGAACCAGCATTGGCCACCGTTTGCGGCGCCCCTTGGGATCCCTGGACAGAAACACTATTGCCCACTCCCCCAGACACAGCGAATGACAGATCCGCCCCAACCAGTGAACGTACCGACAGCGACGTCCCATTGGATGTCGCTGTAATACCCGACTGCGCCAGAATCCCACTGGCATTAATACTGGCGGCCAACGCATCCGGGGTACTGCCAGTAAGTGTCTGGCCATTGAGACTGATACTCAACGACCCCGTACTGACAAAGTTACTTAAGGTCGCCCTGCTATCGGCTACGGCTTTCACCGTCGCCACACTATTAATGGCCTGGGCGATCGCCTGGGCGCTCTCATTGGCGGTGGTGGTTACCGTCGAGGGGGTAATGGAACCCGTACTGCTGTTGTAAATGTTAAAATTCAGATTTTCCGCCGGATACCCATTGCTGCTCCCCGATGCCGCTACACCCGCATTAGCTCCACTGCTGCTCACCTGCGTCTGACCCGCATCGGTTGAAAATAACGTATTGGTACCGCCGGGGCTATAAGTCTGATCCACCAGTGGAGGTACCAGTGCCTTCGGATTGGCCGGATCGCTGTTATCCAGCACATCATAGGTGGTGGCCGAAGTGAACCGGATCAGTAACGGTGGTGACATGGCCCCTTTCTTCGTCGTAAATGCCGGGGTGGAGGCGCTCGTCATCCCCGCTACCGTTATCGTCGTCTGACTCTGATTGGTGGTTGCTGCCGCTGCATTCACCGGCCAGGCCATGGCCAACTGGGCTGGTGAGTTGATATTCATGGCCAGGTTATTCGCCCCCTGCCGGGTAGGAGCAATATAAAATCGTGAACCCGGGGCATAATTCCCCCCTTGCAGATTGACCGAGAATCCATCGGCATTGATACTGGCCGGAAAGGTCGTGGGTAAGGTCCCCTGCACCACCACTTTACTGTCACTCAGACGAGTCAACGTATAGCTACCAGGGGGCCCACTAAAACTTAACTCGTAGTCACTATTGGTTAACTGGTTGGTAGAGGTAATATTGACATTCATTACATACCCCTGCGGCATGGGATTAGCGGCATCTGAAGTAATACGCGATCCGGTCGCACTGGGACTGTTGATATCAGCAAACAGATTCTGACCTGCCGTTCCCGTCATATCCAGACCCAGTTTATTCTGCTGATTCATGCTATTGGCAAAGACCATCGCCATCTGCCCCAGGGTATTCGCTACGGTTCCCAGAACATTATGCTGATAGTTCAGTAAGCCACCCACATCGCCGCCATTGACAGATGAGGTAATGATCTGTGGCCCCGTATTGCCATTAACCGCAATATCCGTCTGAGAGGAATTACCTGCCGCCGGCTGGGTAACCAAGGCAGTGGCCTTACTCCCTACCACCAGTGCCTGTCCACTGCCAATAAAAATATTATCCACCCCTGTACCGTCAGGCACAACCGACACGGATACCAGTTTCGACAATTGCTGGATCAGATTCTGTCGGTTATCCAACAAGGAATTGGGCTGCTGCGTCATCGGAGCGTTGGCACTGCCCGCCAGTTGGGCATTCAACTGTGCAATATTCCCGGCCAACGAATTGATCTGCTGCACATCCGAGGTCAACGAGTTATTCACTGTCTGATTTTCACTGGCCACTTCACCATACGAGGCATTAAACGTATTGACCACCGACTGCATATCGGAAAACACCACATTGCGGCTGGCCACTGACGAGGGGTTCGTCATGGCGGTCTGCATGTCATTGTACAGATTCTGTATCTGGGTGCTGACACTGGTTGCTGAGCCAGCGACATAATTGTTAATCCGGGTAATGGCATCGGAAAAGGCAGTCAATTGACTGGATTGTGCGGTATCTGTCAACATCTGCGTCTGGGCAAAACTATTGACCTGTCGCACCACCCCCTGAATGGAGACGCCAGAACCCAGATAAAATCCACCGGTCTGATCCACCGCACTCGTCGTTAGCAGCGTCGATTCACGGCTGTAATTGGGCGTATTGGCATTCGTGATATTGTTACCGGTCGTGGTCAATGCCGCCATATTGGCATTGAGTCCACTCAGGCCAATGGCCATCAGATTACTCATGAGTCTGGACCTCCCCCACTGACGTGATCTGACAGTTTTCGATCACCGTGTGGTAAAACATCCAGAATTCGTGCCAACTTAAGCGCATAATGCGGATCCGTCGCATACCCGGAGTGCCCCAAGTGCTGAATAAACGCCTGTTCATCCTTCCCGGACTGGATGACCTTGCTGAATTGGGGGTGGCTGCGCATAAAGTGCACATAGTCGCGCATACTGTCGGCAATGGTGGTGTAATTACGAAAGCTGGCATGCGTGCGTTGCAACTGCCCTTGCGGCGAGACTTCCAGGGTTGGCACATGCATGCTCTCCCCCGACCAGGCCGCATCCGCCTTGATCCCGAACAAGTTGTTCAACCCCCGGCGCAGACTCTGTCCCCAGCCAGTTTCAAGTACCGCTTGCGCCAGGATAACCCGAGCACTAATACCCAGTTCAGCAGCGGCCTGACGGGCATAGGGCCAGATACGGTCAATGAAAGATTGCCGGTCGGTGGTATGCGGCGCTGATGCGGAACGGTGTTCTGTCGATTTTACGGCTTGGATTGCAGGGGCTTGGATTGCAGGGGCTGCCCGCTCCGGTAGCAAGGGGGTCCGTGCGGCTGCATGTGCTGCACTTTTCGCCAATGGTGTCGAAGGGGTTGCTGGATTACCGCCCAGTTGCCGCTCCAGCACCTGCCTTAAACCCACACCTCCACGTTCAGAAAGGTAGACCGACATCTGGCTATCGAACATATCTTCATAAAACTTCGACTGTTGCGAGTTCATTGGATCATTCGGATTCAATGAACGTGTCGCTTCGCGCATGGATTTCATCATCATGCCGACGTACAGCGATTCAAACTGCGCCGCCACTTTGTGAATCGTTGCCGGATCCCGACCCGGAGATTTTCCCGATTTCAGGGTCTGCAACGCATTCAGGTTGGTGTAATCATCCAGGCCGGTGGTTTGCATCAAATCACCTGTATCTCAGCTTGCAGGGCACCAGCGGCCTTCAGCGCCTCAAGAATGGCCATCAGATCCCCAGGAGCCACACCCACCCGGTTCACCGCCCGGACAATATCATCCAGCGTGGTGCCGGCCTTGAACAAAAACATCCGGTTATTGTCCTGGGTAATCTGGATGCCTGACTTGGGCACAACCGCCGTCTGTCCACCCGACAAGGGGCCAGGCTGGCTCACCTCGGGATTTTCCGAGATGGAAACAGTCAGATTGCCATGACTCACTGCCGCCGGAGAAACCCGTACATCCTGACCGATAACAATCGTTCCGGTGCGGGAATTGATAATCACCCGTGCCGGCGCACGTCCCGGACTGACCTCCAGGTTTTCCAGTGTGGAAATGAACACAACCCGATCGGTAACATTAGTCGGAGGCATGACCTGTATCGAATCCCCATCCAACGTAGTCGCCGTGTGGGCACCAAAGGTTTTGTTAATCACATCGGTCATCCGCATGGCCGTGGTAAAATCATATCGATGCAGGTTAAAGGTCAAGGTCGGTGCCGTGGCAAAAGGATTATTCACCGAACGTTCGACAATCGCTCCCCCGGCAATTGTTCCCACAGTGGGTACATTGACGATAATCTTCGAGCCATCGGCCCCTGCTGCCCCAAATCCACTCACGACAAGATTGCCTTGCGCCACCGCATAAACCAGGCTATCTGCGCCTTTGAGCGGGGCCATCAGCAACGTACCCCCACGCAGGCTTTTGGCATTGCCGAGACTGGATACCGTGACATCGATCGCTTGACCCGGTTTGGCAAAAGCCGGCAGATCCGCATGCAAGGCAACAGCCGCCACATTTTTCAGTTGGGGATTCATGGTGGTGGGCACCGCAATACCAAAACCCGCCAGCATGTTCTTGAAACTCTGCACGGTAAAAGGGGTTTGATTGGTCGTATCCCCGGTTCCGTTCAACCCCACGACCAATCCATACCCCACCAGTTGGTTGGGGCGTACTCCGGATATTTCCGTCAGGTCCTTGATGCGCTCGGCCCATGCCGTCTGCAGCAGCATCAGTGCGAGCAGACAGACCCGTAATCCGTTGGACCACTGATTGTGAATTTTGTTCATGCTCGTTGCTCCACTCGTTTGTACCCCTTAAAAGGGCCAGTAGACACTACTCAACAACTTGGAGAACCACCCTTTTTCACTGGAATCTTCCAGCTCGCCCCGGGCAGTATACGTCACCCGGGCATCTGCCAGTCGAGTCGATAATACAGTGTTATCCGGATTAATATCCTCCGGCCGTACATCACCCACCACCCGGACTATCTCTGATCCGTGCGATAAATGCACCCACTTTTCCCCCCGCACCACTAAAATCCCGTTAGGCAATACATCCACCACATTCACCGTCACATCACCCGTCAATGTGTTGCTCTGGCCCGCCACGGCATTGCCCATGAAATTGCGTTGCGCATTGGTATTGGCGGAAAAATTACTGCCGAATGGTTTAAACCCCCCTAAATTCACGCCCAACGTACCCGTATTCGTATCGTTTTTCATGATCAATGCATTATTCGAATCACTGGAAGAGGTGTTTTCCTGTAATACAATGGTAATTGTGTCGCCGATACGCCGTGCCAAGTGGTCTTCATACAAACCTACCCCGTAACCGGCCTGAAACAACGAGCCACTGTTATTCTCCGGGTTCACCCGGGGCAAGGGCAATACGGGCGCAAAGGAAGGATCATTTTGATGGGGCAGCGGAGCAATGCAACCCGTCAACAGCCCGAAACTGGCCAGCATAATCCAGTGAAATCTGTAGTGGTTGCTTTTCATGTCATTGATGATTTTCATGGTTTAATCCCGTTTATCCTCGAAGTCACCCTCGCTGATTACATGTTCTGGGTCACAAACTGCATCATTTGATCGGCCGTGGAAATCACTTTGGAGTTCATCTCATACGCCCGCTGCGCCGTAATCATGTCCACCATCTCGGTGACAATATTGACATTTGAGGTTTCGAGTGCCCCCTGCTGCAAGCTCCCCATCCCATTGATGGCGGCAGGCGACACCACAGGACTGCCGCTGGAACCGGATTCCTGATAGAGATTAGTGCCAATTGCCTGCAAGCCCTGGGGGTTAATGAAATCGGCAAGGGTGATTTGCCCGACCTGTGTCGGCAGATTCGTGGTGGCGTTGTTATAGGAAATGGTTCCATCGGCACCAATGGTGATCTGCGACACCCCGGCCGGAATCGTAACGGCCGGCTGCACCGGATACCCCTGCGCCGTCACAATTTGTCCTTGGTTGTTAATCTGTAAACTGCCATCCCTGGTGTAGGCCGTGGTTCCATCGGGCATCAGCACCTGGAGAAATCCCCGACCGTTAATCGCTACATCCAGTGGCTGACCGGTTACAGAAATTGAGCCTTCAGTAAACTGTTTCATGGTCGAGCCAATACGCACACCCGTACCCATATTCAGGCCGGAGGGTAAAGCGGTACTGGAAGAGGTCGGGCCACCGGGAGACTGTTGTGTCTGATAAAGCAAATCCTGGAAAGTCGCCCGGTCGCGTTTGAATCCATTGGTCGACACATTCGCCAGATTGTTGGCGATGGTCGCCAGTTTGAAATCCTGGGCACTCAGGCCGGTTTTGGCAATCCATAAGGCAGGTTGCATGACTGGTTCTCCTCGTCAGGAATCGGACACCCTGTCAAGCAGTCTGCAAGATACGCGCCATGTATTGATCGTTGCTTTGAGCATCCTGCATGAACTTGACCTGCATTTCAAACTGCCGGGAAAGTTCAATAATCCGGGAAAGTTCACCGACGGCACTGACATTACTGGTTTCCACCGCACCACTGACTACCCGTACCGTTGGGTCCGTAGCCGGTAATTTACTGCCGCCCGGCAAGCGCATCAACCCATCGGTTCCTTTGTGTAAGTCATTATTCTTGAGTTGCACCAACTTCAAACTGTCAGCAATCGATGTGCCTGCCAAACCCGAATCCGGCGTCTGGTAACTCACAGTGCCATCACCACCGACCGCCACATTGATTGCATTTCCCGGCAGCACCAGTGGCTTGCCATTGGCAGCCAATGCCACAAACCCACCGCCATTGCGTAATAACCCGTCGGTTCCCAGACTGAAATCACCGGCACGGGTATACGCTTCACTGCCATCAGCTGCTTGCACGGCCAGCCAGCCGGGTCCGTTAATCGCCACATCCAGCGGATTCCCGGTGGTGTTCAGAACCCCGGCACTGGTATCGGTGGAGGGCTCCTCGATCATGGCATAAACACGGCTGGGAAAGGTGCTGCCAAACACCTGCATCGAACGCGCCTGTTCCAGATCTGTTTTAAAACCCGTCGTCGACACATTGGCCAGATTATTGGCATGCACCGCCTGGGCATTCATGGTCTGCACGGCCCCAGACAGGGCCAAAAACAGCGATTTATCCATGGGTGATCTCCTCTCTAGATAGCCCGATCCGATCCAACCACACTTTCAGCTTATCTTAGCGCCGCTTATGGAGCACCACCGATATTAATGACTGCCTGCAACACCGTCGATTCCGTCTGAATGGTCTTGGCATTGGCCTGATAATTACTTTGAGCAGTAATCAGATTGACCAGTTCATTAGACAGATTGATGTTGGATTCTTCCAGAGACCCTGAGTTTAACAGGCCCATGGAAGAACTGCCGGGAACCCCATACGTTGGTTGTCCCGAAGGGAATGTCTGTTCCCAAGACGACTGGCCGATGGCTTTCAGTCCTTGTTGATCCGGAAAATTGGCTAATACAATAATCCCTAAGGTCTTTGATTGACCGTTGGTATAATTGGCCTGTAGCTGGCCAGTATTATTGATATTCAATCCACTCAACTGCCCGGTGGTGTAGCCGTTCTGCGTCAGTGCATTGACCGAAAACGGGCTGCCGTATTGGGTGGTGCCGGTCAGATCCACCTGAAAATTTGAACTGGTGGGTGGATTGGCAATCGGTAAACTGCCACCGTTGGCCACGGTCTGTCCACCAATGGCACCGTTGGGTTGCCCATTGGCGTTCAATGGTGTCCAGTTGGAAATCAACACTGAGCCAGTCGCCGTGGTATTCAGAGACCCATCGTTATTAAACACCAGATTATGCGAATACATTGTCGGCTGAGTATTCTGCGGAACAGGCAATGCCAGATTGGGGTCACCAATATTCTTGCCATCAATCTGTACATACATCGTCCAGGTATTGGGGGACGCATCCTTCACAAAATAAGTGTTCATCTGGTGCGCATTGCCCATACTATCGAACATGGTGGTACCGGTGACCGAGTTATACGTCGTTGGATTGGTGGGATCAAAGGTATTGGATATATAGGGCGCTCCTACAGGAGACGCTGCAAAAATCCCGCCGCCGCCCCCGGTCAAGGTAAAACCCTGTTGCAGGTTGAGGCTGACGACCCCGCCAACGGTCGTTGATCCCGACGCCGCACCGCTTAAAGTGACCGGATTACCTGCGGTTTGTGTGGCGCTCAGTTGACCCTGAACCGTCAGTGTGTCGGCGGCATTGCCGCTGGCATTGATCCCAAAACTTAAATCCTGTCCGGTGGTCGACGTCACCGTGACCGTACTGCCACTGACAGAGGCCGTAATCCCATTCAGCGTCGTATTGCTTAAGGCATTGATGTTCGATGCAAACTGCGCTGGCGTTGTCCCCACCACCGTCACGCCGTTCAGCGTAACCGTAGAACCGGCATTATTAAACCCAGTGACCGTCGCTATCGTTTTCGCCGTTGCCGCCACACCTTGTTGCAACTGTAGCTGCTGAGCAATAGCCAGGGCTGAGGAATTTGCGGGGAAATTCAGCACCGAGGTATTACCGGTCGATGTATTATTGATCGTGACACTTTCCGCCGGATACCCATTGGTCGTGCCCCCCACGGCATTGGCAATCTTGCTCCCCATGCTTTGGTAAGTATTCCCCTGCACCACCAGCACTGAAGCGGCCGAATTCAGATTAAAGTTACCCTTGACGTCGGTCGTCCGTGCAGGGGCCTGATTGGCCGTAGAAACCTGCAAGGAGGTCAGTGCATTACCAATCACATTGCCATTGGCATCCACCGCATAGCCTTGCAACTGCGCATTTGACGAATTGACGATATAGCCGTTTTTATCCAGCCCAAACTGACCGGCCCGGGTATAGCTGATAGCCCCCTCGTTATTCATGGTAAAAAACCCGGCACCACTGATAGCCACATCCAGACTGTTTCCCGTATTCTGCAAATTACCTTGGGTAAACATCTGCCGGACATTTTCCAGGTTGACCCCGGAACCGATAGCATTCGATCCCGTCCCCAATACCGAGGCCGCATAGACATCACCGAATTCTGCCCGCGATGCCTTGTAACCTATGGTATTGGAATTGGCAATATTATTACTGATCACATCCAGACTGGAACTCGCGGCACTCAATCCGCTTAATGCTGTATTGAACGACATGACCGCACCCTCTTGAACTAAAGTTTACTGAGCAATCTGAGTAACTGAACTTAATGCCACTGACCCGAGACCTTGCAGATTCAGTTGCACGGCACCGCCACTGCCACTAAAACTGACACTATTGACATTGGCAGGCAACGAAGTCGGCACCTGCGTCGTCTGTCCACCAATCGGTGCGGTCACCGCCACACTATAGGTACCCGCCGGTTGCTGGACGCCCTGGTTGTTGCTGCCATCCCAGGTAAAGGTGCCATTGCCGGAAGCCTGTGACCCCAACTGCATATTTTTGATGACATTGCCCGACGCATCAGAAATCGCTACATTCACACTGTTGGTGGCCTGCGACAAGCTAAACTGGCCTACAATGGGACCTGTGCCCGAATACACCGCCGAAGCACTGGGTACATACACCTGTTTTCCAATCAGGCTAGAGGCCTGTAACGCCTGATTGGAGGTCATATTCTGACTCAGCGACGTCATGGTGGTATTAAGATTCTGAATCCCCTGCACCTGGGAAAATTGCGCCAACTGCGCCACAAAGGCCGAATTGTCCATGGGATTCAGTGGATCCTGGCTTTTCAGTTGCGCCATCATCATCGTCAGAAAATCATTTTCTCCCAAGGTCTGGGTCGCTGACGAGACTGCTTGCGCCGCACTGGATGCCGAAGCACTGGAAGTAGCGGCACTACTGGCCGTCTGATTGCCAATTGCATATTGACTCAGCACGGAAGAAGAACTGTTCTGGGTACTGGATATAGTGCTCATCAATGGCTCCTTATTGTCCCAGCGTCAAAGTTTTTTGCATCAACGTTTTGGCGGTGTTCATCACATCAACATTCGTCTGAAACGACCGGGACGCCGAAATCATGTTGGCCATTTCTTCAACCACATTGACATTGGGATAAGACACATAACCATTTTTATCAGCATACGGATTACTGGGTTCATATTTCATTTGCAGCGGTGCCTTGCTTTCGATAATTCCAGCCACCTGCACACTCGCCGCCTCCGGTCCCAGATTTTCCAGTGAACCCGACCCATTCCCCGTCATCACCGCCTGTTGCACCGCCCGAAATACCGGTTCACGTGCTCTATAGGTTTGTCCCACTGAAGACGTCACCGAATCCGCATTGGCAATATTGCTCGACACCGTATTAAGACGCACCGTCTGTGCACTCATGCCACTGCCGGCAATACTGAAAATATCTGCCATAGACATAATCGTCTCCTTATGTACCCTTCACTGCAGTCATCAGGTTCTTGATGGAATTGGTAAGAAACGTCAACGTCGCCTGATAGTGCATGGTATTGTCTGAAAATGCTGCTTCTTCCATCTGCGCATCGACCGTATTACCGTCCAGCGAAGGTTGCGTCGGAATGCGATACTGAACCACCCCTTGCGCCGCCATTGGCGGCAGGCCCGAAAGATGCTGTGCATTGGTGGTCTGCAGATAGGGTTGATTTAACTGCTGCTCCTGCGCCTGCATCGCCGCTGCAAAGTTGAGATCCTTCGCCTTGTAGTGCGGCGTATCGCTATTGGCCAGATTAGACGCCAGAATCTGCATACGTTGTGAGGCAATCGAGAGTGCGCGGCTATCAAACCCAAGCACCGAATTAAAATCCAGAGGCATGTCTGCGGCTCCATAACATCGTGATGTGTTATTGAAAGCAATATTCATACCATGAAAAAAAACAATATAATCCGCTTGAATTACTGACGGTTTCGGTACCATACCTCAGGGAACCGGCAATTGATCACCGGCAGTGGAAACCGTGGACTCTCTCCGGAACCCGCCGCCTTTTATCTACCGGAAAATACCTGCCAAAGCGCTTGAAGCGTTATTTTTCAGGAAAAATGACTGACAGAATTATGTCACTGCAAGTGCTGATTGCCAAGCAACTACCCAATCAACCCCACCCTCCTGATTTACCCCCCGCTCACCCAGCAGTTGTACTACTCGGGGCCAACTGCCACAACCGCTGCAACGCCTGGAAAATTTCCGCCCATAGAGCGGCAAAATCAAGCCGCAGAAATCCGCACCCATTTTTACCGAAACCGGGTCCTGCACTCAATCCCGGCCAGGGGATTTCTTGTTGCAAAAAAGCACAGAATGCATCCGTAAACGCCAGTCAAGCGAATAACTTCGTGGCGGTGCTTAACTCTGGGGGAATTTTATCAGTTTGTGCAAAACTGGGTGCCACTGTCACCGCCTGTTCTTGCATTGCCTTTAAAAAACCAGTCTATATACTGGTCGCTAAAAGGCATGGAGTCTGCTATTAATATCGAAGTTGGATCATATGAAGCGAAGACAAAGTTGCCCGAACTACTCTGGGGTGTTCAGGAAGGCAATCGGAACGAAGCACGAGAAAATGACGATGGCAGTTGATTCAATAGATCTACATGATGCATTGTGTGATCGCAAGCCCCTCGCTTTAGCCATGGGGGAGTGTCAGTAACGCTTAGGTTCTTCGATCGTTGTTCTTTTTCGAGGGCGACCCCCAAGTTTGCCGTTTTCTTTGGCAGCTGCGGTTTTTGTTGGTGTCGCTGCCTGTCCTCCCTTAATACCCAATTGCTGTGCCATCCATTGGCGAGAGCCCAAGGCACCTTCCAGAAGTGCTGGCAGATAGAGGTCAACATCAAGGGTAGGGAAATGAATTCCCAACCCCGATGGAGTAATTTCTATGTCATTCAACTGATCTGGTTTGGCAGTTTCCAGCCCCTGTGCCCAATGTGGTGAGAAAGCCAGTTCAACGCCGGTAGAAAGGGAGATAACGATACGGCCGATACGGCGGTCATATTTGGCGGCCGTTGCATATGTCGTGTTTTTCTGTCGATCTGCCGCTCTTCGGTTGGCAATTTCAAATTCTTCTTTTAAGACGATGGAGTCATTTGTAGTTGCCATGTGTTGTACTCCAGCTTTGACATAGCTTCTTGAGCACGTCCGTCAGGTTGGCCTTGATGCGGCTTACTTCTCGTATAGAAAATCTGTAGTTTTCTCTCAATTCCGGTGGCCCTTCCGGGCAATGCAGGTCGAATACCGCTTCACAGTCACTCCCAATGACGTGGACATGAGCCGGACGGTGATCATTGGTGTAAATCACCACCCTCAGACCTTCGATTTTGATGATTGTTGACATCGTAGCATAAACCTAAGCGGTTGGGTTTGTAGGTGGCAAATTTTTGTAAGCGGCCACTTGCTACACCATTCATCGATGCAGGAGCAGCGAAAAAATGGCAAACACCAGGAGAACGATGGCCAAGTTATCCAGCCAAATAATTTTTGAGAAGGCCCGTGCGATCTTACTCCTCATTTTTTGCACTCGCCAGCGGCAACACACTTGACCCAGATTGCCTGCCTCGCTATACGATCTGCCTCCTGTGCCTTTCAATTCCAGGTATTTTTGGAACTTTATAAGCGATGAAGATATGACCCATGTTGTCTTCTCTGTAAATGGTACGGCTATTGAGACGCAGGAGCGCCCGAACAAGGCTAGCCCTATGACCGGTGGAGCTGAACAATTACCAACCACGAGGGCGTATTAGATTCGTGTATTGCTGGATTGATTGAAAAAACAACCAACAGAACTCTGTCACTGCAAATTCTGATTACCAAGCAACTACCCAATCAGCCCCACCCCCCCTAATTTACCCCCCGATCACTCCGCAGTTGTACTACTCGGGGCCAACTGCCGCAACCGCTGCAAGGCCTGGAAAATTTCCGCCCGCGGGGCGGCAAAATTTAGCCGCATAAATCCGCAACCATTTTTACCGAAACTAGATCCTGCACTCAATCCCAGTCCAGCCTGCACCAATCGGCGCTCCAGGAGAGATTCCGGCAAACACAGTGCTGAAAAATCCAGCCAGAACAGATAAGTCGCCTGCGGCGGATGTAATTTCAGCCAGGGGAGTTCTTGTTGCAAAAAAACACAGGAGGCATCCCGGGTTTGCGTCAGGTAGATCAACAACTGATCCAGCCATTCCTTACCGGAGGTATAAGCCACCGTAAACGCCAGTAAGGCGAAAGGATTGCTGACACTGACCGGACAGCAACGCCAATACGCCTGCCAGCGTCGCTTTAACTCCGCCTCACTCATGATCACTGCCGATAATCCCATGCCTGGAATATTAAAGGTTTTGCTCGGAGCCACGCCGGTAATTACCCGGTCACTGTCAAACGCTGCCAAAGAAAAATGCCGATGTTCAGCCAATAGTAAATCCGCATGAATTTCATCGGAAAAAACATAGACACCGTGGCGTTGGCAAAGCGTCAGCAACCGCAACAGTTCCTCTTGCGTCCAGACTCTACCCACCGGATTGTGTGGAGAACACAGTAAAAAAAGACGACAACGCTGCACGCACTCCTCAAAATGCGCCCAGTCAATCGCATAACCCGCCGAGGTGCGTTGCAAAGGATTTTCCACCACCCGACGGTTCTGATCGGTGATCGCCGAAAAAAAAGGCGGATATACCGGTGTCTGCACCAGTACTCCCTCCCCTTCCTGAGTCAGTGTCGCCACCGCTGCGTACAGACAGGGTACCATTCCTGGGGCCAACAAAATATTTTCCACCTTGAGCCTGCAGGCATGCCTCTGCTCCCACCACGTAGCTACTGCCTGTTGCGCCTGGCCATCCGCCTGAGTATACCCATAGACTGGATGCTGCGCCCGTTGTTGCAGTGCCAGCACCACCGGTTCCGGACAGGCAAAATCCATATCCGCCACCCACAGCGGTTGCACATCCGCACGGCCAAACAGACGTAATCTGGCCTCGTATTTCAGTGCCAAAGTACCGTTACGTGACAGCGGAAGATCAAAATCAACCATAAGTCCCCGTACTATCAAGTTCGTTCCATATCATCGGATGGCTGACCATGTTTGCTTACTGGTATACAACAAAGCGTTTTTGGCGCACACCTTGCGGGCGCTGAACAACGCCTGCCCAAGCCCATAATAACACCTGTTTCCGACAGACGAAGATCTGTACGTTCCCGGCCAGTGCCTAAAGGTGAACCATTCCAATGTTATGCCTGCGGGGCAGACGATTTTTTAATCAGCGTCCCCATGCCTGCATCCGTAAATATTTCCAGCAAGGTGGCATGCGGCAGGCGTCCATCGAAAATATGCGCACTCACCACCCCATTCTTGACCGCTTCCAGCGCACAGGTAATTTTCGGCAGCATACCCCCGTAGATCGTGCCATCGGCGATCAATGCCTCAACGGCAGCGGTAGTCAGCCCGGTCATGATCTGTTTGTTTTTATCAAGGACGCCGGGAATATTCGTGGCTAGAATCAGTTTTTCTGCCTGTAGGGCTTCAGCCACTTTTCCGGCCACCAGATCGGCATTGATATTATAGGATTCTCCCTGTGCACCAACACCAATGGGAGCAATGACCGGAATAAAATGACCACGCACCAGTAGTTCAAGCACTTCAGTACGTACTTTGACGATTTCACCCACTTGCCCAACATCCAACAACGCCATGCGACCGTCTTCCTGGCGCTCTTCAACCTGCATGCGCCGGGCTTCAATCAGGTTGGCATCCTTGCCAGTCAGGCCTATGGCCCGGCCCCCATTCTGATTGATACGGCTCACAATGGCCTTATTGACCTTGCCGCCTAGGATCATTTCCACAATATCCATGGTTTCAGCATCCGTAACCCGCATCCCCGCTACAAACCGGGAAGGCAGGTTCAGACGTTGCAGCATTTCACCAATTTGTGGACCGCCCCCGTGCACGACCACCGGGTTGATCCCTACGGTTTTCAGCAAGACGATGTCTCTGGCAAACGCATCTTCATTATCGTCTCCGGTCATGGCGTTGCCACCGTATTTGACCACCACGGTTTTTCCGGTAAAACGCTGAATATAAGGCAATGCCTCTGTTAACACCCTCGCCACATTCAGGGCAGATTCTTTACTCAAAGTCATCGCATTTCCCCGGTAACTTCACTCAGAACGGCAATTGCAGACTGGCATCCGCATTAGTAATCAATTCCCGGAAACGTGATTTCACCGCTTGCAGATCGGCATCCGTCTTGCCTTCAAAGCGTGCCACCAATACCGGCGTCGTATTTGATGCCCGAATCAGTCCCCATCCCTGCGGAAAATCGACTCTCAGTCCATCCAGCGTACTGATCTGACCGTCCGGGAAATGTGCCATGGTTTTAATCGTCTCAATCAGCAAAAACTTGTTCTCTTCTGCCACCGGAATGTTCAGCTCCGGAGTGCTGACATTTTCCGGAAACTCTGCAAAAACCGCATCTGCATCAGCACCTTCCAGAGAGAGAATTTCCAGCAACCGGGCACCGGCATATAATCCGTCATCAAAACCGTACCAACGGTCATTGAAAAATATATGCCCACTCATTTCCCCCGCCAATGCGGCACCGGTTTCCCTGAGTTTAGCCTTGATAAATGAATGCCCGGTACGCGCCATCAGCGGACGACCGCCATGCGCTGCAATCAGACTGCGCAAATCCCGGGTACATTTGACATCATAAATAATATCCGCACCGGGAGAACTAATCAGGACGTGTTTGGCAAACAACATCAACAACCGATCGGCATAGATATTTTTACCCGCTGGCGTAATCACCCCCACCCGATCACCATCTCCGTCAAACGCCAGACCCAGATCGGCCTGATGGGTCTCCACCGCCCGACGCAAATCCTCTAGATTTTCCGGTTTGGAAGGATCCGGATGGTGATTGGGAAAATTCCCGTCCACTTCACAAAAAAGCGGTATGATTTCACAGCCCAATGCCTGAAACAACTGTGGAGCGATGTCCCCCGTAATGCCATTGCCCGCATCCAGCACCACTTTCATGGGAGCGGCCAGGGCGACATCTGCAGTCATCGCATCCAGGTAGGCCTGCACTATATTTTTTTTCTGGAGTTTTCCTTGTCCCTGACGCAAACGTCCGCTGACGATTCGCTCATACAGATCGGTAATCGCCTGCCCTGAGAGCGTTTCCCCGGCCACCACCATTTTAAGGCCATTGTAATCGGGCGGGTTATGGCTGCCGGTTAACATGACCCCTGATTCCGTGCCCATGGTTTTGGTGGCAAAATACAGCACGGGGGTCGGCACTCGCCCCACATCCAGTACGTCGATTCCGGACTGACGCAACCCTTCAATCAATGCCTCAGACAACATCGGGCCGGATAATCGACCATCTCTGCCGGTAGCAATCAGCGTCTGGCCTCGGTCCAAGGCTTCACTTCCCAGCGCCTGACCAATCAGCCGCACGACAGTGATGTTCAATTGCCGATCAACAATACCACGGATATCGTAGGCCCGAAAAATGGAAGCATCAATCGCTATCTCGGCTATATCGTTCATTTTACCGGTCGATCCGGCAGCGGACGCTCTGGTTGATGGCTCGGCGGGCGTAGGTGTTGGCTTGGCAGGCGTAAACATTGGTGATTCCCTGGTGGCTGTAGGTGGTTGTGTCTCTGGAGAAACCCGCACAGGTGCCGGGTGTTGCATCAGCAACTGACTGTCATGGTCACTGATCGCCATATTGTCCACCATATCCTGTACATCTACAACTCCCACACCGGATTTTCGTTCAGAACTGCGTAATCGGGCAGCGATCTGTGGCCGGGCAAAAAGCCCTTTGATCTGCTCCAGCAACAGTTGCATGATTCGCAGCCGGGGCGGCTGATCCTTAATTTCACTGCCACTGAGCCAGGCATCGACATGCAGGCTGACCTTATGGATATCTGCAATCAGATACGCCCGATAACGCTTGAACATCATCCCAATGACAAAAATAAAGACAATCATTTCTCCGACCAATACCAACAAAAATGTACGCACAAAATCCTTATCCGGTGCAAGACCCGGTCCTGGAGAAAACTCCAGGGTCAGATTAGCACTATGCGTCGGCAAACGAATGGGCGTGCTCGACACCCAGTCTTTGGATCCCGTTTCAAGGGCCACCACCGGTTCTGCACCAGCCACCCTTTCTTTCAACACCACATAACCGTCATCAGCAGCAAAGGTAGAAAATTCACCACTGAATTCAGGCATCAGAAAACTGGCAGCCAGCACCGCCAGAGTCTGCCCATTCTGTTTGACAGGCCGCACCAGATTCAGCAGCCGTTGTCCATTCACCCGACTGATCTCCGGCGCAGCGGTGTTCCCGGCAAAAACCCGGTTAACCATATCCTGCGTGGAAAACGGCAAATCCTTCGTCTCAGGCAACACCGAATAGTTCGGTGGCAGCAGCGCAAAATGCTGCAGACGAGGATTGTCTGCCAGGGTCTGTTGACAGAGTAACTGGATTCCCGCCCAGTCTCCCGCCACCACCCGTTGCAAGAATTCCGGGCGGTTCAGGCTGTCCAGTTCATGTTGCGTATCGCGAATGGTGTTATTGGTGATCGTCAGGTAATGCCGGGCATATAACATCGATAACCGTTGTGTCTGCTGCCAGCCTTCCCGCACCACGACCAACTGATACAGCAACACATCGGCCAGTACCACGGCCAGCAGAAAGATCAACAAGGAAGACAGAATATCCTTGGTTCCCGGATCCAGCGTCTCCGCTCCGGTCGTATTTTTTCGTCCAAACATGCCTCAGACACTCCCGCTATGACCAAAACCCTGTGAGGCCCGGTGGGTCGGGCTAAACTCTTCAACCACCTGCCAGTGCATCTGTTGTACAGGCACCACTATCAGTTGTGCAATACGTTCTCCTGGTTGCACGGTAAACCGTTGCGTACTGCGATTCCAGCAGGAAATCAGCAATTCCCCCTGATAATCTGAATCAATCAACCCCACCAGATTGCCGAGCACAATGCCCTGTTTATGCCCCAGACCCGAACGTGGAAGAATTAATGCGGCATAGCCCGGATCGGCCAGATAGATAGCAATCCCCGTGGGAATCAATTGCGTTGTATTTGCTTCAAGACACAGCGGCTCGCTTAAACAAGCCCGCAAATCCATTCCGGCCGAACCGTCAGTGGCCTGTGCCGGTAAAGGAATCGTCTGACCGATCAACGGATTCAGTATTTTCAGCTCAATGTGCATCATGAAACCACCCCATTCGTGAGCCATTCATCGCTACCGCCACTCCCTTGCTCCTGAGATTTCTTTTTTTCTTTCCAGCGTTTACTGATCATTTCCACCAGTTGCTGGGCAATCACCGTTTTGCTCGCCCGCGGCAACAGATGTTCAGCGACACGCTCCCCTTCTTCCCAGTATAACTGTAAAATATTTTCATCACTGGCAAAACCAGTCCCCGGTTGCGACACGTCATTACAGGCAATCATATCCAGTTTTTTTCGTTTTAATTTATCTTGGGCATAAACAGCTGCATTTTCTGTTTCCGCCGCAAAGCCGACGACAAACGGACGGTCTGCCACTGCAGCCACCGTGGCGAGAATATCTGTTGTTTTTTCCAGTTCGAGGCACAATGCTTCTGTGTTTTTTGCTTGCGTGTTTTTTTTGATTTTCTGTGGGTTGATTTTCTTTGGCCGATAATCAGCCACGGCAGCGGTTCCCACGAAAATCGCACATCCTGGCAACACCGACAGCGTCGCCTGTAGCATTTCCTCCGCCGATTCAACCGCCAGCAGACGCACCCCTTCTGGAACAGGCAAATGCACCGGGCCACTGACCAAGGTAACGCAGGCACCTGCACTGACAAAAGCCTGCGCCAACGCATAACCCATTTTACCGCTGGAAAAATTACTGAGATAGCGTACCGGATCCAGACGCTCCCGGGTCGGGCCTGCCGTCACCACCACAGCCACCCCAGCCAACTGCGCCACGGGCCGCCCCTGCACCAGGGTTTCCAGTGCTATCAGCAGTTCCGCCGGTTCCAGCAGGCGACCCCATCCATTATCTCCACAGGCCTGTTCTCCCTGCCCCGGACCAAATACCTGTACCCCATCCTGCCGCAATAGTGCCATGTTACGTTGGGTCGCCGCCTGCGCCCACATCTGCTGGTTCATTGCCGGTGCCACACACCGTACCGCCGAGGTGGCCAGCCAGAGTGCGCCCAACAGATCCGCCGCCCATCCATGCGCCAGATGCGCCAGGGTATTGGCCGTGGCCGGTGCCACCAACAGATAGTCTGCCCAACGCGCCAGTTCAATATGCCCCATGCCCATTTCGGCTGCTGGATCCAGCAACGAGGTGTGTACGGGTTGCCCTGATAATGCCTGCAACGTCAACGGGGTAATAAACGCACAGGCCGAGGCGGTCATCACCACCCGCACCTCCGCCCCCCGGTCTTTCAGACGCCGGATCAGTTCTGCGATCTTGTATGCGGCGATGCCTCCGGTGACGGCCAGAATAATTCGTCGGTTTGCCAGTACATTCATTACCATTCGCCATAAAAGTTTAACAATTGCCAGTTTACTATAACGGCCCGCCACTTAAGGATAGTTGCGAATACGCTAAACAGGGAGATCTAATGAGTATCAAGAGCATGCGACATGAGGAACAACCACGCGAAAAACTGCTGAATGAGGGCGCTCAGGCACTGACCGATGTGGAATTACTGGCACTGTTGTTGCGTACCGGTCGACAAGGACTGGGGGTATTGGAATTCAGTCGTTTTCTGCTCAACGAGTTTGGCAGTCTGGGGGGGCTGATGACGGCACCTCGCAGTGAACTGCTGAATATTGCCGGCATGGGCCCTGCCCGTTATGCCGAACTGCAGGCCGTCCTGGAACTGGGGCGACGACACCTGAAAGAAGAAGTCCAGCGGCAGGGCGTGCTGCATAATCCCCAGGCCACCCGTCAGTTCTTGTCTGTCTGGTTACGCCATCGTCAGCAGGAAGTGTTTGCCTGTCTGTTTCTGGATGCCCAACACCGCATTATCAGTGCCAAAGAAATGTTTTACGGCACCATTGACAGCGCCAGTGTGCATCCCCGGGAAATTGTTCGCCAGTCCCTGCAATACAATGCCGCCGCTGTCATTCTGGCCCACAATCATCCCTCAGGCATCGCCGAACCGTCTCAGGCCGACCGTCAAATCACGGATGTGGTGAAAAACGCACTGCAACTGATTGACGTGCGCGTGATCGACCATATCGTTATCGGCGGGCATCAGACGACCTCTTTGGCCGAAAAAGGCTGGATTTAAAGAATTTTCGTTTGTCCCTGAATCTGTTATGATGACCAGATTATCCGGTTACAGTGCTATGACGGAGTACGGCTCCGGTTCCATTTTCTGAACGACCTAACCGGCAACTTAAATTACTCAAGATAGCCATTTGCTTTGAGGAGAAAGCGAGAAACAGGCTGCTGCAGGGCAGGTGCTATCCCTTGCCTCCTCCCTGGGAACAGGGGGAGGTTCTCGCTGATCACACTGATGAATCATTCCGCTGCCGCCTTGCGTCAGCTGCTCCGGCAGCGTATTGTCATTCTTGATGGTGCCATGGGGACCATGATTCAACAACATGATCTGGATGACAGTGATTACCGGGGAACCCGCTTTGGGGAACATCCGCATGAACTGAAAGGCAACAATGACCTGCTGACCCTGACACAACCGGCACTGATTGCTGATATTCACCGGGCCTATCTGCGTGTTGGGGCAGATATAATAGAAACCAATACCTTTAACAGTACCCGAGTCTCCCAGGCCGATTACCATCTGGAAGATCTGGTGCCTGAACTTAACCGGCAGGGGGCTGCCCTGGCACGCCGTTGTTGTGATGAGTTCACCGCACAGGATGGACGACCACGCTTTGTCGCTGGCGTACTTGGCCCTACTTCGCGCACCTGCTCATTGTCTCCGGATGTCAATAATCCGGCGTTTCGCAATATCCGTTTCATGGAACTGGTGCAACAGTACCGTGAAGCGGTGAGTGCACTGGTCGCCGGTGGCGCGGACATTCTGCTCATTGAAACCATTTTTGATACCCTGAATGCGAAAGCCGCCGTATTTGCGGTGCGCCAGTGGCTGGATGAACAACGACTGGATCTGCCCATTATGCTGTCAGGCACCATTGTCGATCAATCGGGCCGAACCCTGTCCGGACAAACCACCGAAGCATTTTATAATTCCCTGCGCCACTCCCGCGCACTCTCCGTCGGCCTGAACTGTGCCCTAGGCCCGGATCTTCTGCGCCCCCATGTCGAAGATCTGGCACAGATTGCGGAAATTCATGTCTCCGTGCACCCCAATGCCGGCTTGCCTAACGCCTTTGGTGGCTATGATCTGAGTGCCACCGAGATGGCTCGCTCTATTGGAGAGTGGGCCCAGTCCGGCTTGGTGAATATTGTTGGGGGCTGCTGCGGCACCACCCCTGAACATATTGCGGCCATTGCGGACGCCGTACGTTCCTGTGCACCACGTCGCCCCCAGCCACATGACCACCGCACACGGCTCAGCGGTCTGGAACCGTTCAATATCCGGCGTGACAGCCTGTTTATCAACATCGGCGAACGTACCAATGTCACCGGTAGTGCCCGTTTTCGTCGGTTGATCCGTGATGAAAATTATGCGGAGGCCACCGAAGTGGCGCTGCAACAGGTACAATCCGGAGCCCAGATCATCGACATCAATATGGACGAGGGGATGCTGGACTCCGAATCAGCGATGGTCACCTTTTTGCACCGCCTCGCCACCGAACCCGACATCTGCCGGGTCCCCTTCATGATTGATTCGTCGCGCTGGGAAATTCTTGAAGCCGGTCTGCAATGTATTCAAGGCAAAGGTCTGGTGAATTCCATCTCGCTGAAAGAAGGCCCCGATGAGTTTCTCCGCCGGGCACGCCTCTGTCAGCTCTATGGAGCCGCCGTCGTTGTCATGGCCTTTGATGAACAGGGACAGGCCGACACCCTGGAACGTAAAAAACAGATTTGTGCCCGCTCTTACCACTTACTGGTCAATGACGGTTTCTTGCCGGAAGATATTATTTTTGATGCCAACATTTTTGCCATCGCAACCGGCATGGATGAACATAATCACTATGCCGTTGATTTTATTGAGGCATGCCAGTTTATCCGTGATGAATTACCTTATGCACTGTCCTCCGGTGGTGTGTCCAATGTCAGTTTCTCATTTCGTGGCAATGAACCGGTGCGTGAAGCCATCCACTCGGTCTTTCTCTACCACGCCTTTCAACACGGCCTGAACATGGGTATCGTCAATGCCGGTCAACTCGCCGTTTATGACGATCTGCCCGCCGTCCTGAAAGAACGGGTTGAAGAGGTCGTCCTGGACCTCCGGCCGGATGCCACTGAACGTTTGCTGGCCATTGCCGACCAATACCGTCAACAAGGCAGCAGTAGCGTCGCCAGTACACAGGACTTGGCCTGGAGAGACTGGCCTGTCGGTAAACGCATTGAACATGCCCTGATCAAAGGCATCACGACCTATATCGAAGCCGATACCGAAGAAGCCCGTTTATCCAGCCAACGTCCCCTGGACGTAATTGAAGGCCCGCTCATGGCCGGCATGAATGTGGTGGGCGACCTGTTTGGTGCCGGTAAAATGTTCTTGCCGCAGGTGGTCAAATCTGCCCGGGTCATGAAACAGTCCGTGGCTTGGCTGATCCCCTGGATTGAACAGGAAAAAACTGCCGCCACCAGTAAAGGCCGGATATTGCTCGCCACGGTCAAAGGCGACGTGCATGATATTGGTAAAAATATCGTGGGTGTGGTCCTGGGATGCAATGGCTACGACATCATCGATTTGGGGGTCATGGTCTCCGCCGACCGGATTTTGCAGACCGCCCGTGAACAACAGGTGGATATTATCGGACTGTCTGGCCTGATTACCCCATCCCTGGATGAGATGGTGCATGTCGCCAAAGAAATGCGGCGTCTGAATTTCAGTCTCCCCTTGCTCATAGGCGGTGCCACCACGTCCAAAGCGCATACGGCCCTGAAAATTGAACCTAATTATACGGCGGATGCTGTCGTTTATGTCACGGATGCATCCAGAGCCGTTGGTGTGGTGTCGACCCTGCTTTCTGCTGAATTGAAACCGGGTTTTATCGCTCAGCGCCGCCAGGAATATGCGGAAATTCGCCAGCGTCTGGCAGAACGACGTCCCAAAGCCGAACGTCTGGGGTATGCACAGGCGCAGGCACAGAAGTTTTTAGGGCACTGGGAAAACTACCGCCCCGAAGCACCGAATAAACTCGGTATCCAAGTTCTCCGTCATTACCCGCTACGTGACCTGATTGATTACATCGACTGGACGCCGTTTTTTATCTCGTGGAATCTGGCAGGAAAATATCCGAAAATCCTTGACGATACCACCATCGGTGAAGCGGCACGGTCATTGCTCACTGACGCACAGCAGCTGCTGGATACACTGATCCGCAATAACTCACTGACAGCACACGCCGTCTATGGACTCTGGCCCGCCTACAGTCGGGGAGATGATATCGTGGTCCTTGATCCCCAGTGTCCCGAGCAGCAACTGGCTGTCCTGCACCAGTTACGCCAACAAAGCGATAAGGTCAGTGGCAAACCCAATTACTGTCTGGCTGATTTTATCGCCCCTCAGGGCAGCGTTCCGGATTATATCGGCGCTTTTGCCGTCACAGCCGGTCATGGTGTAGAGGAGTTAGCGGAATCTTTCAGCAAAAAAGGCGATGATTACAGTGCCATTTTGTTAAAAAGCTTAGCCGACCGTCTGGCCGAAGCACTGGCAGAACGGTTACACGCACAGGTTCGCCGGGAATTCTGGGGCTATGCGCCCCAAGAACAGTTAAGCACAGCCGAGCTAATCAAGGAAAAATACCGGGGTATCCGTCCCGCACCCGGTTATCCCTCTTGCCCGGATCACAGCGAAAAAGCCACTATTTTCACACTACTGCAGGCAGAAGCGCAGGCAGGTATCCGTCTGACCGAACATTTTGCCATGTGGCCTGCCGCTTCAGTCAGCGGCCTGTATTTTGCGCACCCAGACGCCTGTTATTTCAATATCGGCAAACTGGAACAGGATCAGGTCATGGATTACGCTGCCCGCAAAGGCTGGTCGCTGAAAGAAGCCGAACGTTGGCTCTCTCCGAATCTAGGCTATGAACCGGACTGAGCCCAACAGGCGCAACAGCGTGCTTTCCAGGGCATGCATCAGCGAATGTGACAGTCTTTGTAAAAACGGCTCAGGAAGATGATAGGTCACCTCATACAAACTGGCCTCCTTGGCCAGTTGACCCAGGTGATCATCACTGGTGGCAATTTCATCAATCAGCCGCAACGCCAATGCCGTCTGACCATACCAGTGCTCCCCCGTCGCCACCTGCTCAATATCCAGTGCAGGTCGGGCCTCTTTGACCCATTGCTTGAACAACAGATGCGTTTCTTCCAGTTCTTCACGAAATTTTTGCCGACCTGCTTCGGTGTTCTCTCCCAGCATGGTCAACGTCCGTTTGTAGGCACCGGCGGTATGCAGTTCAATATCAATATCGTATTTTTTCAGCAGCCGGTTAAAATTGGGCAACTGCGCCACTACCCCAATGGATCCGACAATGGCGAAAGGTGCCGCAATAATCCGGTCTGCCAGTGCCGCCATCAAATAGCCACCGCTCGCCGCCACCTTGTCAACACAAATATCTAAGGACACTTTGGCCTGGCGTAAGCGACGTAATTGCGAGGCGGCCAGGCCATAGCCATGCACCACCCCTCCCGGACTCTCCAGACACAACACTACCCGATCCGCCTCGGGACGAACGATCTGTAAAATCGCCGTTATTTCTTCACGCAGCGCCTCGACCGCCGAGGCTTTGATATCGCCATCAAATTTCAGGACATAAACCCGTTTATCCGTGGGATCAACCGGGTCGGCAATACCCGATTCCGACGCTGATTTCGACTGTTGCTGCTGGATTTTCATCGCCTTTTCCTGCGCCTTTTCTTTTTCTTCTTCCGCCTTCTTTTCCTGCTTGAGTAGCGCCTTCATCGCCTTGTGCGGTAAGACCTGCATCTGCATCTGCATCTGGTAGTCGCGAAATTTATCATTCAAATCTTTCAGTTCCAGAACCCCTGCAGGCCGCGCTTTACGGCCAAAGACCGACAGACTGAGCAGCACAGCGACGACCGCCAAAACCAGTGTGACACTTTTTGCCAAAAACAAAAGATACTCTGCGACCATATGCCAAAACATGCCTTCCCCTTCACTCAATTTTAATCAAGAATATCTGTCCAATTTAATCCGTGTGTGCAAAACGTAAACGGTGTCGTTCAATCAGCCGGTGTGCAATACTGCCAGGCGGAGCGGTATCCACCACGGCCTGCGCATGTACCCATTCCGCCCTGACAATTTCCCTACCATCCGGTTGCAGATCCCCTGAAAGATACTCCGCTTCAAAACCCAGCATCAGGGAATGCGGAAACGGCCATGGCTGACTGTCGACATAATACAGGTTTTGTACGTAAATCCCTACCTCTTCATGTATTTCACGGTGAATCGCTTCTTCAACCGACTCGCCAGCTTCCACAAAACCGGCCAAACAGCTTAAAAACGGCCGGGGGAAACGCTGACCTTGAGCCAGTAACATATAAGGCCCGCGATGCACCAGCACAATCACGCAGGGATTAATACGCGGATAAAAATCCAGATGACAGGCATGACAGCAGCGCAATCGTTCCGTGGCACTGTCTTGCAACGGCGCACCACAACGTGAACAGAAGCGATGGTCCTGCGCCCAACGCAACAGTTGAGCCGCCCGTGCCAACAGGCCCTGCAACAAGGCATCACTGCCCAACAACGCCTGACGCAACGGCAAGTGTTGCACCCCGGAGAGTTCCTGGCCCTCTGCCAAACGCAGTACCTGAATGGGCACGCCTTGCCAGTAACCCAACATCATTGTTTCCTGCACCTGTGAGTCCAGTGCATACGCCTGTATTTGCGATGGCGTCCACAGGCAGGTCACCGTCCCAGCCATCAACACTGCCTGATCGCCACTAAATACCAGAAACCGTCCAGAATCCGCTAGCCGATCCGGTCGCTCTACCGCAGGCACAAACTCCAACGCCTTGGTGAACCGGCTCACAGGTTCAAACCCATCTCCGCTACACTCTGTTCTGCCAGAATGAACAACGACTCACCCACGGGTTTATTGGCCTCCAGGCTTTCCAGGTAGTAATCCACACTGGTCAGTGCATCCGCCAGCAAATCCATTTCGTGCATGGGGGGTTCACCCTGCCACTTCATCAGACGTTCAGCCACATAACGGGCCACTGCTTTTAACACTTCAGCGCCACGAACCACTCCAAGAAACGCCAGGCCTCCGGCCACCGAATTCAGGGTTTCCGGTACATTTTCCAGATGTTGCGTTGCAAAATCTGTTTCAAGGTAGGAGGTAATGCCGCGTTTCGCTATGGACAAACCAGAACGCGACTCTGACACCAGCATGGTGCGTGCCTGATCCAACTGGTGAATAGAAATATTCTGATTGATGATCGGGGTATACATGCCCGGAGTGACTTCTTTGAGCAACCGGGTCATGGAGTTTTCCACTCCCAACAACATATCCACCAGACCATTCAGATCATCTTCATCCGGTTCACCAGTCCATCGGGCCACTACATCCGCCCAGTAAGAAGCCCGCTGGCTGATTTCATGCTGCCCCAACATTAACAAGGTACGGGAAAGCCGACGAATCTGCTGATCCATCGGTTCTGTTTCCCCCATGCGGGAAACACCCCGCGCCATCAGATCGAGCGAGTCACGAATCTGTGCCATTTCCTCGGAAATCACCGAGGATACCGTCTTTATCACCGAACTTCCCGGGCCACACATCAGATCAAATTCCGTGGTCAACCGTTCCTGATCCAGGAAGCGCTCTGCGAGTGCGTAGCTTAGCTTGACCCGTGCCACCCATGAACCCGCCGATCCCAACGCCGCCAGATAGAGCGCCGTTGGCAGCCATTGCTCCGCCACCGGCGGCTGCGACAACATCAATGCCTTTAACATCCGCTCAATCTGCGCCAGCCATTTTTTGCGAGACATGGTAATGGCAACACCGGTCGCCAGCGCCTCCACCGCCGCCAGCACCACCACCACCAATTCCGCCGTCTCCGCCTGCTCCGCCACCAGCACAATTTTTTTCAGCGCCATCTGCATCATCATGATATGCCCGGGATCATCGCTGTCACGCAGCACCCCCACCAGACCCATCTGATAAACCTGACGTGCCCGCCGCAACACGTACTGACGGTCTACACTGCGCATCGTACGCCGTGCAGGTGCCACCCCTGATTGCAACTCAGCATGTCGCAAAAACACATCATCACCCAGCAAGGTCTGTCCAATGGATCCCCGCAGGCGATTCAGCGCTGGGATCAATAGCTGCGGCCAGGCCATGTCTTTAATCTGCACATAATCGAGATAGCACCCCAAAATGGTCAGCGCATAACCGATGGCTTCCGCTTTAGGCATATCCGCCTCGGTGATCCCCCCCTGAAACTGTTGCAGGATTTCCCGACTCCAGAGCACCAGTTTGTCAGCCCAGTCCAGCCCCAGCATATGCAGGGCACCCCAGACCTGACGCAACAGATCCATCGCATTAATCCGTCGCTCTTCCGCCGGATGCTCCAGAAAGGATTCGAGATCACTTTGCACCTGAGCCAACGCCTGATCAATTTCAGCCTTGACCAGATTTAAAATAGTCCAACGGGTACCTGAAGCCATAGTTTTTCCTGTCGTATGCGGTTGCAACCCTATACAAATATTAGTGCATCTGGCCAATTTAACACAGGCCGCACTAAAGCACGCTGCACTGCATTTTCGCTGATCACTGCTCACTCAGGGGCAATGCGGCTGGATCCTCTCCGGATAATAAAGTTTATAAAACCAGGAACAGGCCGTCTCAATCTGCCCCTGAATTCTCGGGGGAATTTCATGGAACACTGGTCTGGTTATAGCCTCCTGTTGTGTATGCAAATACTTCATATGATAATGACTGTCACTTTCAGGAACCAGATTCTTACTCAGCCGCAGTGGATCCAGGTTTAGCGGTGCCACCCCCAGCCACTGCCAGAGGTGCTGCATACAGGCCGTTGGTTTGTCAATTAAATCTTCAAAACGTACAAAATAAAGACGATCCCGGACGCCCTTGGGCAAATCCTGCACCGCATGAATGGAGATTAAAGGCGCACCAATGACTTTATCTTTGGCAAACAGCATGTCAGCACGGCCCATCCGGTCAAAATCAGCCAGATGATCAATAAAATCCAGCAAGATGGTTTTTTGATGTTGTGCTTCTATGGAGCCATACACCTGACCCAATTCCCGGAGACAAACAATCATCCGGGTTTCCGGGGCCAGCTCCAACACTAATTCAATGCAATGTAACCAGGCACGGTTCTTGTCGATCACTATTTTTTTAGGGGTAGTTTCCGTCCACCCCCGCAAAAAACCGGTCATGGCCTGACGCAAATGACTATAACTGTCCGCAAAAGCATTATCCAACCGGGACAACATAAACTGATCATCACTGGCCATTCGCCGCAAGCCAAGCAACAGATTACACAAAGGTGAGCTTTGACCTTCACAGTAAATATCCGGATGTTGCGCCAATAATTGGCACAACAACGTCGAACCTGCTCTGGGCAAGCCCGTTACTGTTACCAGATTGGCATTTTCTCTCATGTGTTACTGAATCCCCTTTATTCTATACCCGATTCGCCTTGGCCCCTGACCCGCTATCACTATAGCCCGAAACAGCACAACTGCCGCACGTCTGCTAACATTCCACCACCACGGTTCGCTGGGCTGCCTTGAATGCCAGCGGGTCAGCGACACCCAATTAATTCTACCGGATCGGAGAGACCATGCAACTTTCTCATATGAAACTGGACCGACAAGGACCTGTATGGATCCTCTGCCTGCAGCACCCTGAAAAAGACATCACACTGACACCACCCGTTCTAGCGGAATGGATGCACTGTCTGGATCAGATTGAAAGCCACGCCGACCAGGCCAGCCTGCTGATTCACAGCACGCACCCAAAAACCTGGTGCAACGGCATAGACCTCAGTTGGTTCATGACTCAGGAAGAACCTGCCATTTTGCGCTTTATGGCCGATTTTGAAGATTTGTTACTACGACTCTCGCTGCTTTCCGTTCCTACCCTGGCCAGTATTACCGGCAACTGTTACGCTGGAGGCGCATTACTGGCTGCCGCCTGTGATTTCCGTTTCATGCGTCAAGATCGCGGAAGATTCTGTTTTTCGGAAATCAAAGTCAAGATCCCCTTCACTCCCTGCATGTTTACCGTACTTCAACAATTACCCCATCCCCAGGCGATCTGGCAACTGGCACTGACTGGCAATGCCCTCAGCGCCCTGGATGCGCAGGAATTAAAACTGCTGGACCGCGTGTATCCTGAGGAAATTCTATTTCATGAAAGCCTGAAATTTGCCGAAACCATGGCAGAAAAACACCGTGCGACCTATACCATCATCAAACAGGGACTACGACAAAAGACCCATGACCTCTGGAAAACCCGCCAGGCGCAACAATAACAACACCTGACTGACCGTAACGGTTCATGGGACTGGCCGCAATGTCCGTTCAAGCACCAGTGCCACTTGGGTGGGTGCTGCAAAGATGTGTGGCTTGACAAGTTCCAGACGAATCCATGGTAATGCAACCTCATGCAGCAGGTAATCGGCCAGTTGTTCTGCCAGTGTTTCCAGCAAGCGGACGCGGGAAGCTGCAATTTTTTGTTGAAGCTGATGCACCAGCGCCTGGTAATCAGTGGTCGCTGACAGCTGATCGGTTGCTGCTGCCGCTGCCGTGTTCACACCAAAGCGTAAATGCACCAGTAACCGTTGCCCTGCCTGACGTTCATAATCGTGGACGCCGATCTGCACAGTAGCCTCAATATTGCGAATCTCGATATAATCACCCGTCTGCATGTGCTACATTCTCTTTGGCTGTTTGCTGTCTTTTTACTGAAAATTTTCGTAGAACCTACTGTCAAGGACCCGGTTCACTGATGAATATCTACCACAACTACCACAACTACCACACCGTTCTGATAGATCTGTCAGGACTCTTGGTCGCCTACCTGCTGGGTTCCGTCTGTACGGCAATCCCGGTGTGCCATCTGTTGGGACTCCCGGATCCACGTACTCAGGGATCGGGTAACCCAGGAGCCACCAATGTGCTGCGCGTCGGCGGCAAAGGTCCGGCATTACTCACCTTGAGCGGAGACATGCTCAAAGCAGTGATTCCTGTACTCATCGCCCGCCTGCTGCATGCTACTCCGTTAATGGCTGCCCTGGTCGGACTGGCCGCTTTTCTCGGACATCTGTTTCCGCTATTTTATCATTTTCAGGGAGGAAAAGGGGTCGCCACCGCCTTTGGCGTCATCTGGACCTTGCATCCCTTGTTGGGACTGGGCACCACGCTAATCTGGCTATTGGTATTTTATTTCACCCGCACCTCCTCACTAGCGGCGTTACTGGCCTTTGGGACGCTGCCACTGGCGGCATGGTTTGCAGACGGCACCAATTTTCCAGTGCTGCTCCTCATGGCACTGCTGCTATTTTTTCGACACCATCGAAACATTCGCGCCTTGCTGCGGGGTGAAGAACGCCCGTTCAAACGCTCGACCCTCTAGCAAAACTGATATACTCCAAAACAGTAACAATCGATCCCAGTTCAACCGCAACAGGTGCTGCATGCAATCATTTGATACTATCATTCTGGGTTCAGGCCCCGCCGGTGAAGGTGCCGCCATGAAACTGGCCAAAGAAGGCCAGAAAGTCGCTGTACTGGAAAACCGCAACACTGTCGGCGGCTCCTGTGCACACGCCGGTACGATCCCTTCTAAAACCCTCAGACAGACTGTCTGGCAATTGATGCGTTATAACCGTGATCCTTTTTTTCACCGCAGTGGCGATTCCCGACACATCAGTTTCGAGCAGGTGCTGAACCGGACGCAAAGAGTGATTGATCAACAGGTGGAATTACGCACACGCTTCTATACACGCAACGAGGTGGATCTCGTCTTTTCTCCGGGACGTTTTCTTGATGAACACCGTGTCGAAATATTGTCAGGGGATCGTGCCGGCGAAACCCTGGAGTTCACCCATGCGATCATTGCCACCGGTGCCCGTCCCTATCATCCCGACGATATTGATTTTAATCACTCCCGGGTCTTTGATTCCGACAGCATTCTCAACCTGAAAATCCCGGTACGAAAAATCATTATTTATGGAGCCGGGGTTATTGGTTGCGAATATGCCTCGATTTTTGAGGGCATGGGCGTCAAGGTTGATCTGATCAACACCCAACAGGCACTACTGTCTTTTCTCGACGATGAGATTTCCGATGCCTTGAGTCACTATCTGCGTGAATTGGGGGTGCTGATCCGCCATCACGAACAATATGCCCATCTGGAAACTCATGCCGACCACGTCATTCTGTCACTGAAATCCGGTAAAAAAATCCGGGCAGATGCCATTCTCTGGTGTAATGGGCGCACCGGCAACACCCAGGAACTGGGACTGGAACGTTTGGGTCTGTCCGTCAACCAGCGCGGGCAACTGGCAGTCAATGAATACTATCAAACCCCCCTGCCGCATATTTATGCAGCGGGTGATGTCATTGGCTGGCCATCGCTGGCTTCAGCCGCTTACGATCAGGGGCGTTGTGCGGCAGCGCACATTGTGGGTTCTGTTGATGTTCCCCGCGTTTCGGAAGTGCCTAACGGAATTTATACCATTCCCGAAATCAGCTCACTGGGCAAAACCGAGGCAGAACTCACCCGGGATCATGTTCCTTATGAAGTCGGTCAGGCCTTTTTCCGGCATCTGGCCCGGGCACAAATTACCGGTGAAACCGTAGGCATGCTGAAAATCCTGTTTAATCGCGATACCCTGGAAATATTGGGGATCCACTGTTTTGGCGATGGTGCCTCAGAAATTGTCCATATCGGCCAGGCTGTCATGCATGGCGGGCAGAACAGTCTGCGTTATTTTGCCAATACGACCTTTAACTATCCCACCATGGCAGAGGCCTACCGGGTCGCCGCACTCAACGGCTTAAACCGTCTGTTCTGAAAAAACAGAGCGCCGGTGAAGCGCCGTTGTGTGTCTGATCCCCCTGCCGGGCACCCAACGCCGCCATCCGTTGGGTAATCCCATTGATGATCGGCCATTTATGTTCACACCACGAAGGAGCCAGCAGAATATCCCGGCTAGCCGTCCCGGTAATCCGGTGAAACACCACCTCGGCAGGGGTTTGCCGGATCATTTCAACGGCACAATCAATATATTGCTCCTGCGTCCATGGCAGGTATTGCCCCTGGCGCCATTCATAGGCCAACCGGGTATTTTTCACGACGTGCAGTGGATGAATTTTCAGGCCTTCGACCCCAAGATGCACGACTTGTTGCAAACTTCGCAGCGCATGCGCCGGGGTTTCGCCGGGCAAGCCCACAATCAGGTGCGTACATACCTTGAGTTGTCGTTGATGTGCCCGCTCAATAGCCTCTTGGTAACTGGCAAAACCATGCCCGCGATTGATCGCCTGCAACGTGCTATCAAAGGCCGACTGTAATCCCAGTTCCAGCCACACCAGATATCCGTTATTCTGGATTTCCTGTAATAAATCGAGAACCTGATCTGGCACACAATCCGGTCGCGTACCGACGGAAATACCCACCACCGCCGGCAACGTCAATGCCTCTTCATACAGTTGCCGCAATAAGGCGGTTTCTGCATAGGTATTGGTATAGGCCTGAAAATAAGCCAGTACCTTGCGGGCACCCGTCACCCGTACCACTGCCTCCAGACCGGTATGCACCTGCGCCTGGACACTCGGTTCTTCTCCATGTTCCGGGACAAAGGAATCATTATTACAAAAAGAACAACCGCCTGTCCCCAGTGTCCCATCACGGTTCGGGCAACTGAATCCCGCATCAATAGAGACTTTATGAATCCGTTCTCCAAAGCGCCGCAACAGATCCTGCCCCAGTGTATTGACATATTGTGCCAGATGCTGATTATCTTTCATGAACTTTTACGTGAATTCCCGGAAACAGACACAGGAAGGTAAAACGACGAATCCTTGCCCCGGTGGCACGGGTCTCATAAAACACCGCTGCCCCCCGACAGATTCACCGCTTTGTGGCTTACCCGTTCACTCTCCTTAACATATGCCACTAAAAATCACTCAAACCCGGCATGACCGCCGGCTGTTTCGTTTTTTTTTGACCTGGAACAGGTTTTAAAACGCTATTGTACCTAAACTTTTGCACCTCTGCTCAGGAGTTGATGTTCATGCCTTACTTGGATTTACGTTCCTTTCTCGACGATCTGCACCATCATAATGATCTGCTGACCGTCACGGCACCGGTCAGCGCCCACCTGGAAACGACCGCACTGGCGCAACACAGCCTCAAAGAACAAGGCCCTGCCCTCTTAATGACTCAGGTCACACCCAGTTCACATCCTTGTCTGGCCAATCTGTTTGGCCATGAACGACGCATTCAGCGGGCCCTGCGTTACCGTGCTTTTCAATCGTTTCGGGAGATTGGCCAACTGCTGGCGCAGCTCAAGGAACCACAAATGCCACGTTCGCTGGGTGCCTTGCTCAAATCCTGGCCTGAATACGGACAACTGGTGCATGCCCGTACCCAGGTACTCGATCAGTATATTGAACCCCATCAGGTACTCGAAGGTGATGCCATTGATCTGAGTCAGTTACCGATACAGCAATGCTGGCCCGAAGACGCCGGGCGTCTGATTACTCTGGGCATGGTCGTGACCCGCGGCTGTCAGCAGGATCGCCAGAATATCGCCATTTACCGGCAGCAAGTGCTGGGGCCACGCCGCGTCATCATGCGTTGGCTGGCGCATCGGGGAGGTGCCCAGGACTACCGTTCCTGGGTGCAACAGTACCCGGAAAAACCATTTCCTGTACTCGTGGTCATTGGTGCGGATCCCTGCACCCTGCTGGCGGCGGTAACCCCCATTCCAGACAGCCTCTCGGAATATGATTTTGCCGGGTTATTGCGTGGCCATCCCAGTCAGGTAGTACGCAGTTCACTCACCGGACTCTATGCGCCAGCGGGGGCTGAAATCGTGCTGGAAGGCTTTATCCATCCCAATGACACCGCCCTCGAAGGCCCCTTTGGCGACCACACCGGTTATTATAATGCAACGGATCATTTTCCGGTGGTCACGTTTGAGCGAATGAGCCTACGGCCTGCCGCCATCTATCACGCCAGCTATATGGGACGTTCGCCTTTCGATGAACCGTCGGTCATGGCGCATGCCCTCAATGATGTCTTTGTTCCCATCCTGCAAAAAGTATTTCCTGAAGTCCAGGATTTTTATCTGCCGCCTGAAGCCTGTTCCTACCGTATCGCCGTGGTCAGCATCCGTAAACAGTACCCCGGGCATGCCCGACGTATGATGATGGGCGTGTGGTCCTGGCTACGGCAGTTTACCTACACCAAATGGGTCATCGTCGTCGATGAAGATATTGATGCCCGCAATTGGAGTGAAGTAATCTGGGCGATCACCACCCGCATGGATCCGGTACGCGATACCTTGCTGGTCGATCGCTCACCCATCGATTATCTGGACTTTGCCAGCCCGGAACCTGGCTGGGGTGGCAAAATAGGAATGGACGCCACCAATAAATGGCCAGGAGAAGTGCATCGTCCCTGGGGCCGCTGCATTGTGCCAGATGCCCAAGTACAACGTAAAACTGAAGCGCTGTGGGAACAACTTAAAAATTCAGCCAGCTTCGGGCGTAATTCAAAGTGATGTACCCAGATCACAACAGGCTGTTTGCAGTCTATGATTGAATACAGCCATGTATTGCACAAACTGTATAAACCCAAGCATATCATCGGGGTTAGCCACTGCGCCGCTCGCCTGATACGGGCGGGAAGCGACACCGTGGATAACCCGATTGTGGCACGGATAATTGGCAAGGGAATTACCGTCAATTTACAATAAATGAATGATCGTAACGCTACGATCATATGCAATACGGGGAAGCGCCGATTGGCTGCGGCAAGAGACCCTCTTAAACTTGATGTAAATTTGTCTTCACCAATGGATCCACTTCAGAAGTGGATCAACGGACAAAAGTATTTCAAAATACATGAGTTATGAATAAAAATATGAGCAAAGGCAAACCCGGCAAATCTGCTACACTCAAGCCATATGCTGTTGTCTGCCTGAGATAAATGGATAAAATCCTGGTATTACAATCTGACCTATTGATGATAGGTGTGGTACATTCAATAGTTTATTGCGCAAACATCGTATTTCTGCAAAAAATGGCACACATCATGCATATAATTCCCTGATTTTGCCTGAGCAGCAACAGTTATCCAGAGTTTGTGTTTTCTAAAAAATTCGATAAATCAATGCATATTACTTGCATTTAAAAATCAACCAAAATGAGTAAACACCATGTTTGATGTGCCCTTAAAGAATTCACAAGAGTTTTACTCGACAATATTAAGTCAGTCTATTGCCGCACTTAAAATAAATACGTTTATGGATAATTTTGACGAAAAACACTTTAACACTGATGGAGTTGATCGCTCAAAAACATTCAACTCGGATTCATGCGCATTTTACTTTGACTGGTTCTTTAAAAATCATCCCCAACTGTGGAATGTTTATAGCATTCTTGATGATGAGACATCAAAATCCCTGTATGCCAATTTAATTGCATTCAGACTCGCCAGCCATTTTTCTATTCGCATTCCCGTTGGTTTTTTTAACAAACCTGAGGCATTGGCAAAATATCGAGAAGCCGTTAAATATACTGAAGGAAAAATAGAAACCAACGGCATGTATGGAAAACTCAAACATTATGATTTTATCTATAATGATCATCATTATAGATATGATGGTGTCGACTTGGAAAGTTATCTGTTCAGAAACCAGTATTTCTTCGATAGAAACGGAAAGAAAATCCAACCTGAACCAGGTGATTATGTTATTGATGGAGGTGCCTGTCTCGGAGATACTGCTCTGGTATTTTCCAATGCAGTAGGTCTGGAAGGAAAAGTGTTTTCTTTTGATCCTGTACGTGAAAACCTCGAAATCTTAAGATTCAACATAGAACAATTGCCTATAAGTAATGCAACCGCAATTCCCTACGGACTCTCTAATAAAGAATTTATCTGCAATCCTACACCGCTAGGCAGCTATGACCCTGGCTTCAGGGCCTTTAATGCACCAACACCATTACAAAAACTCGATAACCTGGTTAAGCAGGGTTCGATACCTCGAATTAATTTTATAAAACTTGATGTGGAAGGATCTGAGCTGGATGCTCTAGAAGGTGCCAAACAAAGCATTCAGGATTTTAAACCAAAACTCGCCATATCTCTTTATCATAACCCCGATGATCTTTTTTCAATTCCTTTGTACGTCAAGAAAACATTTCCATTTTATGATCTACATGTAGATCATTATACAATTCATAACGATGAAACCGTTTTATACTGCTCTCCACGAGCATAACATGCTGGACATGCTGCAATATCGCTGAGTTCAAAATTCATTCTGGAGTATTTTAATGATTGAAAACTACAATATTCATGAAACCCTGGTTCAATCTGCCAATGGAAAAAGCCCTCTGATTCAGTTACTAAGAGACTCTTTTGATGAAGAATTCTATAAAAAGGCATTCCCGGAATGCCTCACAAAAGATGTTGAACCATTTCTCCATTATTTAATCTGGGGATTTAATGAACAAAAACTGCCAAACCCGCATAGAAATGTCATTAAAGAACTCATGAACAACCCTGAGGTTTCAAAATACTGTGGTTTTTCATTTAAAAACTACATTAATAATGATTATTCAAATGACAAAGCTGCCACCTATAATATCTATATCAAATTCCATGCGGCATTTTACGAACGTATGCTGACTCATCGCATACAGGAAATCTATTTCCCAACAGAATGCCAGACCGCAAAAAAAATCATGGTGATTGTAGTCCCGGAAATTAATTTTATGGGTGGTGGGGTTTATTCCCTTTTTTCTATTGCTAATACCATGCATACTCTTCGCCATCAACATGACTACAAAATACTTGTCATGACCCGGCCTAATTTCGTTTGTCAATCATTCTTCCGACAGATACACTTCAGGACTCAGGAAAATGTATTTCGTTTTGAACAAATTATCCACTGCGAATCAGCCGAAACACTCTATATCCATATTCCTGAAGTTTTTGCCTCGACATTTATTCAAAGTCTGCATGCTGACGTTCTTGAGTACCTTAAAAAACGAAAAAATCTTTTCATCAACATTGCAAATCAAAATATTCAGTTGATGCCTGAAAAAGAACAGTTCCAGAACCTGAGAGATATTGCAACGGAAATCACACAATCGGTTGCTCATCATGCCTACTTTAATCAAGAGTGTTCAAATCATTATAATTTACCCACAACGCTACTTCCAGCATACGTAGATATAAGCTCATATCCATCATCTAATTTTGATGAAAAAGAAAATCTGATTATTTACTCGCCTGATTACATGCCATGCAAACCCATAGTCCTTGAAAAATTAAAAGAACACCTTCCCCATTATAAGCTCGTTGAAATCAACGGAATCACATTTGATCACTGTATCGAGCTTTCTACCCGCTGCCGTTTTGTGATTTCCTTTGGAGAAGGCTTTGACGGGTATTTACTCAATGGACTCCTGAAAAATGGCTGTGGGTTTGGCATATATAATGACCAGTTTTTTCCTGATCCCACCATGAAAGATTTCTACATTTTTTTTGACTCAGGCGAATCAATGACTCAGCATATTGTTGAGAAAATCAAGCGATTAGAATCAGATCGGAATCTTTACGAAGAAATCAATAAAAAAGTTCTCGATATTTATAACCGTTTTTACAATAAGGAAGAATACATTAAACGAATATCCAACCTGGTAAAACGTCAATTTGAACTGCGTCCCGCCTTGGCGCTCACCAAAATTGACACACCTTTGCTCACGGAAACGGCCCCACCGCATACCTGCGGGGTGTAGGCGTCAGTGAAAGGCACAAGGAAGTCGCCGGCGTGAAGCATGCGGTGCATTGTTTTCAAGATGGAACCAAGGATTGCCGCTAATCGACTCCTCCGCAATTCGCTATGCCTGCAGGTGAGAATCACATCCTTCCCTTCCAGCGCTTTGCGATAACTTGCAACGGTTTTGGCTTGTGGTCGAAGGACTAGTGGTTCCGGAACTGTTTTAATCCCTTTTAGATCAGGGATCGATTCCGACGGTAACGGTGCGAACTCAATCGCACACCGTTATTGATATCCAATCGAAGCCTCATGAATTGGACGGCACAACTTCGAGAAGAAGGAGCTTCAGTCTTTTTACCGAGCTCCTGCGCCGACAAAACCTCGAATCATGACTCAGAACTGCCGACCAATCACCGGTTACAACGCCGTGCCAGCAACCTCGCATGAAAACAGGGAATCGCCTTGCGCACACTCGCGAGGCCAGCAGAGAGAATGGCGAGTAGAGAGATAAAAAACACCCAGAGAACGGCAACTATGGGGTGAGCATGTTCAAGAGGCATCCCCGAAACAGCGCCAAATCTGGCGTTTCGCAGGCAATAAAAAAGGCCGGAGAGGTATCCGGTCTTCGTTAATTGGTGATGCAATCGCCCCCTCACCTGCTGCTCCAACTTATTCTCTCAAAACATGCGGATTCAAGTCAATGGGTTAGGATAATTTGTCCAATTCACACATCACAGCTTATAGAACCAAGAAGCTCAAAAACCCGTTGATCAGCAAGAATAGTATTGCGGACTGGCAGGGCAACGGATTGTTCAACTTACTGCGTACCGGCCTGACCTGCTTTCGCTCCATTATTCCACTGAGGCAAATCCAGTAACAAGTACCGTGGACGGCCATCACCAACACGGGTAACCATTGTTCGAATTTCTACTTGCTGATGAAGGTGCTGATTGATCAGATTAGCATCCTCAATGGCAGGTGACACCTTTCCAGCGACAACTTGACCTGTTCCAGTGATCTTGAATTCAAAGGTTCGCCGCTTCGGAAGAACACCTTGAAACTCTCCATGAAGCAGTTGCTCATCTTCGTGAAGGTTATCCTTGCTGATTCTTTCAAGACTCCGGCGAACCTGTCCGACATCAGTGAACCGGAATACTTGATTGCGATATTGCAAGGCACAAATAGCTTCGTTATCTGCCAGAGTACTAATGAAGGCTCGGACCTTGTCCAGTGCCCGCTGATTTAATTCAGACGCAGTGTCAGCAAGCAATTCATCGTTATCGTCGATAGACCCCTGAAGCAAACTCTGAGTTCGCTCGATTGCGAGTTCTAGTGTCGTCTTTTCATCTATCGACAACTGCCCAGTGCGATATTCCTCAAATTCGAAACCGAACGAACCCATCGCTGTATTTGTAATCAGTAATTGATGCTGCTCCCTATTTGGAATAGGGCCTGTGGCCGCTAAACCACCGGAAAGCGAAGCAGCCACCGATGTCACGGTTTCGTTGAATGCACCAATAATCTTTATCCCAAAGTCTGCGAAGATTCCATAGCTGCCAACGACCGGACGTCCATTGAACGTTATGCGAGCACGTGCGGGTTCGCGCTCATTTATTTTCGCTTCAGAAATTCTGTGCTCGATCTCTTCCAATCTTGCAGTCAGACTGCCCAGATCAAGGACTTCGTCAATAGGTGTGCTCTCGATCATGCGCTGAAGAGCAGTTCGCTCGCCCAATAGCTGTACGAAATCTTGCCGAATCATACAGGGACTCCTTGGCCGACCGAATTGCCCAACTGTGCTCTTGCCAATGCCTCATTAACAGGTGCGAGATCAATCTGTACGTAGCCCTTCCATGCTTGGTTGCGCCGGTGACTCCACATGCTGTACCAGTAGCTCGCTTGCCTCACCAATCGACTCGGAGCTTTGCCGAGATGTTCATAGTAAACATCAACAAAGTACGTATCCTTAAGTTCCTTATGCGAATCACGACTAATCGGAAATAATTCTGGGAACGCCCGCTGGATATCCGTTTGGCTCTTGCCTGCAGGTAAATCGAAAAATGTCACAACATCAATATCATTTGGGGTGCGACCTTCGAGGATTTCAATGTTTTCAAGAAAACTCCCGTCCAACCACTGAAACCCACTAACCAATCCTGCGGTGTGGAGTGCAGCTCGATATTTCAAAAATCCCTCAAGAACTATTTTTCTTGGCGAGGTTTGCCCAAAGCGAAGGACAAAGTCCGTCAGCGAAACTGTGTATGGTGAACGTTCGGCAGAAGCTGGCAACTGCTCATCAATTGGAGGGATGAGGCCGAGTGAATTCCAAGACGGTAGCGCAACAGTATTCATTTGGTTGGATTGACTCGATCCCTATTTTGCAACCACGATTTCGTATTATACCCTGCGAGTTCTGATCTGAAAACAACGAAAAAATTCGCCACCGTATTCTCCACTCTCCGAATCAATACAGTTTACTCTACCTACCGGTACTGTCAGGTTAACTTTTTCAGGTGCACTTTATCGGACGCTTACTCTGATCTTTCCTTGAGGCATCGACAAGTGAATGAACCGGTTTTAGCTGTCTGAATGTAACATTATGCACGGATGATTTCCGAGCAAATAGAGAAAAATCCACTAGGGATCAGGAAATCTGAGATTGGTTCAAATTCCGTGATATTGCACACGCCTATGCGTGTCAGCGCACTTTGCGAGTCTTTTTTTGAGCGTTGAGGTTGATTGTTTTTATTTCTATAGGATTATCGAATCGATACAGGCAAAAACTGCTCCAGGATATCAGGAATGGTGATCAGCATATCTGCCTCACAAGCGATCTCACCGTTCACTAAACCAACACCATTGCCTTTACATATCCCCCTTTTCCAGGAAATGACTTCAGTCTTAATATCAAGGCGGTGGCCCGGTAACACTTCTTTACGAAAGCGTATTGTATGTTGTAACGCATGTGTAACTTTCCCTTTCAAGCCAGGCAGCGTTGTAATAGCTACGGTCAACATTTGCGCCATCGCTTCGAGCTGCAAAACACCCGGCATATTGGGATGACCCGGAAAATGCATTGGGAAATACCATTCATTCAGAGACAGATTTTTATATCCATGCGCATAACGCCCAGGTAAAACCGCTTCAACATAATCAATCATCAAAAACGGATAACGATTAGGCTGAAATTCCTGCAGTTGTTGACCATTTAAACTAAATACACCCTCTGCCATTTTTAACCTCGCTAACGAATATCAACCACCCGGGACAGTTCTGAAATCAACAAATAGCCATCCCACACCAGATCCATATCAAGCGCCGAGCCTATCGATACAATTCGATCAATACCAACCACTCGATGTTTGAGCAGAATGTTGCGCCAAAAATCATGACTGTAGCCAAAACAGGTCAATGTTTGAACCCGTGTTGTCACAGACTTTAATATCGAAACCAGTTGATCTTCATCAGCCATACATTCATAGAAATAACCATAACGTCCTCTAAGCTCCACCCATCGTATCGGTAATTGACGCAGTTGCGCCCTAAAAACCAGAGGTTCATCATACCAATCTACTGAATCAAGCTCATCCAGTAATACGGCATCCTTGCACGCCTGAAGTAATTTTTCTGAACCATGCAAAGGTTCACGAGGATAGCGCCGTAAAACAACAACTTTCAACGCATTCCAGAAATATTGCTGCGCATCGGCAATCAATGCTTGGCTCGAACCCGTCCAACAGATCACATGCGGTGATGAGCAAGCATTCTGATCCATCAAATAGGTATCATTATAAAAACCTTCCGCAATCCGAGCCAGTGACTCTTGATCTTGAAGAAGCAGGGAATCTGCATGCACAACACAAAAGGAAGTTCGATCAGCAAAATGGATTTCACGAGCACGAACAGGGATCGGAAATTGACGAAAGCTTTGAATCGTATCATCCCCCCCCCAAACAATACGAGCATCGCAGAGGTCGGATAATCTACGATTGATCGTTGCATCATGAGCATATTGAATACAGAGAATTCTTGAACGTAATGGAATAAAAACAGCCTGACAAAGCAGATCATTCAAAATTTCACAAGCCAGGTTCAACTGAGCAAAAAACGTTGAGGGCAATCGAACAACATTAGCATTCCCCGCAAGAAGCCCAAAAGCAAGCGAGTACAAACTATTAACAGGTACATTGCCTGGCGTGACATGAAACACTAACCCAAGACCTAGGCGAAGCAAGGAATCCTGATATTGTTTTTGTAAACGCTGAAGATTCGCACGACGCAGCCAAAATGCAAACGTTACCAGATCGGGATAACGCTTTGCTGATAAACTCTGCATAATCTGTTGGGAAAAGCATTCCAAAAACAAGCAGACAATTGCATCAAAGGGTACGGAAATACCGGGCTCATCAAGAACAGCGATATCGCCGCAAAGAATCGTTATGGCGTCAAAAGGTAGCATGGACATCACTACACCCTCGCAACTCAGCTCTAGGGACACGGCCAAGAACCTGAAAGTAGGTTCCCTTTAATCCACAGGAACAGTCATCTTCACCAACGATGCAACCTAAGTCTTCAGTAAGAATTGCGAAACCTGGATAACTGCGCGGCAACAAGGATATCAGTTGAATAAGTCCCGTGCCTCCTTTTGGCAATATCGAAAAGTCTTGATCATTGCGAATGAGAATTTCTGAAAAACTTGAAGCATGTAAATATCCTTCATGGCATTCAACAAAAATCGAACCCGTTTGTTCAACCATTCCGTAGTAGTTATGAATAGAGTGTAATCCTGTCAGTTCACGCAATACTTCCTTAAACTGCCTATGTTCTACCGCTTCATCCTGCATTTTTTTCCAACCACCACCATGCAAAAGAATGCCTTGATTCATCGAAACCCTCAGACCTTGCTTAAGCATTGGCTGAACCCAGTATTTCCATATCATAAAAGTAAAACCAAATAAAAAAATCCTCTGCCCCTCATATTTCTTAAGAAAGCGCTGTACACGATCGAAAGACAACTTCATATCCGCATCCAATGCAAACTCAATCGGCCGACCAAAAAGTTGAAACCCCCGAATAGCCGCTGCTCGGGCAGAAAACATGTGCGGATTTTCCAGGACATCTGCCGAATCAATGATCAACATGGGTAAACGGCTTTTACCAATCAATGCGCCCATGATATGATTCAGAACCTTAGTTTGCAGCAACGCCGTTTCTCGATCGAGAAAAATTTTTGACACTTGCTGGCCTGTGGTTCCAGAAGAGGTCATCGTCTTGACAATCTGTCCACGGTCAATGCTCATAAGTTCCATTTCTTTGAACATGCGTACGGGGATAAATGGAATCCGCTCCAATGTTGCCGCATCAAACGATGCATCTGTAAATACTTTATCCACAACCAGACGATAAGCACGACATGCCAACATATGATGTGCATGCAACTCCTGACAAACCGCAGTCATTATCTGACGCTTTTCTTGTCGACCTAGTGCAAAGGCTGGCAGCGAAAAAAGAGGCGACCAATCTATTGGATTCGTGTTCATCAGCTCCTATCCGTGCTTAATTCTGCATAAAGAATCTTTCCGGACTCATTCCGTGGAATAGCATTAATGTGAATTACCTGAAAAACCGAGTTATGGATAGCGAGATGTTCTGCAACGTTAATCAGCATCTGTCTATGTTCATGCGCCAACGCCGTCGTATAAATCTGAATCTGATTATCATTGCCCACAGTAGCACATTCATATCCTAGAGAACCCAGGAGCGCATCAATATCCGCAAGATTAATTCGGTTACCAAAAATTTTAACAAATCTTTTTTTGCGACCGACAATAAAATAAAAGCCATCCTCGTCTCGATAAGCCATATCCCCCGTTCTCAGGTGACCTAGGTTAAGATCCGGGAGATTGAGATCGTCAACACTTGCTGCCGTGCCTAGTGAGACATTCGCTCCAGAATAACAAAGTTCGCCCTTAACATGCGCACTCTCAATACAATGCCCTTCTTCATCTTCAAGCCAGAAACTTCCACCTGGTATAGCCAAACCGATACTACCAGCCTTTGTTAAAACAGCATCACACGGCAAAACAGCCATACGTGCAGTCGCTTCAACTTGACCGTACATGCAGTAGAAGCGAATATTCCGATCCCGACACAACAAGGCAAATTTTTTTACCAAATCAATGTGCAGAGCCCCTCCCGCCTGGGTCATCACACGCAAAGAAGGAAGCGTCATTCGCTCAAAGCGTAATCGATCTAACATCTCATAGGTATAGGGCACTCCGGCAAAGGAAGTCACTGCTGCATTTTTCATAAGTGCCCAAAAAGATTTTTCCATGAGCGAAGCTTCATTTAAGACAATCGAACAACCCTGACTTAAATGAGTATTCAAAACAGACAAACCATAAGTATAGTGCATGGGTAAGGTTGTGACAGGACGATCCGAAGGCTGAATATTCAGAATATCGCAAATGGCAGCCGTATTGGCATGGAGATTCTCGTATGACTGTCTCACAAATACGGGACTGCCTGTGCTGCCTGAGGTGGTCATTAACAAGGCCAGTTCTTCGGCGATTGGGTAGCTTGCCACTTCCTCTGAAACCAACAATTGATAGCCATGAATCCCCACAGATAACCTATGAAATCCATGAGGACAATCATTACTATCAGGCAGCCATATATACTTTGGTCTATATGCAAAGAGCAATCGAAAAAAATACTCTTTTTGAATCCTGTCGCTTAATAAAACAGGAACACAACGAGCACGTAGAGCTGCAATATAACCAATGACTGAAGCTATTGAGTTACGGCATGATAAAAATACCAGAGTTCTTTTAGAAAGGACATTTTTCAAGCTGTCAGAAAGGTGCAATAATTGTCTATAGGTTATATTTTCTACACCATCCAATAACGCAATTCTTGCATCAAACTTATCTAACTCATCAAAAAAAAAAGAACCGCTAAAATTACTCATTGATAAAAACATTATATTTCCTGAGTATATCAATGCCTTTTGTATAAGAACCAAAATCTACAATATCGTCAGTTTCAAGCACAATATTAAAAGAGTCTTCAATTGCTGTAATCATCCCCATATGGCCCACAGAATCCCACTGAGGAACACATTGATACACAAACTGATCCGTGAGTTGTTCCTGGCCAACTCCAAAACAATCCATAAAAACACGGTTGTAAACCTGTAATTTATTCATCATGTTTCCTTATGATTTATTTACAAAATAACCCGTTTATCCATACCAGCCCTCATTGGTCGCCCAGGGCAATCATACCAAGATGTCTATCATGTAAGGATTTAAACTCTTCCAACCCATTGAGTCAATTCCAATTGACATCCATTCTTCAATCTATGCCCCCATGCCTGCATAGCAAATATTTCCTATTTTAACCTCAGTAATAGAATTACATGTAAACACTAGATTCTCATCAAGATAATTGCGATCCGTAACGACAACATGCGTCGTTATGGCACACCATTGACTCAATTAATCTAAAATAAAGTAATACTAACCAGCATAAAAGACAGACAATATTCATTTTTGCCTGATCTTGACTGCATCGCCTTAATATTTTTCAGAGTGCCTGTGCAAAAAATATTGTGCAAATATTCAAAATCAAAATAATAAAATTCACTCAAACAACCAGAAACATTTGTTTCAACACAAACCGACTCAATAATATTTATAATAATTTCAAAAACAATTTTACCTAACAGAAGAAATGGTCGTCAAATCAAGACAGTACCGTATTCGTTTTACTACCATCCAGAAAGCTCAGCACAGCACTTCCAATCCCACTACCTACTAAACCATAATATTCAAGCAAATACCGATAATCCGCAGTAACACCATACTGATCAGGCAACCCCAATCTGAGTAATGGTGGGGCCGCAGCATACAGGGATCGATGCTCTGCAACAGCGCTTCCAAGTCCGCCAATCACGCTATGCTCCTCCACAGTCACTACAAGCTTTGAATGAGAATAACACTGTTCTAGTGCGTTACCATCTAATGGCTTTACTGTATGCATATTCCAAACTGAAACAGACACATTTTTCTCTTCAAGCAACTTTGCCGCAAGCAGTGCTTCATGCACCATGGAACCATGTGCAATAATAGAAACATCCGTACCTGTCCTTAGTTGTATGGCTTGACCAATGCTGAAATCATAATCTGCACTATAGACGATTGGTGTATTGATGCTACCTGTCAAGCGAATATACACAGGCCCTTCGTGCGCAGCCGCTGCATAAACCACTTTCAGGATTTCAGCACAGTCAGCTGGTGCAATCACCGTCAGATTAGGGATTGAACGTATGACGGCCAAATCTTCAGTCCCATAATGCGAGTTTCCAAGAAAACCCATGGCCAGGCCGGAGCCAATAGCAACCGCCTTGACATTCATCTGCATATAACCCATGTTCATACGAATCTGTTCACAGGCGCGCATCGCAATAAATGGGGCAAATGAAGTTGCAAATGGGACGAAACCTTCCTTAGCCAATCCCGCCGCCACACCGATCATATTCTGCTCGGCAATTCCTGTGTTTATAAACTGTTCAGGATAGGCCGCAGCAAACCGGTCTAACCCTGAGGACTTACCCAGATCTGCTGATAACACCATCAAATTGGATAAATTTTCTGCCAATGCCAGAATGGACTGTCCAAACATCGCCCGCGAACCCAAGCGAGACCACTGTCGCACACTGCTTGGGTTTATGTCGAGCATGAGGTTTTTCCATCTAATTCCATCACAGCCTGTTCATACCAATTTTTGGTCAACCGAGCATGATGCCAATCATTATTGTTCTCCATAAATGAAATTCCTTTTCCCTTAACAGTGCGTGCGATCACCACATGTGGCTGATCTGCCAATGTACATGAACAAAATGCCTGATACAAATTATCAATGTCGTGACCATCCACTTCCTGGACGTGCCAACCAAATTGTCGCCACCGATCGGCCATGTTTTTCAAATTAATGACACGTTCGGTTTTGCCGTCGCTTTGATAGCCATTCATATCAACAATGGCCGTTAAATTATCGAGTTGGTATTGAGCTGCAAGCATCATTGCCTCCCATACCGCTCCCTCGTTACACTCACCATCGCCCAGCAAAACATAAATATGGTACGCTTGCCTGTGGCGTTTTGCCGCCAGTGCCACGCCAACGGCCATTGAAAGCCCATGCCCCAGACTGCCATTTGAGGACTCAATACCAAACTCCATATTCATCACGGGATGAGCGATTAGATCACTTTCATTCTGTAAAAATGTCTTGAGTTTTTCAGCCGAGATAAAGCCCACTGCATGCAAGGCAGAAAAGTACCCCAAAACTCCGTGCCCCTTGCTCAAAATATATCGATCACGATCTGTCCAGCGTGGGTTTTTCGGATCCAGCCGCATAATAGCGCCAAAGAGAATCGCATTAATTTCAACCATCGATAATCCGCCACCCAAATGCGCACTCATGTTGCATTGATGGCTCATCTCGATAATCATGCGTCGCATCCGCAAAGCAAATGCCCTGATTTTTTGTGCATCCATCGCTATTCCTTAAAAGAATTGCCCACCATCCACCCGTATAATCTGCCCGTTTATATATGAAGACAGATCGCTTGCCAGAAAAAGCGCTACTTTCGCAATTTCTTCAGGCTGAGCACACCGATGCACGGAAGTTCGAGCCACTATCTTTTCAATAACCGTTGGATCCATATGATCCAGCATTTTCGTGTCTGTGACATTTGGGGCAATCGCATTCACGCGAATATTGAAACTGGCCAGTTCAGCTGCAATAACCCGTGTTGCATGATTCAATGCCGCTTTGCTTGCACCATAAGCCAAGGAACCAGGATCTGCACATAAACCTGCCATCGAACTGATATTAATAATACTTCCCGAGCGACGTCGAGCCATCTGTCTCGAAACATTCTGAATAAGCGCAATTTGGGCAAAAAAATTAACATCAAAAACCATCCTCAGTTCCTTTAACGAGGTCATATGTAATAAAGAACCTTGGGCAACAGCGGCATTGTTAACCAGAATATCAATGGGCGTTTGACGTACGTTAATTTCCTGTAAAGCCAACTTGCACGCCTCAGAGTCCGTTAAATCAAAACAAACTGAACGAATGGATCGACCCGTTCGATCTGACAACTCCCGAATCCATTGTTCAAAGGCCTCATCCGTCTGACGCACACACGCATAAATATCAGCACCCTGCTCCGCAAAAACCTGCACGAGCGAACGTCCGATCCCTCCATGACTCCCGGTAATCATGGCCACCTTACGGTTCAACATGAGTTGCATCTTTTTCTCCATCATAAAGACGATCGATGGGCCCACGGCTGAGGACCTCTTCAAGAAGACTCAGATCCCCGGGAAATACATCATTCCCCGTTGGAAACAAGGGCAACCCAGTTAACCCAAGCCTTTGCAAAACTTCAGTTTTTCCGTAATACCAACACAACAGATTTTGCACAAACAAGGCACTGAGCCGCACATGTTTTATGCTGACTTTTCGAAATACAGCCATCGAATCCGCTTGGTCCAACTCAACAAAGGGGCATGTGTATTGCAGATTCGCAACCTCATCAAGAGCGTCCACAAACTTCAAGAGTTCACTTATCCACTGAATGTAAGAAGCATATTCGATCCATTCCCGGACAACCGCAGAATTTTCAACTGCAGTCTCGGGAAGAAGCATAGCGATCAACCTGGAAAACACACGCTGTTCATGGATTGAAATCTGATACTCCATACGCAAATTGCCCTATAAGATTTTATTCAGGTGTTTTTTAATCGCATCGGCAAGATACAGACTGATTGCCTGCAAGGTTGATGCCGGGTTCACCGCTCCAGAGGTTACAAAGACACTACTGTCCACCACAAACAGATTGGGAACATCATGCGTTTGTCCGATCACGTTAACAACCGATGCCTGTGGATCCATACCCATGCGTGTCGTGCCCATCAAATGCCAACCCGAATTTCGAACCGGACCTTGGGCAAATACTTTATATGCTCCAGCAGCATTCAACACTTCTTTGGCTCGCTCCAATCCATGAGCTAGCATTTTCTTCGTGTTTTCGCTTAGCCGATAATGAATTTCAGGAACAGGAATACCAAAAGCATCCACCTGCTGCTTATCCAGGGTCACCCGATTATTTTCATCTGGAAGATCTTCGGTAATCACCGCAATTCCGAAATTGTGTCCCAGACGTTGTTGAATCGACTGAAGTTGATTTTGTCCCCAGGGAATCTCACGCCGATACACCCCTGACAGCGCAATTTCAACCGGATTCGAACCACGAAGCACATGCAGGGTATAACCGCGTACAAAATCTCTGGCCGTATCCGTTTCATAAAACTGATGGCTATAGATGCAACATCCCTGAGGGCCACGATGTCCTTGTAGATCCGGCTCAAAGAGCCCTTCGACATACCCTAAAGGATGGAGCATCAAATTCTTGCCGACCAGACCTGAACGGTTCGCCAGTCCCTCCGGAAACTGAGAAGACACTGAATTTAACAACAATCGTGGTGTACCCACTCCATTGCACGCCAAAACGACCATTCGTGCACGTTGGTGATGTTCCACACCTTGATCATCAAAATATAATACCCCATTCACTCGACCCTGTTTATTCAAAGTAATCTGATGCACCCGAGCATGCGTCCTGAGTTGCACGCCACGCTGCAACGCTGTTGGCCAATAACTGATATCCACACTGGATTTAGCCCCTTGCGGACACCCCGTATTACAAGGACCTAAATTAATACATGGGGATCGACCTCGATAAGGTCGAGTAATGATCGCCGAATACGATGGCCACCAATGCCACCCCAATTGATTGAATGCGTGCGCCAGCAATTCCCCCCCTCTTCCCAACGGAATCGGAGGTAATAAATCCTGAATTAATGGATAGGCAGGGTCACCGGAAAGACCCGACACACCCATCATACGGTCATTGATCGAAAAATAGGGTTCCAGATCGTCGTAACCTAAGGGCCAGTCTTCAGCGACTCCATCCAAAGAACGTACTTTAAAATCCGAAGGGTGGAAGCGAGGAAAATGGCCACTGAATAAAATGGTGCTACCTCCCACGGCATTGAAATTAGCAATTGCAATCGGCGAATCCTGATCATTAATTGGGTAATCCGCCCGCAACTGACGCACATTCGGCGAAGGATGCGCATGGTGCCACTTGGATCGTTCCCAGTCGGACCGGGTGGATGGATAGCGAGTCGCATCCATCCAATCCCCTTGCTCCATACACAAAATATTCAGGCCTGAATCACTCATTCTCCACGCAAACGCCGCCCCCGCCGCTCCAGCACCGACAATGAGCACATCAACTTCATCTGTCATAAGCGCACAATGTGCCATGGCATGTAAAAAACTCCAATTTTATTATTCGACTAACTAACCCACCAGCTAAAGCTGGTGGGTTAGTATTACGGAATGATAGTCCGGATACGCATCGGCTAAACGACGCATCCTACTCAGGTTCCAGCTTGAATTCATCATTCGGATTCGATTCAAAGTAAGGATCCAAATATTCCCGGATCATCTCCCCCATCATCTGACCTACCGTCGCACAAAAATACCCCTTGGCCCAAAAGTGCCACCCCCTGTACCTTTTCTTTATGTGCGGTATCTTAATCCTGCGGACAACTCAGCAAAATATGCAGGGGATCCTTGGGCTCATTACCCCTTTCTCAATCCTGAATCTCACACGTCTCACGGACCAACTCCCTTATCCGCTCCGCAACCTCGCCCCTCAAAACTTCTTAACGATACTTCGTTACCCACACAAAACGGTACTCAAGCTGAAACACCGATCGCCGCTAAAGCCGGTGGTTTAACCCTTATGTTGGAAAATCACTACGCAACAGACAGATCAACCGATTAAACAAACAATCCTCATTAATTTCCTGATTTCAATTAATGTCACCAGCAAGACATCGCAATATAATCAATTAAGAAAGATCAGCAATACATGCACTAATCCGATCAATCACATCCAATTCAAGATCAGGATATATCGGTAAACACAGAACTTTTCTTGATGCTTCCATGGCAACCGGAAGCAGATCCAGACGAGCAGAAGGAAGCCCCCGGTACATGGAAAATTCCGGAATCAATGGATAAAAATAGCGCCGGGGGTGTATTTTTCTGTTTTTAAGCTGATGATATAATTCATCTCGACTTAAAGAATAAGCCTCTTCGACCAGGATTGGAAAATAGGAATAATTTGGAGTTCGCTCTCCAACACCTTTCAGACACGTTATGCCCTGAATTGCAGCCAGTCTCTGCCGATAGCGCTGATCAATAGTCCTACGTTTTTCAATGTAGGAATCAATATATTTTAATTGCATTAACCCCAGCGCTGCATTGAATTCGCTCATTTTTCCGTTGATCCCAGGAGCCACGACCGTTGTTTCATTCACAAAGCCAAAGTTTTTTAACTGATCAATACGATTTTTGGTTTTTCGGTCTGGACAAACAATCGCCCCCCCTTCAAAGGTATTAAAGATCTTAGTCGCATGAAAACTCAAAACAGACAGATCACCATAGTTCAGAATACTTCCATGCGCATTATTCACGGCAAACGCATGAGCAGCATCATAGATTAAACGAAGATTATAAGTATCAGCGATCGTCTGCAAGGCATCAACATCACAAGGATGTCCATAGCAATGAACTGGCAAGATTGCCGTGGTCTGTGGCGTAATGGCCGCCTCAATTTTCCCGGGATCAAGATTCAAGGTATGTTGATCAATATCCACAAAAACGGGTTTAATTCCATTCCAGAGTAAAGCATGCGATGTTGCCACAAAAGAATAGGGCGTAGTAATCACTTCACCAGTAATGCGTAGTGCCTGCAGCGCAGTTACCAAGGCCAAAGTGCCGTTGGCAAAAAGACAGATATGTTCGACACCTAAATAAGAACACAAAGCCTCTTCAAACTGCTGATGGAATGGCCCGGCATTAGTTAATTGGCGATTGTTCCAAATGGTTTCCAGCATGGGCAAAAATTCAGAAAATGGTGGCAATACCGGCTTTGTCACGAGAATTTCTTCCTCGTTGACACTGTCAGTATATGAAATTGATCGATGCTGCTTCATGGGTATCACCCCTTCAGACTGGACGCGGATCACCGAAACAGGATTGCCATTAAAAGTTTTATATTTCATACTGACTGACATTTAGTGTACCCTCGCAGTTGGCAGCGATAACGGCCTTGACCAGTTTATCTGCAAAAAAAATGCCACAATGCGAACCGTACATCTCGAATATACACCCTATTCCCTGAGTATAGCTTTAATTCTATACGTTGCCTTGTTCAATACCTCTACACCCATGAACAAAACCGATGACCGTGGACGCCATTTATCTGCAACTGATTCATTCTTCAGGTGAAAATCCCACGGTATCGACTGGAACAGCGGACATTTTTCTAAATGATGCACCCCGAATCAGGGTTTTCAGGGTGGCACGGCAGCGTGCTCACTCCGACAGAGGCAGACGATCAACCATGTAAAGCGCAAAGAGCAAAAACTTATGCAGAGCTAACCCTGCCATTTACCCACAAAATGGCTATTCCAGCAGCCTACTACGCAAGAGATACCCTGCGCACAACATTTGTAGTTGGACGTAGCCACGCCACATAATTTGATGTTCCGGCGGTAAGTCCGATTTGCGACCGAGGCATCCACCCCATTGAGAGACTCGTAGAACCAAGTATTATAGGCTCATCAATTTTTTTGAATAAGCGGTAAGCACTTCGACTGCAAGATCCGAGAACAGTATTTCGGCCGATAACCCCGGATAGCGTCTACTCAGCAGGGTCATGCGCATAATACGCTAGGCGATCACGAAATTAATTGCCAGTGCCCGTTTGAGTCGCTCAGCTGTTTTATGTCGCAACATCATCAACCTTGCAACCACGTTGGAGAACACAGTGCCAGTCCTCAATGCGCCTGCGCAGGCAATACCATTGCAGACACTTTTTTGCCTGCTCAGAAACCAGCGCTGAGATCAGCTAAGGCACAAGTTCAGTCGGCATTGACAGGCTGCCAGGTGGTGGTATCCGATGGCCAGAAGATCACAGGGCGACTGCCAGACGCACCAAGAAGAAGCAACGTATTAAAGCTATTCATGCTCAAATCAAGAACAAACGCAAATAAGACTTGCATCAACTCAACTGCAAAATTGTGAACAAGAATGCAGCGATTTTTGTTGGCAACGTATCGAGGTCCAATTTCGTCAACACCAACCCAAGCAAATTAGAGAGGTGTGGTCAGGAAAAAGTAAATACCAGTTCCTGCTGCAACCTCAGTCTCTGAAATCAACTGCTAAAACACAACGCCGGAAATACACCACGCCTGACTTTGCAGTCAGGCAGACATTTCCATTGCATCTTGCGCTCAAACGGCACTATAAACAAAAAGCAGACGTGTCTCAGCCCATACGTACATGGGATTCAGGAAACAGGTTCAGGCGAATATCGGCGGACACGGAGCGATCCGGCACACTCAGATGGCAACTCCAGGTTTCAGCGGCTTCCTGCTCCAGACAGCCTTGCACATGGGACCTGACCACTTCAGCCAGTTCATCATAGATTTCCTGTGCCAGTTGCTGCGTGCTCGTTCCCTCGTTGTTGTCAGCGGCCAGCGCCAACAACAAATCACCCGCCTGTCTGCCGACAAACTCCAAATGTTCACGATGTTGTCGCTGACGTAACTGCAAGTTTTGCTCGCGGTGCAATTCGGAAAAACGCACCGGGCTTTTCAGCATCGACTGCAAGTCAACCGCCGCCTCTTCCAGTCCCTGACGAATCTGTTGCTGCACGGCACTGGTCTGTTCTTGTTTTGCTACCATTTTTTGTCCCTCAAGATCATTCTTGCTCAAATCACAGATTTACTTTTTTTTTGTCATATTACCACTACGGTGGCGATAGTGTAGTATATTTTTTAGACATTTGTTACAGACTGGATACAAAATAATTGATGCAAACACTCGATATGCGTATTGACGACATCCCTGACCCAGGTGCCCGTGAATTCACCTGGCAAGGTCACGCTCTGTTTCTGGTTCATTTTCAGCAGCGATGGTATGTTTATCGCAACTATTGCCCGCATCTGGGCATCAGTCTGAATTTTATGCCTGACGCTTTCTTTGACAGCGAAGGACGCCATCTGATTTGCGCTAACCACGGTGCCCTGTTCCAGGTGGAGGATGGTCGCTGTATTGCAGGCCCCTGCTATCTGGAGCGTCTTTCGGCAATCCCTCACCGGATAGAGAATCAGCAGTTATGGATTGACACCTGTGCATTGTAAGGTGCGCCATTTTCTGGCGTTTGGCAGAGTTTCATTGCCAAAATAGCGCATAAGTTGCGCAAATAGCATCTACCTGCTATAGAATTAGCATATTCAGATGTTTTAAGGCGCAACGACCATGGCAACAAAACCCAGAACCACCTCTGCAACCACCCCAGCACCCCGGGCGAATACTGCAAAACCCGGTAATTCACCGCTAATCCACGGGCAACTCCCCTATGTGGAATCTGCAGGCGAAGAGTACATGGCCCCCCGGCAAAAAGACCATTTTCGCAATATTCTGTTAGCGTGGAAAAAGGAACTGATGGAAGAAGTGGATCGCACCCTGCACTATATGCAGGACGAGTCCGCCAATCTGCCTGACCCGGTCGACCGGGCTAGTCAGGAAGAAGAGTTTTCTCTGGAATTACGCGCCCGTGACCGGGAACGCAAACTCATCAAAAAAATCGACGAAACGATCAAGTTGATTGATGAAGACGATTACGGATATTGCACGACCTGTGGCATTGAAATCGGTATTCGCCGCCTGGAGGCACGCCCGACCGCCAATCTTTGTATCGACTGTAAAACCCTGGCAGAAATCAAGGAAAAACAGACTGCCGGTTAAGGGCCGCATGCCAGCTGGCTATATTGGTCGTTTCGCCCCCTCACCCAGTGGCCCTTTGCACATGGGGTCACTGCTGACGGCACTGGCCAGCTTTCTGGATGCACGGGCGGCCGGAGGACAATGGCTGCTGCGTATTGATGATATTGATCATCAACGCTGTCGTCCGCAATGGAGTACGCATATTCAGGAGACCCTGCAGCGCTACGGGTTCCGCTGGGATGGCCCGGCGCTGGTGCAAAGTCAGCGTCTCCCCCTGTACCAACAGTACCTGCAACAACTCCGGGAAGCGGGTTATTTATATGCCTGCACCTGTAGCCGGTCGCAACGCACTGCTCAACACACTGCACAACGGGTATATGCGGGCGTCTGCCGGAACCGTGGTCTGCCGTTCACCTCAACATGTTCCTGGCGACTGCGGCTAGACGACACCGCACAGTGGGTGAGTGACTTACGCCTCGGCACTCAGCAGTTCCTGTTGCCTGAATGCAGTGGCGATATCATTCTCCGGCGACGTGATGGTGCGATCGCCTACCACTTGGCCACTGTCGTTGACGATGCGCTGTGCCAGGTAACCCATGTACTGCGAGGCGAAGATCTGTGGCCAGAAACCCCAGTACAACTATTTCTGCAAGGCCTGTGTCAATTTCCCAGTCCGCAGTACCTGCACGTACCGCTCGTTACGGATACCCATGGCCGCAAACTATCCAAACAGAACCATGCACAAGCCCTGCCCACACACCACACGGGTCCCGTGGTAATGCAACTGCTCACTCGCTTAGGGATGGTTCCCGAACCGGACTGGCAGGATCTGTCCCCTGAACAATTATTGCAGCAAGCCGTTATTCACTGGGATCGCTCCACCTTGTGCCGCATGATTAATACACAGCGACGCTAATGGGAAAACCCTTAGGGAACACCTTGATGGCTGCCTTAACCCGCCAGTCCACTGCTACGTTCGGTTTTTCGGGTAATCGCCTTGTCAAACACGGTAAAATCCAGTGGCTGACTGGAGGGCTGCCCCAATAGCAGGGTAAAGCGCTGCGTCGACCGGGTCAGGCCGGTATAGATCAACTCCCAGCTCAGTACCCGTGTATCGTGCTCGGGCAGCAGCAACAGCGTATGTTCATACTCCGATCCCTGCGCCTTATGCACGGTCAGCGCATAGGCGGTTTCAACCCGGGGCAGGCGCAGCAGGCTGACCATCTTTACCTCCGTTCCCCGCAGAAAAAAAGCACGCAGTCGTCCGTCCGCATCAGGCAGAATCATTCCGGTATCGCCATTGAATACTTGCAGATCATCCTGATTGACCGTCACCATGACCGGACGGCCAGCATAAGCGACACTTCGCTTCCGGTCTTCACCCCACAACCGCCGTTCAATGGCCTCGTTGATCTCCAGTGCGCCGTGTTTGCCATGCCGCAGCGCACACAGCACCCGCACCCGGTCAAATTCTGTGACCACCTGACGAACCCAGGACGCATGCTCGGACGCATCCGGACCGGTGAGCACCAGGTGTTTATACGTCTGCCACTCACCGCACACCGTGTTCAACCCCTCCTCCTGGCGCAGGCACCGCACCGTTGCTCCCTGACGCCCAAAAATCGCATGCACCCGAGGGAGATCCTGTTTAAAAATGGCGTGTGCCAGTTCAGCTATTTCTCCGGTAAAACGCCGCGAGTGAATCAATTCGACGACCGGACTCTGTTCCCCCCAGTCCAGATCACACAGATCGGCCAGCACCCGTCCCGGTTCCACACTGGCCAGTTGATGCCGGTCACCGAGCAATACCAGTCGGGTCTGATTACCCAGTGACCGCAACAACGTTGCCATCATTGACAGATCCACCATCGAGGCTTCATCAATCAGAATCAGATCATAGGGCAAGGGTTCCACACGCAATGGCCTGCCCAGCAACCGGTGCAAGGTTTTTGCCTTGGGCTGAATCCGTCGGCTGGTTTGCAGACGTTCTCCCAATGCCACATCCAGCCGCCCCAGCACATCCTGCCAAGCCTTATCCATGGATTCCTGTATCCGGGCCGCCGCCTTACCCGTCGGTGCCGCCATCGCCACCTTTAGCGTCGGAAACAGGCTCCAAAGCAACACCAGTAGACGCGCCACCGTATAGGTCTTCCCCGTCCCCGGGCCACCAGTGACCAGCGTCAGCCGCTGCTCCAGAGCATTCTGACAGGCACGGCGCTGCTCAGCCGAACCCGGGCTGGCATCAAACAGTTTATCCAGCAAGGTATTGGTCTGACGCCGCTGCTCGTCCTCAAGATGCATCAAGGATGGCGCACGCTCCAGCAGCATTTGCCGTACCGTTTGTTCGTCATCCCAGCAGCGATGCAAGTAGAGCCGCTGTCCGGCACGCACCAGTGGGGCTCTCGACGTAGCCGCCCGTCCGGCTTCGACACAGAGTTGCTCCGGCAACAGTGCCACTGTCTGCATCCATTGCGACGGCCATGACTGGATTTTGGTCTGCAACGCCTGCAGCGCCTCGGAAGAAGTCCAGAGGGCATCGGTCGTCTCCAGTGACAAGGCCGTATGCCCCTCCCCATGCGCCAGAGAAACACACAGGGCCGCCAGACCGATGCTCAGGCGTTGCCGATCGTCCAGGTGCTCAGGCAACTGCGCCAGCACCCACCGGGCAAAAGCAGCATCCAACGCACGCACCGCTCCTTCATCCACCCAGACAGACAGATTTTCAAACATTTGCTGTTCCCTCTTCGACGCTCCGTGCCGGCATCATTGCTTCCAGTGTCCTGAGCCATTCCTGCCCCGGCTGCCAGTGCAGACAACCCTGTCCCGCCTGCGCATGGCCACGGATAAACCACAGCAGATACCCCCCGAGATGCTCCCGGGGATCGTAGCCTGACAGACGCTGACCAAGATGGCGGTGCAACGCCAACAGGTACAGTGCCGCCTGCACATCATAGCGATGCTCGGCAGCGGCCTGAAGCAGCGTCGCCGACTGATAGTCCGGCAAACGGTTACTCTTGTAATCGACAATCCAGTAGCGACCGGCATGTTCGAACACCAGATCCATCACCCCGGTCAGCATTCCCTGCAACTGCTTGATCTGCAAGGGCAGGTACGGCTGTTTCCCCAGCAACCCGCTGCGGCAATGGGCATCCAGTTGCTGAAGCAGCAGTGATTCCGGCAGGTGCAGATAAAACTCCATCTCGGGAATATACGTCCCCGGTGACAGTCCCGCCAGCGAGGCACCGCCGGGTAACGGCACTGTAGCCAACGCCTGCACCCAGGCACTCAGATCGGTGGACTGTTCCCGCCATGGCGTTGCCCGAAAACAGCGAGCCACCAACGGTGCCACCGCAGTGGTAAATCCGGCGCGACCCCAGAGTTCCAGCACCTGATGCAGCCGCTCGCCAAACTGCCGTCCGGCAGGCCAGGCATCCGCTCCCTGCGCCAGGGCCTCCGGTTCGTCCCTCTCCTTCGTCGGCCCCAGACTAAGGCGACTGAGTTGCTGCAACAAGCGACTGTAGCTGCTTAATTGCCATGGCCTGATCGCAGGCAGCGGCAAATCATCAGCCTGCAGTACCACCGGCGCAGATTGCTGTTCAACCGTAGTAAGCGGCACCTCCACTTCAGCAGCGTGTTCATGCAACTGACATGGCAGCGTACTGAGCTGCCAACACTCCACCAGTTTATTCTTTAATGTGGCGTAGTCCGCCAACTCATCTTGCAGTCCCAGCAAATAACCCAGCCCGGTCTTGTGCACGATACTTGCGTTGGCATTACCAAATTTCTGATTGGCAATCCCCAGCCAGAGGGTATATTTAGCCCGGGTCAAAGCAACATAGAGCAGACGGATATCTTCCTGCAAGGTCGCCAGGTTTTCCAGTTCCTCCGCCGCCGGTTTTTTGTACATCACCATAAACGGCAGAAACACCCAGGCAAACTCCAGTCCTTTGGATTTATGGATGGTCAGCACCCGAATCTGCTGACCTGTGCGATCCATGCGCAGAACAGGTGCTTCATTATCCTGTTCCCGATCCTGACCGGCCAGCAGGTTGTCCTGGTACCACAGCAACAGTGCCTGCATGCCCTGGACCCGTAAACTCGCCTCCTGGGCCAGTTCTGCCAGATGTTGCACATCGGTCAGCCAACGTTCGGCATCGGCATGTGCCAGCCAATCCGGATAGCGCAGACGGATCGACTGCAGGGCATAATCCAGCATGGCCAACACCCCCTGATCTGACCAGCGCTGATGCAGATCCATAAACCAGCGCATCCAACTTTCCAACGCATCTTCCTGCAGCAGTTGTTCCTGAAGTTCGTCCGGCACCACCAACCCGGTCAGTGCCGAGGCCACCGCCGCACGCACCCGTTGCAGATCCTGCGGCGCAGCCGCTGCCTGCAGCCAGCGCAACAGATCCGCAGCCACCTCGGAGTCCCAGACCGAATCACGCTCGGACAGATAAACCGACGACAGCCCGCGGCATCGTAGCTCAGCACATAGCAGATCCGCCTCACTTTTCTGACGAACCAGAACCGCAATTTCCTGAGGGGACACACCGTCGTGCAAAGCCGCCTGAATCGCCTGTGCCGCATACCCTGCCAGCAGGCGATGTGCCACACCTGATGTCAGCGGTGTTGCAGAATTCAGCAGACAGATTTCCAGCGGCGGCCGTCCTGCCATCCACTTCGGCAACGCCAGTGCCCCCTGGGCGGCAACCGGTATAAAAGACAGCAGTTGCCGACTCTCCTTTGGCTGATTAAAAGCCCCCGTCTCAAGCCAACATTGTTCCGCCGCAACGAAAATAGTATTAACGGCGTTCACCACAGCCGCCGTCGAACGGAAATTGTAGGGTAAACTGTACCTGCGGGTTTCTGGTAATACCTGTTTCGCCGCCAGATACGCCTGAATATCGGCACCGCGAAAACCGTAAATCGACTGTTTGGGATCACCAATCAAAATCAACGCATAATCCACTACTTTTTTGCCCGTTACTTCTTTGCCCGTTACTTCTCCCTCCCCCCCGGTTTGCACACAGTCGCCCTGCTGCTCCGGATAAATGCGCCGAAACAGTTGGTACTGAATCTGCGAAGTATCCTGATACTCATCCACCAGTGCTACTGGAAATTGGCGGCGAATACGTTCAATCAATGCAGGGGAACGCTCAAGGGCCTCCAACAACCGTCGCTGCACATCCGCAAACCCCCAGCGCCCGATATCTTTCTTCAACTCCTGTAGGCGCCGATAGGCCGCTTGCGCAAACAGTGCCTCAAACCCGGACGCCCAGTCTTGCTTTGCCAGCAGCGTATTCATCCCCTGACTCAGTTGCCGCAACGCCTCCTGCAACACCGCCGACTGCAGACGGGCCACATGCGCATTATTAATGGCCGCCACAAAGCGATCCGGACTCAGGTATTTGAGCAGTGTTTCAAATTTCAGCGCAATATCTAAAAGCCGTTGCCTGCGCTGCGCCGCAGGGACTATGGAATCATGTCCGACCACGTCGTTCATGGCCACATAAAACAGTTGCACCCGATCCCTGTTGAAACGGCCATTATGAAATGGCCAGACCGCTTCACCAAAGCGTTCCTCAAGAAACCCCTGCAATTCAGACCATGCTTCACTGATCGCCATCAGATGTGCAGAAATTTCTTGCTGCAGTTGCGCCAAAAAATCAGTCAGCCGATCCGGTAATGCAGACAGCACCGGCAATTTTTCGAGGTCATCCTCAAGCAACAGTTGCCGTTCGTTGCAAAATCTCCTGAATGCATTGATCCGGCCATCCATCGAAGTATTCAGCACCTCCGGAAGCCATTCTTCCAGATCTGCCGTCTTCTGGCTGTAAAACATCCAGCGCCAGGTGTCTTGTACAGCCTCATGCGCCAGCGCTCGTTCATCAATCAGCACTTCTTCATCAAAACTGGCACCGCTGGTAAACGCATGTTCGTGCAGCATCCGCTGACACCAGGCATCAATCGTCAGCACCGCTGATTCATCCATGCACTCCGCCGCCATACGCAAACGCAGGGCAGCGGCCCGCCGGATTTCCTCATTACACATCAGCGTCCAGAGACTGGCAAACGTCGCTCCGACTGGCGGTGCCTGATTCATGCTGAAACAGTCAGCGGCCTGCAACAGTTCCTTCTGAATCCGCTCCACCAGTTCCCGGGTGGCTGCCCGAGTAAACGTCATCACCAGAATCTCCCGCGGCGACAACGGACGTTCATAGGAACTGCCTTCGCTTCCCATACCGAGGATCAACCGCAGATACAAAGCGGTAATGGTCCAGGTCTTGCCTGTACCCGCACTCGCTTCAATCAGACTTGAACCCAAGAGCGGGTGACTAATCACATTAACATGCTGCATGCGCTCTTCCCTCAATCGTTGACTGGATAGGTTGCAATCGTAAGGGTATCAATCCAGCCAGCCAGCCCCTGATAAAACTTGACCCAGTCACCTTGTTGCTGCAAAAATTCCTGGAGACTGTCCTGAAAGCGCCCAGCATCTGGATACAAACGTTGCCAATAGGGGTCATTTTCATCGGCACTGGATTTTTTTGGGCGAAAACCGGCAGGCGAATCGTTGGGACTAAAGGCCTTTACGGCTTTTGCCAGACGATTTTCCTCCGAGGCCTCTCGGGCATAAGCCATCAATGCGTTCAGCGGTAACGGCTGCGGTGCCTTGCGACTTTCCATCACTCCCTGCAACAATAAATTCAGATAAAATGCGGGGTCTTCTATGTACCCGGAAAAACTGCACTGCACATCGGCAGCCAACAGATGCACCTTGATCGATACACCAGCCACATTGGCCAGCAAGGTCCACAGCCACGCTTGCAGTAAGTAGTGTGTCTTGGTGTTTTTACCCGATATTTTTTCTGTCTTTTTTACAACCAACGAACCCGCCTTCTTCAGCACCATCTGCAGATCAGTACCTTGTTGCCACAACGCACCCGAGTTATCGAGAACGGTGAACGTTCCAGCCGTTCCCATATCCTGGGCATAAATCCAGGTCGGCCCGGTTTGTACCTTGCTCCAACCCCCGGTGATTCGGCGTTCCGCCTCCAACAGTTGTTGCGCTTGCGCATTCAACTGACTGAGAACCCGCTCCCCGCAGATGCCAGGAGGCAAATGGCCTTCTGCACGCAACTGTGCAAGGGACTTCCCCTCAAGAATCTGTTCAGTGACCTTGTATTGTTGCAAGGGCTCGACATCAAAAGCTTCTGTATCAATCGTGTTTTTTTCATCGGTCGCCAGAAAAGCAGCCAAGGTATTTTCAAAATAAAAACGTGCCGGATTGCGCAACCAGGAAGCCAGCCTGGAGATGGAAAAATCCTGGGTTCCACTCATGGGCAGGGTATCGCTACGTCGATTTGATTCACTGGCGGTGCTGATATTGGCCGTATACAGTTGCAACCATTCTCTGGCATAAGTGTGCGGTGGAGTGGTAACGGGCCCGTCAGCGTTGGTCGCTGGTTTTTCAAAATACGCACGATCATAGGCAGTCATAGGATGCACATGCGATAATTGATCCGTCAGCAGTGTCAGCGACGGATGCTTCAGGGACGCATCAATTTTCCAGCCCTTGTTCAAGTAATCCATCCATTGCACCAGTAACAGCGAAGGGGGCTGAACCGAACCATCCAGCCGACTCAAGCCCTGCCAGCTCAGGTATAAGGTCTGCCGCGCCGACAGGATCGCCTGTAAAAACATGGCACGATCATCTGCTACACGACTACGATCACCCATACGGAACTGACCAGGACGCTGCATCAGATCAAAATCGTCATACTGAGGCCGACGCGGGAATTCCCCTTCATTGAGCCCCAGCAAACAGACCACCTTAAAAGGCAGTGCCCGCAAGGGCAACAAACTGCAAAAAACAATGCCCTCTTGCAGAAACTTCCCACCCTGCGCCCCTTCCTCCAACTGTTCCAGGAACGACGTACGCACCACCGACAGTGGTAAAACCCCTTCATATTCCCCTTGGCGCTCAATCCGGTCTCGCCAATTGTCCAGTGTCTCGACAACACGTTCAAGAATCAGACGTTCATCTTTGTCAGACGCCTGGAACACCCCCTGCAGCAGTGTTTCCAAGGCACGCTGCCAGTCCTTGGCGGCATGTTCGCCAGCCGCCATCGAACGCCACTGGCTCAACTGCTCCAGCAGCTGCGCCAGTGCCCCAACGGCAGCCGCCGCCACCCCCTGCACGCCCGGCAACGGCTCAATCGACTCCCGACCCGAACCACCCGCATAGCCGGCCAGCATCCGTTCCAGCGCAAACTGCCAGGTATTCTGCTCACCACACATAGACAGGTGCAGATCCTGACGGTGCTGTGCATCCAGCCCCCAGCGCAACCCGGCCTCCTGACACCAGAGCAGCAACTGGTCACGCTCGCTTTCATCCAGTTGCAAGCGCTGTGTTACCGCTGGAATACTCAGCAATTGAATCAGCCCGGACTGCGCAAAACGGTCACGGTCCACTTCCAGCAACTGCTGGATACCCAGCAACAGTGGATGCTGCGTAACCACAGGGCGATCGGCGATACTAAAAGGCAACCAGCGCGAATCAGTTCGTTCATAACGCTGCATCGTTGCCAAAATGGCAGGGGCATAAAGTTCAATATCCGGAACCATGACCACGATGTCACGAGGCGTCAATTGCTGATCCGCCGCCAACATGCCCAGTATTTGGTCCTGAAGCACATCCATTTCGCGTTGCCGACTGTGGGTAATTTCCAGACGAATAGAACGATCACCAATTGCGACACAGTGACCTGGGTGTTGCGCCAACGGCAACAGATTCAATATTGCCTGCTGTACCTGTGCCAACAACGTATCGCCCTGTTTCTCCTCACTAAACACCTCGACACGACACTGATCCGCCAAATCATAGGCATCCAGTTGTCCCATAAAATCCCGGATCAGTTGTCCCCAGGCCGCCAGCAGCGGATGGGCTTCCGCATGCATGTCCTCCAGAGACACTTCCTGAAGTTGACGGTTCTGCCGATAATTACGGGTACGCTTGCGCTTTCGTTCGACCTGACGAAACAGTTCACGCTCGGAGATAATATCCGACCAGTAATAACGACAGGGATTAAACACCAGCAACAGCACTTCCGTTCGTCCTGACAGATGCATCAATGCATCCAGAACCAGCGGCTGCAAGGCCGCTGCAGCCACAAACACGATACGGGCAGGCAATAGCCCAGCTACCTCATCATCGCTCAGCGTCTGCAACGCACAAACAAACCGGTCATGTAAACCAAAACGTAATTCCGAACGTTCTTCCTCAGGAACCTGCTGGATCAACCGACGGAACAGTTGTGCCTGCCAAATATCTTCCTGCAGGAAATCCTGATCTTTGTCAAGCATCCATTCCTGCAGCCAATCACTGCGGTAGACCATGTACTGGTCATACAGATCCGCAATCCGGCGAGCCAGTTGATACCGCCGTTCCTTGGGCCGTTCCGGAAAACTCATAAAATTCTGGAGCACCGGCATGGAGTGCAAAAGATCATCATCTCCAAACAGCCTGTATAGCTGCCAGAGCACGCCAACCTTGTCAAAACGATCCTCCAGACCATTCAGCCCCAACACCCGTGTATAGATCGACCAGAGAAAACTCCCCGGCATCTCCACCCGGATTGCTGCACAGATCCCCGCATTTTGCCGGGCCACCGCCTGCTTCATCCATTCCGCTGCCCCCTGCGTATGCGTGAGCCACACCTCTTCCTGCATCGGCTTCAATCGTTGCATCCTGCTCAGGGAAAAATCCAGCAGACGCTCCAGATGATCCGAGTGCACCACGCACAAACCACAGTCCATTCTCCATTTCCTCCTGGGGTAATATGGGAAACTATCTGGCAAGACAGCAACCAAGAGGATTCTGACACTCCCCATGACTAAAGCCAGGGTCTTGCGCTCACACTTTGGCAATCACCAAAGATTCACACCACGCATAAAAGTCTAACCAACAACCTGTTAAAGTCGATAGGATCAAAAAAAATACTCAAGTTTCGGAACTGACACTCCCCCATGGCTGAAGCCAGGGGGTTCTCTGTGTCTGTTTATCTTGGGGCATAGGATATTACTCCTACTCAGACCAAGCAGAGAACTTTTGACGTAAACTGCTCCAAGGACTCGACGTTCCTCCCTTTGGCGACCCATCGAATAGTTCCTTTTTGCAAAGGATCGGCTCGACGACAACGGTGCCAAACGGGTTTGCAGTTTATCGGCTGACACGGGTTTGCGCCCCCTCTGCAGAATACCTGTCACCCGGATTGTTTTCAGATGGAGGTTACGAAGTGGTAACCTATGAAGTCATCAGAATACTCACCTGAATTCAAAGAACAGGCATCAGACGATAGGATTGATTGCCAAACCACTCAATATGAACACGCACACCCTTAAAAACCGGATGAAAGCCCGATCCTCTATTAACGCAGTTCCATCGGCCAAACGTTCAGCGGTTATTGCCACAAACACCAGTATTGTACGCCTTGTTGCCGCAAGAATTCCTCAGCAGTTGCCCCCTGAAGTAAGGCAAAACTCGCCAACATTCCAGCCTCGACGCAATGCGGAGCGGCAACAGTCACTGAACGGGGACCTCCCTCAACAGGCCATCCTGTTTTAGGATTAAGTATATGGCTGTATCGTCGCCCCTGATGGAGCAAAAACCGATGGGTATCACCACTAGTGGCCAGAGCCCCCTTAACCAGATCCAGGATCATCACCGGAGTCTGATGGTGATCCGGTTGTTCTATCCCCACTTGCCATCCGCTGTGTGCGGGGGCCCGATTGCAACAGATATCCCCCCCTAAATTTACCAGCACCGGTACATCACAGTCTTCTTGCAGACAGGCCAGAGCAACATCAGCGGCATACTCTTTGCCAATGCCTCCGAAATCAATTTCCATACCAGCCTCCAAAAGCAATACAGGAGGATTCCACTTCACTTTATGAAAGCCTACCTGTTGACTGACGCACTGCACCGCAGACAGCGAGGGTATCCGATCTGACCCATCAAACAACCACACTTTGCGTAATACTCCGGAGGTAACATCAAACAATCCATCACTCATGGCATGAGCCTGTGCCGCAAAATTTAAAAGTCTGGCAGTCTCCTCATCAACTTCCATGGCAGTTCCTGCCTGTTGGTTGATTCTGGATATCACACTATCTGTCCGGTAACGGCTGAATTTAGCCTCGATACGCTTAATCTCGGCGACTGCCCTTTGCGCCCACACAACAACATGATGGCGATTATCAGACTCCATCAGGATTTCGCAATGGCTGGCCATGGCGTCAAACATGACCGCCATACATCCATGGGGTCGTATTGCTACATCAAAGGACGCTAACATTGTATTTAGAATTTGAACTGCAAATCAGCTTCAACGATTGTAGCTCCTAAACCGGGATAAAGGTTTAACCCCTGTAACTGGGTTAATACAGGCATGATTACTACTGTCTTCTGCTGATAGCGCTCTACTCTGAAACTGAGTTCCGATGTCTTATCAAAAGTATAACCTTATTTAAAACCCAACGTTTGCGCACTAAACTCACCTAACCGAGGGTCTGCTGACACATCCTTGAGATAGTGTTGTCCCTGTATAACATAAAGCCGGTAGAAATTGGCAACCGTCTGGTGATACCACAGGGTAAATTTGTTCCCATTATAATTCCGGGAAAAATCAAAATTGCAGTATTTTTTCTGGACTTTTCTCAT
>JAJXWR010000050.1 GCA_021781515.1 Pseudomonadota bacterium
GAGTGACTCCAGAATCGTCCGGCACCGCAGAGCAATGCCGAGCCTGGGCCAAACAGACAGAGTGTGGGAGTCATGGTGATTCGTCCAAGATGGGCAACGCCAGTGTCTGGAGACACGAGTAATCGGGCGTTTTCTATGAGTCTCCACAGTTGATTCAACGACAGCAAACCGGCGGTACTGCTCCAGCGTTGCTCAGGGTCACAGGCCTGTACCAGGGCGGTTTCCTGAACCCCGGCACTCCAGACCGGTTGCAGCCCGGCCTGTTCAAGGCGTTTGGCCAGTGTATGCCAACGTTCGGCTGGCCATTGTTTAAGTACACTGCTGGCGCCGACATGCAGAACGACATAAGGGGTGGAGTGGTTCAACGCTGCCAATGGCAGCTTCTCGGCCACCGGAGACGGCCAGTCGCTGCGGCGGTAGGGACGGGGTGCTGGAGCGCCTGCCAGTTCGGCGACCGTATCACTCCAGGCGCTTGGCGCTACAGAATAAGGAATAGCTGCATCCAGCATCCAGTTCTTATAGGCAGGCCGGTCGTTGGCAAAACCAATGATCCAGCGGGCTCCCAAGCCACGGGCCAGCCAGGAGTAACGATTGTCGGCCGGCAAGTAACACAGATCGGCAGTGGGCAGATGATTCAGTGCCTGCAAGCTGCCTAGGTCACGGGGATCCCAACCGATTGCCCGCACCCCCCAGGGGTGCGAATCAAAGAGGCAAACGAACGCCTTGGGCAGCGCCAGAACAATCTGTGCCTCGGGATACTGCTGCCTCAAGGCCGACACTAAGGCCATGGCCATCAGGCTGTCGCCGAGTAGCAGGTGGTGCAGCACCAGAATATTGCGCACGCTGTCCGGACGCTGTCGTCGCCGCCATCCGGGAAATTGCTTCAGCCATAAACCCGCCGTATAAAATCGACCTGCGGCACGAGAGGACATGAATTATCCTGGACAGTCGTTAAAAATTACATTCGACATCGCAGATTCCGGCAGATTCCGGCAGTAGGCATCACTGCGGCAGTGGCCAGTGTCAACGGCTAGCCACCGGCGCTGCATTCGGCGCAGTGCCATGCACCAGCAGATTAAAGTCCACCAGAATATTCCCGGCATCTCGCAAGAAACCATCTTTCTGAATTTCTGCATCACTGGGTGTTGCTCCGCCCAGTGCATCTTCATTCGCCGCCTCATCTTTTGAGGCCAGCGTTTTCAGTGCCGTCTGACCTAAGGCCAGACGTTTGCGGTTCTCGATTTCCAGCTGTTTTTTATCCAGTGCATTCTGTTCCGCTTTGCGCACGGACTCCTGCAGGCTGATCAATGTCTTGCTTCTTTGTTCATGAATCAGCGCAATTTCATCATTGGTGTACACGAAATCCGGTGCAGTCTTGATACGTAACTGGTCAATTGTTTTTAATTTCGGCAACAGTGTGCTGAAATCCGTAAAGGTCTGGTATTGCACTGGCGCAATACTGTCCCAAGGCATGGCGTTTTGTTGCGCGCTCTCGCCGATATCCTTGTCATCAATAATACTGGGAAACAGCAGATCGGGAATAATTCCCCGCGTCTGGTTCGATCCACCAGAGATCCGGTAAAATTTGGCTTCCGTGACTTTGAGTTGTCCATAGCTGAGATCACGCAGCGATTGTACCGAGCCTTTGCCGTAAGTGGTTGAACCGACAATCAGCCCCCGGTGATAATCCTGGATTGCGCCGGTAAAAATCTCTGAGGCCGAGGCACTCAGGCGATTGACGAGCACGACCAGCGGGCCGCTGTAAATCATGGTACTGCTATCCGGATTACCTAGGACTTCCAGATGTCCCTCAGAGTCACGCACCTGTACGGTGGGGCCGGCACCAATAAACAGACCGACCAGTTCATTGGCTTCCTTCAACGCACCGCCGCCATTGTTGCGCAGGTCCATGATCAGGCCTTCGATATGCTGCTGCATCAAGCCTTCCACCAGGGCACGCACATCGCGGGTGGTACTGCGGTAGTTCGGATTTCCGTCCTGTTCCGCCTGAAAATCCGCATAGAATGCCGGTAATTCAATAACGCCAACGGCATGCTGAACCCCGTTACGGGCGATCTGAATGATATGGCTTTTAGCGGCCTGATCCTGTAAGGCCACCGTGTTGCGGGTAATGCTGATGACATGCGTCTGATGTTCATCGTGTGCCCCGGCAGGCAATACCTGTAAGCGCACCACGGAACCTTTGGGACCGCGAATCAGATCCACGACTTCATCAATGCGCCAGCCAATGACATCCACAAATTCACCCGTGCCCTGGGCAATAGCGACAATGCGGTCACCGGGTTTGAGCTGGTGGTTTTTCTCGGCAGGACCGCCTAAGACCAGACGCACGACTTTGGTGTATTCATCCTCGGTCTGCAACACAGCGCCAATGCCTTCGAGGCTCAGGCTCATGTTGATATTAAAGTTCTCGGACACCCGCGGTGAAAAATATTCCGTATGCGGATCGATGCTTTCTGTCAGCGAGTCCATGAAAATCTGAAAGGCGTCATCGGCACGCGTCTGATACAGGTGGCTCAGTTGCGTCTGGTAGCGTCTCGACAACAGTTTCAGAATTTCAGCCGGTTTTTTTCCGGCCAGCACCAGGCTCAATTCTGTGGCCTTGACCCGCTTGTGCCAGAGATCATTCATTTCTGCCGGCGTACCAATCCACGGTGCATGCTCGCGGTTGGTTTCCAGGGTTTCCTGCTGTGTGAAACTCATCAGTTTTTTGTTTTTTACCAACGCCAGCTCATAGTTCAAACGGCTCGCCATGCGTTGCTGAAAGCGGTTGTAGATCGCAAAGGCCTGCTGCAGATCCCCTTGGCGGAGTTTGGGAACCAGGGTGTCTTGCCAAGGCTGAAATTCCTGGATATCACTGGCCAGAAAATAACTGTGCGAAGGATCCAGATCCTGCAGATAACGTTTAAAGACAACTTCAGAAAAATGCACATTGATCTGCGGCTGTAAATAATGGAAACGTGTCAGGTCATGCACGACTTCCTGTGCCGCCTGTGATTCTTTGGCAGTAGGCACCAGGTCAGAGAACGATGCCTTGTTCACGGTCTGGGTTGAAGAAGCTTCCAGAAACACGGCCAGTCCCACAAGGGCAGCCACAACGATACGGCGACGGGTATGATGAGCAAGGGGCATTACGTTATCCGATGGTAGTCTTTACAGACTTTGTTTGCATCAAAAATGGGGTCTGACGGGTGACTAGTATAGGCGCTTGTCCGTTGACCTACAATGCCTCTTTTTCGCAGTCAATTAAATTATTATTACCCAGTGCCTTCCGCACTCTTTTCCCGGCAACACGCTGCACGCCGCCGCATACAGCGCACCCATCGACTGCCGCAGAATCAGGGCTTGCACCTGCACTTTGGTCATGTTCAAATGTCGCTTTTGCCGATACATCACTTACAGGGAATGATTAATGATTCAGGGTGCCTTGATGCTGGATCTTGCGGGAGTGGACCTAGACCCGGAAGAAGCGGAACTGTTGCAACATCCTGCGGTTGGCGGTGTTATTTTTTTTAGTCGTAACTATGTCGATCCGCAACAGATTCAGGAACTCAGTCGGCAAATCCGCCAGCATCGTCCTGACCTGCTGCAGGCGGTGGACCAGGAAGGCGGCCGGGTACAACGCTTTAGTGCAGGGTTGACGCCTTTGCCGGCCATGGGCGTTCTGGGGGACTACTTTCGCAGTGCGGCGGCCAAGGCCGAGGAAGCCGCCCAGGCCATCGGCTGGCTCATGGCGGCGGAACTGCTGGCACTGGGGCTGGATATCAGTTTTGCGCCGGTGCTGGACTTGAATCCCGGCGTCAGTGAAATCATCGGTCAACGTGCGGTCTCTGCGGATCCGCAGATTGCGATCTCGATACTTGGGGCGTATATCAGCGGCATGCAACGTGCGGGCATGGCGGCCACGGGCAAGCATTTTCCCGGGCATGGGTCAGTGGCTTTGGATTCGCACTTGGCATTACCCGTGGATGAGCGCCCATGGTCCACGATAGAACAGTATGATCTGCGCACTTTTGCTGCCTTGATGGATCAATTGCAAGGCATTATGCCCGCCCATGTCACTTATCCGGCGATAGCGCCTGAACCGGCCGGATTTTCGGCATTCTGGTTACAGGAAATCCTGCGGCGGCAAATGGGGTTCGCTGGCCTTATTTTTAGTGATGACCTGAGCATGGCGGGGGCTGCCGGTCTTGGCAGTTACGCTGACCGGGCACAGGCGGCACTGGCAGCTGGCTGTGATATGGTGCTGGTCTGCAATCAGCGGGATGCGGCTGTCCAGGTGCTGGAGTACCTGGAAAAAGCCGTCAAGGACACCCACCCCTGGCGGCGCACGGCCTTGTTGGGCAAACCCCGGCACCCCTGGAAAACCCTGAAAAACCGGCCGGAATATACGGAGGCCATGCAGTGGCTGGATCGTCTAGGACAGCGCTAACTGCCCCAACAAGGTTTCGACCCAAGACAGTCGCTGCTCGGCCAGCCCCATTTCCCGAATGACTCTGAGCTTGCTGCTGCCTTCCATTTTAAACTGCTGTGGGGATTGCTGGATCAAGCGGATCAGTTTCCCGGGATCTACACGGGTCTGTGCCGCAAATTCCAGGCTACCACCTTGCGCATGGATTTCAATCCGGCTGATTCCCAGTTGTTGTGCACGTAATCGCAGTTGCTGCACACTGAACAGATGCACTACCGCTGTCGGTAACAGGCCGAAGCGGTCAATCATTTCCACCTTGAGTTCGTGCAGCGCCGGCACATCACGGGTACTGGCGATCCGCTTATAAAACAAAAGACGCAATTGCACATCGGGTAAATAGGTTTCGGGGATCAGTGCCGGAATGCGCAGGTTGATATCGCCATGCCAGTCTGCGGTCTGATCGGTCTGCGGTACCTGGCCTTGCTGGATCGCTGTGACTGCCCGGTCCAGCAAATCCATGTACAGACTGTAACCGATGGCTTCCATGCTGCCACTTTGTTCACTGCCCAACAATTCGCCGGCACCGCGGATTTCCAGATCCTGACTGGCCAGGACAAAGCCTGATCCCAGATCCTGGGCCATTGCCAGGGCGTCGAGACGTTTTTGTGCATCAACGGTGATTTTGCCATCCTCAGGGGTCAACAGGTACGCATAGGCCTGATGATGTGAACGTCCCACCCGGCCGCGCAACTGATGCAACTGCGCCATCCCCAGATGGTCGGCTCGTTCAATGATAATGGTATTGGCGGAGGGAATATCAATCCCTGTTTCAATGATCGTTGTACACACCAGCAGATTGGTCTGCTTGTGATAGAACTGTTGCATCACCTGTTCCAGTTCCCGCTCACGCATCTGACCGTGCGCTACGGCGATACGTGCTTCCGGGAGTAGTCTGGCCAGTTGCAGCTGGCAGGACTCGATAGTATCGACTTCATTGTGCAGATAATACACTTGGCCACCACGCAGCAGTTCACGCATGACTGCTTCTTTGATTAGTCCCGTCTGGTAGGGACGTACAAAAGTACGGATGGCCAGACGGCGCAACGGCGGGGTCGCAATGATCGACAAATCCCGCAAGCCCGACAATGCCATATTGAGGGTGCGCGGGATGGGGGTGGCCGTCAGCGTCAACATGTCCACTTCAGCCCGCAGATTTTTCAGTTTTTCCTTGTGCTTGACGCCAAACCGGTGCTCTTCATCGACAATCATCAGCCCCAGTCGGGAAAACCGGATGTCTGACTGTAATAACTTATGCGTGCCAATGAGAATATCCGTTTTGCCCTCTGCCAGCGACCTGAGCGCCAGCTGGATTTCTTTTTGACTGCGAAAGCGCGACAAGACGTCGATGTGCACCGGCCAGTCGGCAAAACGATCACGAAACGTTTCAAAGTGTTGTTGCGCCAGCAACGTGGTGGGCACCAGGACCGCCACCTGAAACTCATTATGTACGGCCACGAAGGCAGCCCGCATGGCGACTTCGGTCTTGCCAAACCCGACATCCCCACACACCAGTCGATCCATCGGTTGCGGCCTGCGCATATCCTGCAATACCGCCTCAATAGCTGCCGTCTGATCGGCCGTTTCTTCAAACGGAAATCCGGCGGTAAAACGCGCATAGTCCAGGGTATCCACCGCACAACTGTTCCCGGGACGGGCGGCGCGGCGTGCATGAATATCCAGCAGTTCAGCCGCAATATCATGAATTTTTTCAACCGCCTGTTTGCGAGCCTTTTCCCACTGACCACTGCCCAGACGGTGCAGGGGGGCCTGTTGTACGTCATGCCCGGCATAGCGAGCCACCAGATGCAGATGCCGCACCGGGACATAAAGTCGGGCCGCCTCGGCATAGGTGAGTAACAAAAACTCCTGCATCTGGCCGTCGACTTCCAGGGTAACCAGTCCCTGATAGCGGCCAACCCCGTGATCGATATGAACCATCGGGCAGCCAGGCGTCATGTCAACCAGCGAGCGTAAGGCCATCTCGTCATGGAATTCTGCATTGGAACGCCGTCGGCGCCGTCGTTGCATGACTTTGGTGCCATAGAGCTGCACTTCACTGATTACTTCCAGTGTTGCCGTGGCGAAACCGCATTCCAGTTCGCCTAAAGTCAGCCCCAGTGCACAGGAATCTTCAAGGAATTGCGTCCAGTGGTCACAGTCGGTAACGGCGTATTGCGCACGAATTAATTGTTCGCGCAATGCTTCACGGTGCCCCGGGGTTTCTGCCTGCAGCAGAAAGCGCCGTTCCGGGTAATTGCGCATATGTTGCGCCAGTATCTCTATGACTTCTTGTTGCCGGCGTTCACTGGACAACGTCAGTGGGGCGTGCTGCGCAAAATCAAAACCACTGCCCTGCACCGCACCACTGACAATGCGAAGGCGAGCAAAGACATTCAACTGGCGAAAAAACTCTTCCTCAGGAATAAACACCAGCGCCGGAGGCAGGATCGGGTGGTAAATATCGTGTCCCACCTCGGCATAGCGTTGGGCGATTTCCGCACTGTAGTGACGAAAAGGCGGTAAGAGATCGTCTTCACTGACGATCAGTGCTTCTTTGGGCAAATACTGAAATACCGTTTCAGTATGTTCAAAGAAAAGAGGGAGAAAGTACTCAATCCCCGGACTGTGAATGCCCTGTAACACATCCTGATACAGTGGACAATGCCGGGGATCGATATCAATCAGTTCGGACCAGCGCTGACGAAACCGTACAATGGCGGCGGCATCCAGTGGGCATTCACTGGCCGGTAACAGTGCAATCTGTTCCAGGGGTTTGCCTGAGCGTTGGGTATCGACATCAAAGTGTCGCAATGATTCAATGGCATCATCAAAAAATTCAATGCGTACCGGATCGGAAAATCCCATCGGAAATAAATCCAGCACTGCACCACGTACTGCAAAATCACCATGTTCAAATACAGTTTCGGCGGCACGGTAGCCGGCACGTACTAACAGATCACTCAGTTCATTACGTGCACAACGTTGTCCACAACGCAATGGCAGCGACAGAAATGACAGATAACCGCTAGGTGGCAACCGGGTCATTAACGTCGACAAGGCGGCCACCACGATACCGCGGCGCAAAGAGGGCAGGTGGCTCAGCGTGGCGATCCGCTCAGAAAGTATATCCTGATGCGGGGAAAACCGGTCATAAGGCAAGGTCTCCCGGTCAGGCAATCCGATGACCGGACAAGCATCCAGATCGTCCTGCGGCAGAAAAAAACGCAGTTCGGCGGTCATTCGCGCCAGGGACTGATTGTCCTGGCAGATCACCAGCACCGGTCTGGAAAATTTCTGTTCCCACTCCACAATAGCCAGTGCCTTGCCTGCACCATAAAGATGATGCCAGGACTGAAACTGGCCAGGGACTGGCAGACGATCGGGCAATGGCAACAGCGGCTGCCGTTTGCCCCGGGAATGCGCAAGACTGGTCACAGTGCTGGTTTCCTCCATTTTCTTCCTTTGGGTTTTTTCTTCGGTGTCGTGCTAAAGCGACGTATTCCAGCAGACTTTTCAGTTTCTGATTATACGATGTTTTAATCGGGTGTTGCCGCTGATCGTTGGCAAAACCCTGGGGTACCCCGAAAATCAGGCTAAGATTATCCACTGATGTCCACTGGAGGCAAACCCTGTGTCCACGATTGAAGTGTCCACGATTGAAACGACATCCGGGAAAATCGCTCTGTCGCTGCACGACGGGGTCTATGCAGCGACCGGAATCCCTTATGCAGAGCCGCTGAGCGGCTTGGGTCGTATTCAGCCGCCAACGCCGCGGGCTCCCTGGAGCGGTGTGTTGCCATGTACTGACTTTGGTCTGGCCGTCCCCCAGGAAATTGCGGCATTCATGGGGGTTGGTGCCATGGGTGATGATTGTCTGAACCTGAATGTCTGGACGCCCTCTCTGGAATCGTCTACTGCGGGTCAGCGGGCTGTGCTTGTCTGGGTACATGGAGGCGGCTACCTGACGGGGTCCAGTGCGCAGCCCCTGTATCACGGTGCCGCTTTGTGTAAGGAACAGCAAGTGGTCGTTGTCAGTCTCAACTACCGGGTGGGTATTGCCGGTTTTGCCTGTTGGGATCAGTACCCGGAACTGGGAGCGGCAAGTAACTGCGGGCTGCGTGATCTGGTGCTGGCGTTGCAATGGATTCAGCAGAACATCAGCAGGTTTTCCGGAAATCCACAACAGGTCACCTTGTGGGGCCATTCTGCCGGGGCCATGGCCGTGGCTACTCTGTTAGCGGTGCCCGCCGCTGACGGGCTGTTCCAGCGAGCCATTATGCAAAGTGGCAGTACGGACCATATCCTGCAACCGGCGGAAGCCCGGAAAGTTGCGGCGTTACTGCAACAGGAAGCCGGTGATTTACTGGCACTTTGGCAGCACGGCAGTTGGCGCGATGTACTGAAATTGCAGCGGCGGCTGCTGACAATGAGTCTGGCCCGAGCGGATTATAGTGTGGCCGATCTGCAATTTGGCATGCCTGCGCTCCCTTGCCTGGAGGCACAATGGCTGCCTTCCTTGCCCTTGCGCTCGGCGAGGCAGATTCCCCTCCTGCTCGGCACGACGCAGGATGAATGGGCGTTGTACCTGTACATGCCGGAGTTGATGGGAAGCAAACCCCTGAATCGCACGGAACCCGATACCCAGGACTGGATTCGGCTGATTCAAAGAGGCGTGCCCGCCGCTGCTGAATTTCTGCAACAGGGTTACGAAGCACTGATGCCGACAGCGACTTGCAGTGCCCGCATGATTGCCTTTGAATCTGACCGGATATTTCGCCGCAGTTCACTGGCACTGGCCGGGCAGTTCCCTGAAACGACCTATGTGTATCGCATGGACTGGAAGTGCCGGGGAAACCGGTCACTGGGCGCTTGTCATGTTGTAGATATCCCCATGAGTTTTGCGCAGGAAGACAGTCCTCTCGGTCAGTTTTTTACGGCGGGTACGTCCGAAGCACGTCAGCTCGGCCGCTTTATCCGCAGCGCCTGGGCCCGTTTTGCCCGTGGCGAAGCGCCCGATCCCGACTGGCCCTGCTATGGTCGGCAAAAACAGGTCATGTGCCTGGATACAGAGCGTCGGCTGCAATCCAGCCCGGAGGGAGAACGCATGGCCTTGTGGCAGACGCTGCACCCCTGAAGAATTCACGGTAGATTCGCTAAAAATTGTAGAGGTGTCGTAACAACTGGCACTTTTTAGCGCAAACTGCGTTAAACTGGTGAGAGATGTCAGAAAATAACCAGATGGATTGGATGTAAAGATGGTGCAGCACAAGGATTTGGAATCCGTTCTACAAGACCAGTTTTTACCCTTGACTCGCCGGGGTTTCTTACGATCGGGGCTGTTAATGGCCACGGCTGTCGCCGGTGGGCTGTCCTGGGTACAACCGGCCCGTGCTGGCGAGGTCATGGCTGTTCCCGCCGACATTCAGTATTTAAGCTTGCTGGAATACCGGGTGCTGAACAAGATTCGGCAGATTTTTATGGCTCCAGAATTGGTGGGCATGCCGACGACCGTGGATATACCGGTGATGCAGAATATCGATTCCATGGTGGGGCACCTGAGTAAACCGGTGCGGGAAAATGTCAATCTGGCAGGGAAGATTTTTGAGTACAGTCCTTCTTACCGTTTTACCCGGTTTTCCGCCATGGATGAGAAAGCAGCGCTGGCGTACATGGAGTCCTGGCAACATGGGCTTTTTTTCCAGAAAGGCCTGGTTACCAGCCTGAAATCGGTGGTGGCGCTGGCTTACTGGCGTGATGCCCGGGTGAATCCGTTTCTGGATTATGACGGTCCCGTTTCATTTCGCTGGGGCGTGCGCAAACTGGGTAATGCACCACTGCCGGGCGACAGCGGCTCGTTGACATAAAAGTGAGGGAACCGGATGATTCACAGGGAGTTCAGCGATGATTTTTCATGAAGTGCCCAAGGACGGTATACCCGTTGTCCAGGCGCAAGACCATGTGCAAAAAACCCTGCGCATTACCGCAGATGCCGTGGTGGTTGGTGCCGGTTGCGGTGGGTCGATCATGGCGTATGAACTGGCCAATGCCGGACTCAAAGTCGTGGTACTGGAATCCGGTCCTTATATTCCCAGCAGTATGATGCATGAAGACATGGCGGAAACCTTACAGCGCAACTATGTCGATGGTGGGATTCAGGTCAACTCCACGTTTGATGTACCGGTATTCCAGGGCCGTGGTATGGGGGGATCCACTGTCATTGATGCCGCCGTTGCCTTTCGGGCACCGGATTATATTCTCAAACGCTGGGCCGAGGAATTGCAGCTCAAGGCCTTAGCACCGGACAAGCTGGAGCCTTTTTATCGCAAGGTAGAAAAACATTGGTCTGTACATATCAATGAACCTCATGAAATCAACGAGACGGCCAATAAAGTCATTCAGGGCTGTGACGACATGGGCTGGTCGTGGAAACCACTGGCTCGGACGGTTAAAGAATGTGCCTTGACCGGACACTGTCTGGCAGGCTGTGTCTCTGACCGGAAACAGTCGACACTGGTTACCCATCTGCCTTGGGCGGTCGCCATGGGAGCCAAGCTTTTTTCAGACTGTCATGTCTGGAAAATCCTGGTGTCGGATGGCCGGGCCAATGGGGTGCTGGCCAATGTGATTGATCCGGAATCCGGAGAAAAAGTCACGGAAATCCGGGTGGATGCCCAGGCCGTCATTCTTGCAGCCGGTGCCATTCAGTCGCCCATGCTGTTGCAAAAAAGTGGCATTGGTCTGCAGTCGGGCATGGTCGGCCAGAATCTTTACCTGAACCCTTTTGTTTCGGTGATCGGTCGTTTTCCCCAGGCGGTCTATGGCTGGCGCGGGGCCTTGTCCGGGGTGTGCGTAGACCAGTTTCTGGCTCCGCATGACGGCCAGACATTCATGATTTCCGGACTGCCAGAACCGGTGCAGCTCCTGTCTACCGGGGGATTGGGTGTACAGAAAACCCACCTCAGGTTTATGGGAGAGTACCGTTACTATGCGATGTTGCAGGTGTTTGTCCAGGATGAAGGGCAGGGGCAAGTGCACTGGGATGGAGATCCGGTGCTGGGTAGCAAACACATCGACTGGACGCTGAGTGATCGTAACCTCAATGACCTGAAAGCGGGCATTGCCAATGCGTCCCGTATATTCTTTGCCTCCGGGGCGGAGGCTGTTCTGATGCCCACCTTTGACACCACGATTGTTGACTCGGTATTTACGCTGGATAAAACCCTGGCCGGTGTCACCCGTGAGCCCAAGGGATTGTATAGTCTGCGGGTGGCCTCCTTGACGCCGCAAGGAACCTGCCGGATGGGGATTGACCCATTCAGTTCAGTGGTCAACGAAATCTGCGAGTCGCATGAAGTGCATGGTCTGTTCATTACCGATGCCAGTGTATTGCCAGAATCAGTGACCGTGGCACCGAAAATGACAATTGCGGCGATTGCTGCTTATGTTGCTGATTATATGATTAAAAACCGCAAAAGTTATTTCTGGTCCTGATGCCTGTCTGCAGGTGCTGCTGTTATGCCACCTGACGGGAGTAGGCTACCACTGCTTTTGCAACAGGTCGCAAGGCAGATGCCGCGCTACCCATTGCTCAAGGTGCCCACCCCGGTACAGGCCTGGGATTTTCCTGGCCGGGGAATGCTCTGGATTAAACGTGATGATCTGACGCATCCTGGCTACGGTGGCAACAAAGTACGCAAACTGGAATTTATTCTTGGTCATGCCTTGGCAAAAAAATACCGGCGCATTGTTACGTTCGGGGCATTGGGAACGCACCATGGGCTGGCGACTGCGTTTTTTGCACGACAATGTGAGCTACAGACCACGGTTATTCTTTTTGATCAACCGGTGACCCCGGCCGTTTTACACACCCAGGCACGATTGCAACAATTGGGTGCAGAACTCTGGCACCGGCATAGCCTGTGGCGCTGTGTGCTCTCCTATTCGCTGGAAGCGCCACTCCGCCACCCTCTGGCCTTACGGGTGTTTGCGGGAGGTTCCGGATTTGCCGGGGCACTGGCCTTGGTGCTGGCGGCCATCGAACTGGCAGAACAGCAAGCGCGTGAGCATTTCCCTATTCCGGATCGGATTTTTGTAGCGGTAGGTTCTTCGGCTACCCTGGCCGGGCTGGCGACGGGCTGTGCTCTGCTCGGCTGGAACACCCGAGTCGTTGGTGTCCGTGTGGCACAGGAACGTCTGGGGCCGTGGTCAGTCTGTAACCGCCAGACGGTAGAGGCACAGATTAATCTGCTGCGGCAGCATCTGGCACTATGGGGCATCCGTGTTCCTGCCGTGCATTTTGATTTCGATGATACGGAGTTTGGTAGTGGCTACGGGGTCGCTACCGCCGACGCTGAGGCGGCAGCACAGCTATTTGCAGACACCGTCGCCTGTCCGCTGGACTCCACCTATACCGCCAAAACTTTTGCCGCCGTCCTCAAGTGCCGTCAACGTCATCCGCAGGCACAACTCCTGTATTGGCATACCCTGAATTCCGCCGATACCCAACACTGGAATAGTGCGCACTGAGGCGGATCGGGATAAACTGCCGGTCTACGGGCGGTGAGAAAATGATTTCAGCGGCGGCTGGGGTACTGCAGGAGGCCGTAGTACGCTACAATCTTCAACGGATGGCCTGGATAAAGTGATTTTTGGCAGAAAAAGATCCGGTGACTGCGGTTCTTGGCTTGTACAGCAGGCTGCTTTAAGGTTTCAATCGGTGTTGCTCAGCCGGTGTTGAGCTTTGGTAATCGTGTGGGAGTATCTTATGGCGGGTATGACACTGTATGACAAGTTATGGCAGGAACATCTGGTGCAGGAACGGGAAGATGGCTCCTGTCTGATCTATATCGACCGGCACCTGTTACACGAAGTGACATCGCCACAGGCCTTTGAGGGGTTGCGACTGGCAGGGCGTACTCCCTGGCGGATTGATGCCAATGTAGCGATGCCGGATCATAATGTGCCTACCGTGTTGCAGGAACGGCAGCGCGGGGTGGCGGGTATTGAAGAACCCACGTCGCGTCTTCAGGTGCAGACACTGGATGATAATTGCCGGGATTTTGGTATTTTGGAGTGGACGATTAACGACCCCCGTCAGGGCATTGTACATGTGGTGGGGCCGGAGCAGGGGTTGACGCTGCCGGGCATGACGGTGGTGTGTGGTGACTCGCATACGGCGACCCACGGTGCGTTTGCCTGTCTGGCGCATGGTATAGGCACGTCGGAAGTGGAGCATGTATTGGCCACCCAGTGCCTGATTCAGAGAAAATCCCGTAGCATGCAGGTGCGGGTGGAAGGCCGCCTGGGGGAGGGAGTCAGTGCCAAAGACCTGGTATTGGCCATTATCCGGGCCATCGGAACGGATGGCGGCAATGGCTATGCCATAGAATTTGCCGGTTCGGCGATTCGGGCATTGAGCATGGAAGGCCGGATGACGGTATGCAATATGGCCATTGAGGCCGGTGCCCGGGTGGGGCTGGTGGCGGTCGATCAGACCACTATCGATTATTTGCAGGGACGGCCCTATGCGCCGACAGGCGAGTCGTGGAAGGCCGCAGTCGCTCACTGGCAAACCTTGCACTCTGATGCAGAGGCGGTGTTTGATCGGATCGTTCCTCTGGATGCTTCGCAGATCAGGCCGCAGGTGAGTTGGGGGACTTCTCCGGAAATGGTGGTGGCCATTGACGAGGTGTTGCCTGATCCGGCGCAGTGTGATAATGAGGCGCGCCGCCAGGCATGGACGCATGCCTATGCGTATATGGGATTGACTCCCGGAATGTCGGTGCATGCCATTCCCTTGCATCGGGTGTTTATTGGTTCCTGTACCAATGCGCGTATTGAAGATTTACGGGCGGCCGCTGCGGTTGTGCGTGGAAAAAAAGTGTCGGCGCATATTCGCCAGGCGTTGGTGGTGCCGGGATCGGGGCGGGTCAAGGCGCAGGCGGAAGCAGAGGGTCTGCATCAGGTATTTCTGGAAGCCGGTTTTGAATGGCGTGAACCAGGCTGTTCCATGTGCCTAGCGATGAATGCCGATCGGCTCGGCCCGGAAGAACATTGTGCCTCGACTTCTAATCGCAATTTTGAAGGCAGGCAGGGTCCGCGCGGACGTACGCATCTGGTCAGCCCGGCCATGGCAGCGGCGGCGGCGATAGCCGGCCATTTTGTCGATGTGCGACAAGGCTGAATCAAATTCGGGAGAGTGAAGTATGCAACAGTTCAAACGTATTGATGGTTTGGTCGTTCCACTGGATCGTGCCCACGTGGACACCGACCAGATTATTCCCAAGCAGTTTCTCAAAAGTATTTTCCGTACCGGTTATGGCGTTAATCTGTTTGATGAATGGCGTTATCTTGACGAGGGGTATCCGGGTCAGGATATAAACTCCCGGTTGTTGAATCCGGATTTTGTGCTGAATCAGGCCCGTTATCAGGGGGCATCGGTGTTGCTGGCGGAACAGAATTTCGGTTGTGGTTCGTCGCGGGAACATGCCCCCTGGGCATTGATGGAATATGGCTTCCGGGTGATTATTGCGCCTGGATTTGCCGATATTTTTTTTAATAACTGCTATAAAAATGGTTTGTTGCCCGTGGTATTGCCGCCAGAGTGGATACGTCAGCTGTTTGCCGAAGTGGCAGAACACCCGGGGTACCGACTGGTGGTGGATCTTGAGGCGCAGGAAGTAATAACGCCTTCGGGGCAGCACCTTGGTTTTGCGGTGGAGTCCTTTCGTAAATATTGCCTGTTGCATGGGCTGGATGATATTGGACTGACCTTGCAGCAGGCTGAACGTATCAGCACCTTTGAAGCACGGCGGCGGCAGCAGGCACCCTGGCTGTTTGGCTTGCAGTCCAACGAGTAGATTGAGGTAAAAATAGTTAATGAATATAACGAATAAAGAAATGACCCATAGACGGCATATTGTCTTGTTGCCCGGCGATGGTATCGGGCCTGAAATCATGGCAGAGGCAGTAAGGGTGCTGGAGGTGGTCAGTCAGCAGTATTCACTGGGGCTGACCTGGGAAAGCCAGTTACTGGGCGGAGCCGCCATTGAGGCAGCTGGTGTGCCATTGCCGCAGGCAACGCTGCAGGCGGCGCAAGCGGCGCAAGCGGTATTGCTGGCGGCTGTCGGCGGACCCCAGTGGGACAGGATCGAACGGGCGATCCGGCCAGAACGCGGACTACTGGCGCTACGGGCGGCGCTGGGGCTGTTTGCCAACCTGCGTCCGGCTTTACTTTATCCACAACTGGCCGAAGCTTCCACCCTGAAACCTGAGGTCGTGGCCGGGTTGGATTTATTGATTGTGCGTGAGTTGACCGGAGGGATTTATTTTGGTCAGCCCCGCGGGATCCGTACACTGGAAAACGGTGAACGGGAGGGCTTCAACACCGATGTGTACCGGGAGTCAGAAATCCGACGGATTGCCAGAGTGGCCTTCGAACTGGCACAGCAGCGGCGGCGACAGGTACTGTCCGTGGACAAGGCCAATGTGCTGGAGGTTACGGAACTGTGGAAAGAAATAATGATCGAGGTGGGCCGGGATTATCCGGACGTGCAACTGCGACACATGTACGTGGATAATGCCGCCATGCAGCTGGTGCGGGCACCGAAACAGTTTGATGTCATTGTCACCGGCAATCTGTTCGGCGATATTCTGTCCGATGAAGCGGCCATGTTGACCGGATCCATCGGGATGTTACCTTCAGCCTCGCTGGATGCGGCGGGCAAAGGGATGTATGAACCCTGTCATGGTTCAGCACCGGACATTGCCGGGCAAGACAAGGCCAATCCATTGGCGATGATTCTGTCGGTGGCAATGATGCTGCGCTATACTTTTCACGAGGTGGCGGCGGCCGTGGCGATAGAGCAGGCGGTGGGTCAGGTGCTGGATCAGGGGTTGCGTACCGCTGATATAGCCAGTGCCGGGCAGGCGATATGCGGAACCCGGGCGATGGGGGCGGCGGTGGTCAAGGCGTTGCAGGATCAGCGGTCTTCGTCGTAACCCAGCGGTGATAGGGTGTATCTTACCGGCATTGCCTGCGATTACGGCGAGCCGGGGATGCAGTGGTGATAATGTGGCAATAATGGAGGCGTGACAGGTAAGCCACACCGCACCGGTTGAACTGCCGGTGTTTCATGCACCTAATGATGAAATTGAGAACAGGACTAGTCGGTTGGCGGGGCATGGTGGGATCGGTGCTCATGCAGCGCATGCAGGAAGAACAGGATTTTTCCGTGATTGAACCGGTGTTTTTTTCCACGTCGCAGGTAGGAGAACCCGCACCTGGGTTTGCCGGCAGTGGTCTGGCACCGTTGGCGGATGCACTGGATATTGCTGCGTTGCGGCAGATGCAGGTCATTATCAGTTGTCAGGGAGGCGAGTACACCCAGAAGGTGTTTGCGCAGTTGCGTCAGCAGGGCTGGAACGGCTACTGGATTGATGCCGCTTCGACCTTGAGAATGCAGCCTGATGCGTTGATTGTGCTTGATCCGGTCAATGATCAGGTGATCCGTGGCGGATTAAGGCAAGGCCTGCGTAATTTTATTGGGGGAAATTGCACGGTATCACTGATGTTAATGGCGTTGGGGGCGTTGTTTCAGCGGGACTGGGTGGAATGGATGAGTGCCATGACCTATCAGGCGGCCTCCGGTGCCGGAGCGAACAACATGCGGGAGCTGCTACAGGGCATGGGCGTCCTGCATCAGAGTGTCGCTGCCACACTGGCCGATCCCGCCAGTAATATTTTAAGTATTGACCGGCAGATTTCCAGTCAGTTACGGTCGGCAGATTTTCCACAACAGTATTTTGGAGTGCCATTGGCCGGCAGTCTCATTCCCTATATTGATAAGCAACTGGAGAATGGACAAAGCCGGGAAGAATGGAAAGGCCAGGCGGAGGCTAATAAAATTCTCGGCCTTCAGTCGCCGGTGGCGGTGGATGGTCTGTGCGTGCGTGTCGGCTCCATGCGTTGTCATGCTCAGGCACTGACGATTAAATTGCGTCAGGATATACCGCTCGCAGATATTGAAGGTGTGCTGGCCGGGGCCAATTCCTGGGTGCGGGTGGTCCCCAATACCCGGGAGGCGAGTATGCAGCAACTGACACCGGCGGCGGTGTCCGGTACGTTGACGGTTCCAGTGGGCCGTTTGCGCAAGATGAATATGGGGCCGCACTACCTGAGTGCCTTTACCTGTGGTGACCAGTTACTGTGGGGGGCGGCCGAACCCTTGCGCCGGATGCTGCGTATTCTGGTCGAAGAAGGAGTCACTGGTGATTAGACGCCTGGGGCTGTGGGGAGCGGATCGGGGTGAGCGTACACAGGCCGTGTTGTGGGCACTGGAGTCTTTGGATCCACAGATTCAGGTGTTGCGTCTGGTAGAAAACCCGAGGGAATGGGAAGAAGAGGCGGAGGAAGAGACAGAAACCGCTGAAGCAGAATCATTACTGGCTTTTCGCCAACGGGCCTTGCCGCTCTGTGGGTATGCGGATTTTCAGGAGGCTGAGGATAGCGTCATTGTGGTGATTAACGGAGATCTGGCACAGATCAACCACTGTTTCCCTGGGGTGTCCCTGCGGCTGCTGCTGGAAGAACCACACACCGGTCAGGCGGATCCACGGGTGATCTGGCTGGCTTCCCCAGAAGTTGATCTGACCGTGACGGTGTTGCGACCCTTGATGGCCATGGGTCTGGAACAGGCGGCTATTGTATCGCTGGAGTCGGTGTCCCAGTACGGCGAGAAGGGCGTACCGGAAATGATCCGGGAGATTGTCAGTCTGTTGAACGGGAAGGGAGCAGTGCATTCACTGGCCAGCAGCCAGTGGGCTTTCAATCTGTTGCCAGTGGACACAGCGGCGGTGCTGCGTTCCCGGCGCACGATTCTGGCGCATCTGGATTGTGCGGCGCTGCAACTGGAACTGCAGCGAATTCAGGTGCCGGTATTTTATGGATTGCAACTGCAACTCTTTCTTGCATTCAAGGAAGGGGTATCGGTCGCCCGGGTTCAGGAACGTTTGCAACACGTCGGGCACCGCACGACGGTCGTTCGTGTCGCCGCAGTGGGGCAGGACGCACTGGGGCCGGTAGAAATACTGGCTGCTGATGAAGACACAGACCCGGGTATTTTTTTTGATATACAACCGGGTTTGCGTGATAACCATATGAATATACGGGTTATTGTTGATAATTTGCGTTATAGCCTGGCATTAAATCTGCGGCAGGTGTTGCAAAATCTGCATGTTGAAAAAGCACTTTAATTATTATGAGTTACACTGTTTAGACCGGGAGTATGGCAGAGTACGGTCAGAGTAATGGCCATGACTTCGGGTGTTGACTGATAGTATGTAACTGAAAAAAAGGAAAATGA